>JBBQRA010000010.1:0-47190 GCA_038215275.1 Bryobacterales bacterium | reverse complement strand
CCACCGGCGTCGTTCGCTGCGATCAACCGCGCGTAATCGACCTGGCCGCCCGCCGCGCCCGCAAAGTGGATACCCTGCCAGAGCCCATCCTGGACGAAGTGCTGGCGAGAGTCGCCACGCTTTTCGAGTAGGCAAAGCATGGATGAATTTCGCCGACTGGCAGCGAAGGCCTCATTGCCGCGTCCCGTCGGAGGCGAGTAGTAAACGCGCGGCCTCGTCGTCAGGCTGTAGACCTAAAACGGCTGATGCATGCTTCACCACATCAGCGTGGGCACCCACTTTCTGGGAGACCGTCGCCAGCGCCAATAATCGTGCCCTATCGGTCGGCTCCAATCTGACGGCTTCCGTCAATTCATGGCGAGCTTCAACCCACTGCTCACGCTTGAAGTGCGCGGAACCAAGCTGAAATCGAACTTCCGCATTTTGGGAATTCGCCTTCGCCTGTGTCTGCAACAGGCCGACGGCCGACTCACAAGTTCAGGCTTCCCGCTCGCGATCATAATGCGGGACTGCAATAATACCGCGTCGAGATCGTTACTATCGTTTGCGACGGCCCCTTGGGCATCCTTCAGCGCCTCATCAAACTTTCCCAAGACGAAATTGGTTGCTCCGATTCGCTTCAGATAAGCGGAAATGGAAGCCCGCTGCGTGGTCGTCTGCCGTCCGGTGCGGTAGTGGGAAAGCGCTTCGTCGGTTCGCCCGATTCTCCGGTAAAAGTCGCCAATGGCCAGACGCACATCCGGAAATCCGGAACCGTTCTGTATAGGACGGGACAAGAGCGTGATTCGTGCGCTATTTATGGAGTCCGGATGGGTAAAGGATCACGAGCATGCTTTCGTTCTCGGGCCAACGGGCGTGGGCAAGAGTTTCGTTGCTTGCGCGTTGGCGCAGAAGGCGTGCCGCGATGGGTATTCGGCCTACTATGTCCGGGCGGCGGCGCTGTTCCGGGACCTGGAAATAGCGCGGGCCGATGGCAGCTTTCGGACATTGCTGGCGCGATTGAGCCGGATCGATGTCCTGGTGATTGATGATTGGGCGATGGCGCCGATGAAGGAGCAGGAGCGCCGGGATTTCCGGGAGATCTGCGAAGACCGGTATCAGGCGAGATCGATGATCCTGACCTCGCAGATGCCGGTGAGTAAGTGGCATGAGCAGATCGGAGACCCGACGGTGGCCGATGGAATTCTCGACCGGATGGTGCATAACGCGACCCGGATAGCGGGGAGGTGCAGAGCCGGCAGGGTAAAGCTCTGCCGGGGTTGCTACGCGCTGAACGGGGAACGAGGCTGCGCCCCTTTCCCCGAACCCCTTTCCTGCTCCAGCCTTACTTCCTCCGCTGCGCTCCGGAGGCGGTAAGCGAGTCCTCTATTTCTTGACGAAGCCGAACATTTATTCCACAATCAAAACACCAGCGTCGTTTCACTCCGATTGCTGTTCGACTTCAACCCGGAATCGTGTTCGCCTTGCCCCCGGAATGCTGTTCGACTTCGTCGGAATCGCCAATTGAACATTGCTGATCGATGTGGCGCGTCCCATAGTGCTTCCGCCGAGCTACTTCAGTAAGAAGCAGGCTCCGCAGGATCATCCCGAGTGCATTCGCCTGGCCCACGGAACTGCGTGCTGGCTCGATCCGCTTTCGGTACCAGTTCGACGCGGTCGGCAAAACCGGCACCACCGTGGAATTCCGTGACACCACAGTTTCGGCCGGAGTCGTGGCCGTGTGGCGGGATCCGGCGGAAAGGGAAACTGAAGTCGCCAACGGTCATCACCAGCCGGAATTCGCCTGTAGAAATTGGCGAAGCGGCTACAAGCTCCGCAAGTTGACGAGCACACCGTCGAGGCCTGCAACGTTGCGGTGGACGCATTGCCGAGCGCACCAAAGAACTCGCAGGTTGAAGATCAGGGTTGGTAACGGAAATTTCGGTGGTTCCGGCTTACACAGGGGGCTGATTGAACTTTCCTCCCCAGCGGCTCATCGAGTAGCCAAGATTTCTTAAAATACTGAATCGGGGAGCCCCCACTTTTTCATGCTCTCAACTTCTGAACCGCCCCGTTCTTTCAGAGTTTCCCATGGGCGCTAAGCCGGAATTGGTTCCGCAACCTCAATGCGCCGGACGCGGATTTTAACCTCAACACGCGAACCAAGCTTGTTGATGATCGACATCAGACGGTCGACTGTAAAGCGCCCAAGCTCTGCATTCCGTATCCGTGAGAAGTCGGCTGCTGCGATGCCCGTGCGCTCATGAGCCGCACGAACGGTCAATTTTTGTTTGTCGAGCGCCTTGATGATTTCAGCAGCTAGAATCGCCTTTAATTGCTGGGCATCGGCATCCGGATGATTCAGGTCGCGGAACACGTTGCCGCTGCCGCGTACTACTTCCATTTTTTCCTTCATCGCAACATCTCCTTCAGTCGCTTCAAACGATCCTTGATGAGGTCTTTCTCCCGTTGAGGCGTCTTAATGCCTTGGGTCGATTTCTTCTGGAAGGCATGGACAACCCAGAGGTCATCGCCGAGTTGCACCGCGTAGACGACGCGGAAGGCGTCACCTGCTAAGGGCAGCGCTATCTCAAGTACGCCGGAGCCAAGTCCCTGCAAAGGTTTTGCGATGTCGGCCTTCCCACCTTCTGCGGCAATCGTGAGCGCCGTGAGGCAAATAGCCTGAGCCTCAGATGGAAACTTGCCGAAATCCTTGAGAGCCGCCTTCACCCACGAGAGGGAACGTGTTTTAGCGGGCTTCCGCCATTCGTCAGTGCGTACCGTCCATGCAGGCATGTTGTCATATTCGACAACAGTGGTCAAGCAGCCGGCGGGTTGGGCGAATTCCGCTACGCGGACCGGGCTTTACTCGGCCTCTCGCTGCGCTTCGGCGCTCCCCGAGCCTCTGAAGGTTCTCGGTCCACGCGGGTGACCATCCCTTTCGCAAGAATAATTGCTTTGGAAATCCATTCCTACCTAAGGGACCGCCGGTCCCTCGCTCACGCCCAATCGAACTGTACGTGCGATGGAAGCGGTCGCGCTTTATCCCGGAGAGCATGAAAAACGGGGGAGTCACGCGGCTGCCTTCTGCTCCGGCCCACCGTTTGCGGCGATGCGAAACTGCGACGCTGCTGAATTTAGCAGTCGCTCACCTTCATCTTGACCACGGCGCCGACGCGGGCAAACGTGTAAGTCATCAGTGCAATGAGAGCGCGATCGCGGAGTCCCATCCAGAACGGCCGTCCCATCCTCCGCCTTTACGATCTCAGACACTTTGATGCTGTCCAGCAAGATGCAGGTATCCTCGGACGACAGAACCGGCGTTTTGCCTTTCCTGACGACATGCTTGGGGCCGCGTACCGAGCTGGCCGGGTTGACCGACATAATTTGGCCGATCACGAGCCGATCGAAGAGCATCCGTAGCGCGGCGAGATGTTTGCTTTATGGTCGGCCCGGCGGCCGAGTGCTGTTCGATGTAAGCGGCAATCGCTACAGGATTGAGCTGGTGCAATTCCAGGTTCTTGGTTTCGCACCATGCGAAGAACTGCCCCGTGGCCTGGCCGTAAGCGCGGCGTGTGTTTACGGTTGCGGATGTTCGCAGGTGAAGAATTCCACGAACCGAAAAGATGCCTTTTGCCCGGCGCGAGCTATCAGCACCGGGAAACGCTCCAGCCCCGCCGCTTGTAGACGGCACTCTTCTTTCGCAGCCAGTTCGAGAGCAGCCGTGGCGGACTGGTTGTCCAATCAAGCCTCCCAAGGATTGATGACGCTCAATCCAGCCACTGTAAAATCACTGACGTTGCGTGTGACCGCTGTGAGGTTGTGATGGAGAGCGGTGGCTGCAATCAGACCATCTACCGCGGGCAGGGTCAAGCCCTTAGCTTGAGCTTTGGCCATAATTCAGCCCCGGCGGTCCGCTACGGCTCCTGGGGTGTCAAGTATGGCACGATTAGTGACAGAACCTTGCCACATCTCGTGCAGTATCCGATACTGCCTTATGGCCCGTTTTCCCAACTGGTTCCTGCGTCTCGACGCTATCGTCGATGTCATCCGTCAGACGCCCCTCGACGTCTTGGCACGGCGGGAAATCGCTGCCCTCTTCTCTTGTAGCGACAGGGATAGCATCCGCCTCCTCCACAAATTCGGAGCGACCCACAGCGTAGACGCCCTTTCCCTGCCCCGCAGTTCGCTTCTGACCCAGTTGGAGACCGTTCGGTTGAGCGCGGCGTATGCCACTTTTTTGCGCCAGCGCCATCAAGTTGCCCAAACCCTTGCCGTTGCACAGGCGGAAACCGTAGCCCGGAACAGACGGATTGCTGGTTCCGCCGAATTCCAAGTAGGCAAAACGCTCAAAGACCTTCCAGCGGGAATACGCATTGAAGTGGGACGCATCGTCTGTGAGTTTCGATACCCGGAGGAGTTCTGGGCGCTCATCGACGAGCTCGCGGACATTGCCGCACAGGATCCGAGCGCGTTTGAGGACGCAACGACCAACAGGAAGCCCCGGTGAGAGATTTTGCCGTCCGTATTCCCGAGTACGAGGGGCCACTCGAGCTGCTTTTGAACATTGTCCGGAAGAACGATCTTGCCGTCGCGAGTCTTCCTCTGGCACCGATCACAGAACAATATCTGGCATATATCGATCAGGCCGCAGCTCTGGATGTCAATCTCAGCATGGAGTGGATCGAGATGGCAGCAAGGCTCATTTTCTGGAAGTCGGCTTCCCTGCTCCCAAGCGATCCTGCTCTACCTGATCCCACGGAGGTTTTGGCCCTGGAATTGAGTCGCGAACTGAAATGCTTCGGCGATCAGCAACTCGGTCAAGCGACAGACTTTCTGTCCGGCCGTGGTTTGAGTTCCGAACAGACATATTCCACGTCCGGCAATCTGGAGACTCTCCCCGACGAGCCTGGCCTCCATGCTGCTCCAGCGTCGCTTTGGACCTTGCGCAAGAAAGCGCAGATCCTTTGCAACACCTTCCGCGCTCGGCGCGCAATCGAGGATGTTGTATACCAGCCTACCGACGAAGGCGCTACCGTAGAGACAATGGCGGCATGGACCTCTGGCAAACTGCAGCAGATGCAGCTAGCACAATGGCTCGAGGTCGATCCGTTGTTCGACGAGGTCAATTCCCTGCCGAACAAAATATCCCTATTTCTCGCCCTACTAGAGTTGGCCCGGACCGAGGCGATCCGGCTTGAGCAGCGCGTCGACGCACTCTTCTTGCTGCGCTGTCCACCCCCTCGTTGTCCTTGAGTTGACCACGCCAATAGATCCACTATGCTTAGACCAAGACCCAGTGGGTTTTTCCCATCACCCACTGCCATGGAGCCACATCGATCGAACCTAGGCATTTTGACTAAAATCCAAGAAAGTCCAGTTTGCGCAGAATAAGCACTATCCTTTGCCGAAGTCCTTGCCGCGCTTTTCAGTCAGTTTCACGTCGCGTTTGAACTGCCCGGTGAAGCTCGGCGAACGCATCAGATGTCAAATTGTTTGAACAGGTTGGACACCCTGGAAGCGTGAGCACGTCTTCACTTTCGCAGCTCTGCGCAGGGTCTCGGCAGTCAAAGCATTGGGCGTTTCGTTCTCGGCAATGTAGAGGCGCATCAGGTCACGGATGATCTGAGCAGGAGGACGATGGCGATCGGCCGCCACCGCCATGAACCGGGCGCGTAAGTCCGGTTCCGTCACAATTGCCCACAGAACAAAACGGTGCAAGGCAAGAAGTAACCAGCACCCATGGGTCTTAGATCAACACCCAGGTGTGTTGGAATATCGCTGTCGCGGTTGGCATCGACCCGCAGTTCGACGAAGTCACCGCTCTAGCGAGTCGCGCATCACTCGATTCCGCCTACTCACGTTTGCGGGACTATCCGGTTGGAAGAGCCTTCTATTTTCAGTGCCAACCACGCCATCCTTGAGACACGACCCATAGGTCTTGGGTCATCACCCTCGGAGTGCCAGCGCCCAGGAACCACCGGCAGTAGGTCGAGAACCATGACCCATGGGTGATAGCCCACCCATACCCAAGGCCCATAAAGCGTATAATTTCTCCTTTGGATAAGCTATAAGGTTCAGGCAAGGTAATTGCGTTTGAACCCGTGCCGAATACGCGCGCCCTCCTCGCTCACCGGGCGCTGGCTAGTCCATGTTGATCGCACTTGGCGACTCCGCAGGCGCTAGCGAGATCACCGTGCCAGAAAAGACACTTTGATGGCGACGATGGCCGAAGCCAAAGCCCCTAGGGACCGTCATAAATTGACCGGTTCAGTTGAAGCCTGCGTAGGCATCCCGGCCTGAATTCTTGAATTCACCCACCAATTGCTTTTTCTTGGTGTCCACCCCCCAGCGTCTTGCAACCCCTACAGGCTGTCACCCAATTCGTGGAGTAGCTCAGCCACCGTGCGATGGCTTGTTTGATGGCCAGCAAGATCCAGTTCACCAGCCAGTTTGCGAACGCTCTTGCAGGTCCAACGCAGGGCCGACTCTGGATCTCCACGCGTGACCCGATCGACCAACCGTTCCAGATCCCGCTATTCGCTCATCCAGAAATGGCGACAGCTTCTCAAACCGCACTCGAATCGGGCCCACTTCGGCGACCCCTCAAGCATAAAACATTTCTGGATTAAGATGTTTCAGTTATCTCGTGGCAGGCCCTAACCGGCCTGCGCCGAATGTTCTCAGAGTCAAAAACTGGCCATCATCTTTAGAGGTTTGGCACAGGGAAGTGGGCGCGGAGCTTGAAGCGCCGCTTGTTCCGCTCGGTTACACCTTCTTCCGCATCGATGACGGCGAACCGCTAGCCGGCGGTACACCGCGCTGTACACCGCGCCTGGAGCGGGGCTCATTCCACCAAAAAGGCCGACCTGCCTAAACCTCTGGGTCGAAGCACCCTATAATCAGAGTAGAAATGTCGTTTCGCCAGCGAGTTCCGGTACTCCGCAGAGAAATAAATACCCCGCGTTGCGCGGGTCTGGCAAGTGGGACAGCCGGATTCAAACCGGTCAACGAACCGGTGGGTCCCGACAAGGCTTGGCTTCAGTTAAAAAACGACTCGACCCGGAGAATCGGTTTTTACTTCGCTCTGGCTTTCGTTTTTTTCCGGTTCAGCTTGTTGCATGAACTGCTAACGGTTAAGTTAGGTTTCAATACCTACATTTTGTATCTCATTGGCCCCCCGGCACTGCTTCTGCTGCTCATGACGGGGGGGCTGCCGCGGGCCTTGCGGAGCCGGACGGCGTGGTGCTGGCTGTGGTTCACGGTCTGGATGGTGGCTTGTATTCCCTTCAGCTTCTGGCCCGGCGGCTCGGTTTCCATCGCTTCGGCCTACATCCGCACCGAAGTGCCGATGCTTTTCTTGGTAGCTGGGATGGTCGTAACGCTGGCGGAATGTTACCAGATGATCGCTGCCATCTCATTGGCGGCCGTAGTCAACGTATATATGGCCAAGTCGTTTGCCGAACTCGATATCGCAGGACGTTTTAATATGGCCTTCAGTTCCATCGCCAATGCAAACGACATGGCGGCGCATCTGTTACTGGTTCTGCCGATTCTGAGCTTTTATATCTTTGGGCCGAATCAGCGATTTCTGTGGCGAGTGTTAGGGCTACTGGTTTTAGGGAATGGACTCTACCTGATTCTGGGTACGGGTTCGCGCGGAGCGTTTGTCTCGCTGCTGGTGATGGTTCTGGTGCTAGTGTGGAAAGGGAGCGCGCTGCAGCGAACGGTGGTTCTGGCTGGATTCCCGCTGGCCTTTCTTTTGATAGTTCCCGTCTTGCCCCAGGCGACGTCAGACCGGCTTTTGAGCGTCTTCGGCCCCGGCGGCGGAGAGCTCGAGTCGAGTGAAGCGCAGGGTTCGCGGCAACAGCGGATGAATCTGTTGCAACGGAGCCTGCTCCACACATTCACGCACCCGCTCTTCGGCGTGGGCCCGGGCCAGTTCCTGGATTACGACAGCAACGATCTGATCGCAAATCGAAAGCGAGGCACTTGGCAGGTTTCCCACAATGCCTACACGCAAGTCTCTAGCGAATTAGGGATCCCTGGATTTCTCTTCATGATGGGTGGGACGTTGGGTGCATTTGTTACCCTGAACAGGCTTTCCAAGCGGTTGCGAAATGCACGCGATTGTCTGGAAGTTCGGCGTCTGCGTTCACTTGTGACCTTGGTTCTGGTTTCCCAGGCTTCCTTCTGTACATCAATCTTTTTCTTGTCTCTGGGGTACCGCTTCTACCTTCCCTTCATTGCTGGGCTGACGATTGCGCTGCAAGCAGCGATTAACGCAGAACTACCGCAGATTGAACAGGCAGCCGCCAACGCCGCTGAACGCTACCGGCTGCAGCAACAACCACGGTCGGTCGGCGGGGTGAGCCAGGAAATGCCTGCGTGAGTGCAGACAAGCCAGCGCCTGACGCGGCAAGCAGAGAGGCACCAATGAAAATCAGCGTACTGGTTCCAGCGTATGGGACAGCCGCCTATATCGCTGAAACCTTGCAATCGGCACTCGGACAAACCGTGTCCGATTGCGAAGTTATCGTTATCAACGATGGGGATCCGGATACGGTACCACTGGAGGCCGCCATCGCTCCGTACCGAGACCGTATCGTCTATCTCTCCAAGCCCAACGGCGGCTTGGCCAGTGCACGCAACTTTGGACTGCGAAAGGCGCGGGGCCAGTACGTAGCGCTGCTCGATTCCGACGATATCTGGGAACCCGACTTTCTGGAGCACCTGCTCGCGCGGATGGAGAGCAACCCGCAGATAGGCCTCGTGTTTCCTAATGCGACCTTCTTCGGCAGCGGGGGCCTCGTGGGAAAACGTTACTACGAGCTGTTCCCGAAACCGGACTTCGAGGCTGGGCAGATTTCACTCCAGCGACTGCTCCGGCGAGAGATCTACATCTTCGGATCCTTGCTGCTGCGGCGGGAATCGTTGGATCGCGTGGGCAGTTTTGATGAAGGTCTCCGGGCTTCAGAAGACTTCGATATGTGGCTGCGGCTAGCGAAAGCAGGGGTTCATTTCTCTTATGTCGACGAACCGCTAGTGCGCTACCGTATTCGGAAAACCAGCCTGTCCGCCGACGCGACCGGACTGTACCGTAGCCTGTGCCAAGTCTACAGAAAGGTCCTGACGGACGAAAGCCTCACTCCCGGCCAACGCGAGGCGGCCCAAGCGGGGCTGGCCCAGACGGAAGCCTCGATAGCCCTGTTTACGGGCCGCCGTGCGGTGCTGGAGGGAGATTGGGCGGCCGCAATCCGGGATCTGGAAGAGTCCAACCGCCATTTCCACACCCGCAAGGTGGCATGGATCGTCGCCTTGCTTCGTCTCTGGCCGGGCATTTTTGGCACTGCTGCGCGATGGTATATGCGGCGGCGGGGATAGCGCGAGTGGCGGCCAACGGAATGAACCACGCTCTGGTGTTGGTGACCACCACGTATCCTCCCGTTGTGGGCGGCTCGGAAGTTGAAGGCCAACGCATTTGCGCTGGGTTGCGGGCACGGGGCTGGAGCGTGACGGTGTTATGCCGAAGCACCCCGCCCATGCCCAATTCCGCAGATTGGATCGACGAGCGAGGCACGCCCGTGCGGCAGTGGGGACGGGGCTGGCCACTTCGGATGCAAGGCTATGTCCACGCCCTGGGAGTGGCTTGGTATCTGTGGCGCCACCGGGCGTCCTATCAGTCGGTCTATTTCCTCATGACGGGCCTGCAATTGGCCACGGCTCTGCCCGTGGCGCGGCTGTTGGACAAACGGATCGTCATGAAGTTTTCTGGCAGCAACACCATCCAGCCATTAACCGCCAGCCTTCTGGGGCGGCTGGAATTGGCAATGCTGGGGCGTTGGGCGGAATCGGTGATGGTTCTGAATCCGGCCATGGCCGTCGAGGCCACCGCCGCCGGGCTGCCTAAAGGTAGGCTGTTATGGATGCCAAATCCGGTGGATGTGGACATCTTTAAACCTGTTAGTGTGCCGGAGCAGACTGAAGCGCGGCGGCGTTTGGACTTGGCTGTCGATGCCGAGTGTGTCTTGTTTGTCGGCCGGCTGGCGCCGGAAAAGGAGCTGGGGGTGTTGATCGAAGCCTTCGGCGCAGTGGCCGGGAGACGCCCGAAGGCGATGCTGGTGCTGGTCGGAGACGGACCCATGCGCTCCCAACTGGAAACGCAAGCGACCGTGCTGGGACTGAAAGAGCGGGTTGTGTTTGCCGGCGTCGCCGATGAAAACGGCGTCCGGAGCTGGTTGGCCGCAGCCGATCTGTTCGCGTTGCTCTCGTCACTCGAGGGTTTTCCGGTTTCACTGCTGGAGGCGATGGCCTGCGGCTTGCCTGCCGTCGTCAGCGATATCCCGGCCAACCAGCAGTTGATCGAAGACGGGCGCCAAGGATTGGTCGTGGAACTAGGCGACGCGTCAGCGGCAGCGCGAGCGATAGAGACGCTGCTCGCCAGCCCGGAATTGAGATCGCTGCAAGGCTCGGCTGGCCGTGCGTTGGTAGCCGAAAACTACACGAGCGCACAAGTGATAGACCGCTATGAACGGTTACTTACCACCGCGGCAGGCCGGACCTCGACGCGCTGAGGGACATAGTACAGCCCTTCCCGCACCCGCTCGCCCTGTACTTGAACCGTCGCGCAACCCGGTTGATAATCCAGCGCTTCGGCTTCGTATTCGGTATAAAGGACCGTGTCGATCGCATAAAATCCGTCGCGCAGCGGTAAGGAGTCGACGTGAAAATCGACCTCCCCACCCCCAGCCGGCAGGTCGAATAATCGACCGGCGAGACGGGAATCGAGGGTGAATTGCGCCACGCCGTCAAGCGACTGAACCACAACCAGGAAACGCACCTTGGAGACCGCCTCCGGCGTCTCGTATCGCAGCCGGAATAGGACCGGGCCGCCGCTGGGTAGTGCCGTTAGGGCGTCTCCAGCCGGCGAAAGAAACTCGATGCCGGTACTGGCCGCCCGCGCGCCCGTAATGTTGCGTTCCACGCTGCGCGTGTTCTGGAAGCGAGAAATCTCGTGGTAGCGGTGGATCATCTCCTCGGCAGTTCCGGAACCGGCCAACTGCCCCTGCTGCATCAGCAGCACACGCGAGCAGATCCGCTGGACGGCCATCAGATCGTGCGAGATAAAAACAATGGTGATACCGGAGTTCCTCAGTTGTTCAATACGCCCAATACATTTGTCCTGGAAACTGGCATCGCCTACGGCCAACACCTCGTCCAACAATAAGATATCAGGCTCCAAATGGGCCGCCATAGAAAAACCCAGGCGTACGTACATACCGGATGAATAACGTTTCACGGGAACGTCGATAAAGCGGCTCATCCCAGCGAATTCCACGATCCGGTCGAGTTTAGATGTTATTTCGGCGCGCCGCATGCCGAGGAGCGCCCCGCCCAGATAGACATTCTCGCGGCCCGTCAGCTCCGGATGGAACCCGCTGCCGACCTCCAGCAATGCTGCGATGCGCCCGTTGACGTGAATTTCTCCCTGCGTGGGCGCCGTGATGCTGCTCAACAGTTTGAGCATCGTGCTTTTACCTGCACCGTTGTGCCCGATGACACCGACCGATTCTCCCCGGCTAATCTCGAAATTGACATCGCGCACCGCCCAAAACTCGGTAGTGGGTCGTGCGATGCGGTGCCTCCAGCGGCCGATCAGGCCCGGTGGCGGAGCGCCCTCGGATGGGATCCGGTAGCGCTTGGAAACATTGAGAAAGGCGAGATCGATCATGCTTAGAGAAGTTCGGAGGAAGCGGATTAGATGATATCGGCCATCGTGGCTTCCTGGTGTTTGAACAACAGGTAGCTGACCAGGAACAGCGTCACACTGACCGCGGCGGCCGATGCCAGCGAGGGAACGTCTATCGGTGCCTGGCCCACAATAGCGCGCCGGAAATTTTCTACCACTCCCACCATGGGGTTCAGCACATACCAGCCCCGGTAGCGCTCCGGGACGGCGTCCAGAGAATACACGACCGGCGAGGCGAACATCCACAATTGCATCAAAAGCGGCATGGCAAGGCTAATATCGCGAAAACGGACCTGCAAACTGCTGAAGAGCAGGCTCAAACTGATGGCAAATACCAGCGCCACCAGCAGCACCGGAAGAACCCAGAACAGCTGCGCCTGCGGTGCCACTCCGTAATAAATCATCATGCCGGCGAGAATAACACTAGCAATTAATAGGTCAAATACAGCGGCAAAAACATACGTAAACGGCAGAATTTCGCGTGGGAAGAACACCTTGGCGATCAATTCCCGGTGTCCGGTGAGGCTCCCTGCCGAGTTGGCGACGGCGGTGGAAAAGAACGTCCATGGCAGTAGCGCGCAAAAAACAAACACCGGATACGGAATACCAGCGGTAGGAACACGTGTGAAAACGGAAAACAGGATGGTGTAGATGAACATCATTGCCAGCGGCTGCAGGACAGCCCAAGCCATGCCGAGCGCGGACTGTTTATAGCGCACCCGGACACGATGCTGGCTAAGACTGAACAGCAGGTCGCGGTACGCCACCAGATCGGCTATTCCCCGAGCAAAATAGCGAAGGGTAAAAGCCGGGGGTAGAATGATCTTCGCCGAAGATGAAGCCATGAGCCAATAAGGTCCTATCGATAGCATATCGTCATATCTGGTCAAGTTCATCACTATTGGGGACAAAACAACCGGGAATCGCTATACTGCTCAATGACTTAAGAATCATGGAGAATTTGCGGCCGGGGCTGCTCGGGGTGCCGGGAGACGGTATCTACAACAGGTCCGCCGAACGTCATGCTCTTTAACTCCCTGTCGTTCCTGTTGTTTCTGCCGGTTGTGCTGGCCCTCTACTACGCCTTGCCGCACAAAGCGCAGAACCGCATGCTGCTGGCGGCCAGTATTTTTTTCTACGCCACCTGGGATTGGCGCTTTCTGGCTCCGCTGCTCTTCTCGACGAGCATCGATTTCTTCTGTGCCCAACGCATGGAGCGGCTCATTCGGGCGGGATCGCCGTCCGAGAGCCGACGGCAGTACCTGTGGTTGAGTGTCGTCACCAACATCGGGTTGTTGGGGTTTTTCAAATATTTCAACTTCTTCAGCGAAAATCTACAACGATTACTGAACGCGCTTGGGATGGAAGTAGGACTGACGACGCTCGAAGTCATCCTGCCGGTGGGAATTAGCTTCTACACATTTCAAGCTCTGAGCTACACGATAGACGTCTATCGTGGCGAACTCCACGCGACGGCCAGTTTCTGGGACTTTTTGCTGGCCGTGCTCTACTTCCCGCACCTTGTGGCCGGCCCCATCCAACGCGCCTCCTCCCTGCTTCCGCAGGTGATCGAGCCCCGGCGGACAACGCGCGCGCAAGTTGACGAAGGCGTTCACCTGATCTTCTGGGGCTTCTTCAAGAAAGTCTTCATCGCCGACCATCTCTCCCCCTTTGTGGACGCCATTTTCCAAAAACCGACCGCGCCGGGCGGAGAGGTCTTGTTGGCCAGCCTCGCGTTTGCTGTCCAGATATATTGCGACTTTTCCGGCTATACCGATATCGCCCGCGGCGTGGCGAAGCTGATGGGGTTTGAGTTCGTTTTGAACTTCAATCTCCCGTATCTGGCCCGTAATCCGCAGGATTTCTGGTCCCGGTGGCATATCAGCCTATCGACCTGGCTGCGGGACTACGTCTACATCAGCCTAGGCGGTAATCGTAAGGGAGAACGCAGGCTGTATGGCAACCTGATGCTAACCATGCTAATTGGCGGATTCTGGCATGGAGCGGCGTGGAACTTTCTTCTGTGGGGCTTTTATCACGGAATGCTCCTGGTCGTGCATCGGTTATGGATTTTCCCTTGGGAAAAGCGCCTGACGGCCAAGCCGGAAGGTGTCCAACGCACCATTGGGGCGCTGCAAGTGCTGATCATGCTACCGTTCACGGTCTACGGCTGGCTGTTGTTTCGCGCCACCAGTCTGGGGCAGGTTGTTCACTTCACGGAAGCGCTGGCCCGGCCGTGGGAAGGCTGGGACTCCCATCTGGCCTGGAAGATAGCGTTGTTTACGGCCCCACTGGCGGCCGTTCAACTGCTGCAGCACGCCAGCGGCCGGCTGCACTGGCTCTCCTTCCCGTGGATTCCGGTTGAACTGCGAGCCGCCGTCTATGCCGCGCTGATTTACGCCGTCGTGTTCGCTGGCGGGCAACCGCAATCGTTCATCTACTTTCAGTTCTGACTTCTGATCCGGCATGCGCTTCTCAATCCTCCGAATTTCGACTTCCGTCCTCGTTGCCGGCTTGGCCATGGAGGTCTGCGCCCGAGTGGAAGACACGATGACTCATGGGGCACCGTTCTGGGGTATCTATACGCAGGACCTGCTCTACGATCGACCGGGCCCGGACTTTGAGGGCGTACCCGGGGCGCGGTATTTGAAGTGGAGTATGAACAGCCTGGGCTATCGCGGGCCGGAACCGGTTGCTGGCGCCCTCCGGGTGGTTTGCATCGGCGCGTCGGAGACATTTGGTCTGAGCGAGCCGGAAAACGAAGAATGGCCGCGACAACTGGAAACGGCGCTGCAGGTCCGGCTCGGACCCGGGCAGCCGGTTACTGTGATCAACGCCGCCTATCCCGGTTCGAATTTGCGTACCCACATTCACCAGGCACCGCGGGTGCTACAGAAGGCGAAACCCGATCTCGCCGTGATCTATACGAGCGTGGCCGCCTACGTCGATGCCAGCTCGTATGAGGTCTTGAAGGCCGCGCCGCTGCCGCGCATACAGTTCCGCCTGCTGGCCAAGGTGCAGGAATTGCGCCGTAAGGTGGTTCCGCTCTGGTTAATGACACCGCTGCGAAACGTTTCCGTCGAACGGTCCCTGCGCGGGCGGGAGGACCAAGTCACCAGCCGGATCAAGCCCCAACACGTCGATCTGTTCACGGCCGATCTGAACCGGCTGCTCGACATCTACCAAGCCGAGAACGTGCCGGTGCTGTTGGTGACTCACGCCACCTATTTCGGCCGCCAGGCGAGGTCCGCAGACCAAGCCATGTTGACCGCTTGGCGGCTATTCTACCCGACGCTACGCGAGGAGGGATTTGTGGATATGGAGATGCAGTTGAACGAACGCATGCGGCGGGTGGCTGCCGAACGCGGCGTGGCCGTGGCGGACGCAGCCGCGCGGATGCCAGCCGGGGCCGCGTATTTCACCGATTTTGTGCATTTCACCTCCGCCGGTGCACGGGAAATGGGACGGATTGTCGCCACAGAGGCCTCCTCCCTGTTAATGAAGAGGCGCTAGCCGTGCAGCGGTTTTGCCAGCGGCTGCTGGCCTCGTTAGGGGCGCTGTTGCTAGTGGTGATGGGAACACCGCTCGTGTATTGGTGGACCGCAGCGTTGCGGGGCTCTTGGAGCGACGGTAAAGGGGAAACGCTGGTGGTCCTGGCGGCGGAACTGCTGACCGAGCGGAACGGTGAGCAGTCGGCAACGTTGGGCGAAGGAACGTATTTGCGTTGTGTCTATGCAGCCTGGGCGTGGAAGGAACACCGGTATAGCCAGGTGATCGTCAGTGGAGACCGTGGCGCGGCCGCCGCCATGAGCGGCTATCTGACGGCGCTTGGCGTCCCAGGCGGCATTGTAGTCCAGGAACCGGATGCGGATTCGACCCGGGAGAATGCTCTGCGAGTGGGCGCGCTGTTGGCCGGGCGCCGCGGCGACGTGGTGCTGCTTTCAAGTGACTATCACATGCGACGAGCTGTGGCCACCTTCCAGCGCGCGGGCGTCAAGGTAAAGCCGCTGCCTCTGCCCGACATCGCCAAACGAGCCAACGGCAGCCGCTTCTGGCGGTGGGAAGCGCTCCGGTTGCTGGCCGGTGAAACAGCCCGGCTATTCTATTACAAGGTGCGCGGATGGGTCTAGACACTAGCCTGTTAAACTCGAAGGAAGGCAGCATTCGTCTGATTTGGACCCTATTTCCTGAACATGGCCGTTCGCATTGAACCGTATTTGGACCATCACGTAGACGCCGTTGCCGAGTTTAACGCCCGGCTGGACGCACAGGGCGTGGAGCTAGGCTTTCGGCTGGAAGCCTCTCCCCGCCCGGCATGGCTGGCACCGGAGGGAGATGCGCTACCGAATCAGGAATTGTTTCTCGCTGTGGATGCTGGCGCCATTCGCGGCGGCTATGCGCTGAAACACCAGCAGTTCCTGCTGGCCGGTCAGGAAGTGACCGTAGGATTCTACCGGGCACCGCTTTCCGAAGGCTTGGTGGATAAACGCTTTGCCATGACCGGGGTGTTGCTGGTGCGCGACGCGCTAGCCCGGAGGCCCCTGCAGTTCGCGCTCGGCATGGGAAGTCCGGAACGCCCCCTGCCCCGCATGCTGCGCGGAATGGGCTGGAAGTTTGAGCCGGTAGAGTTTCTGTTCCGTATGGCGAGACCGCACCGCGTGTTGCACGGACTGCGGGCCATCCGGACAACACTAGCGCGCCGCGCGGCCATGGATGTCGCGGCCTGGACTGGAATGGGAACCGTGGGCGGATGGCTGCTCCAGGGCCGGTTACCGCAGGCGGACTACGAGCAACCAGCCGCATTCCCCGCCGGGGAGATGGACACGCTGTGGGAGCAGGCAAAAAAGGCGTATTCCTTCTGCGCAGTGCGGACGGCGGCCGTTCTGGACCGACTTTATCCAGCCGGAGACAATCGCTTTCTGCGGCTCACGGTGCGGCGCGAAGGCGCGCTGGTCGGGTGGGCCGTGGTCATGGACACCGTCATGCGGGAGGACAAATATTTCGGAAATTTGCGGGTTGGATCATTAATTGATTGCCTGGCGCTACCCGGCCGGGAGACGGAGGTTACTGCGGCGGCAACCCGATTCTTGGATACCAGGGGCGTTGATTTATTGATCGCCAACGCGTTTCATGCCTCCTGGACGAGCGCTCTACGCGGCGCAGGATGGCGCAATGGACCGACCAATTTCTTCCTGGCGGCGTCACCGAAGCTCGTCCAAAGGCTAGAACCATGGGAGACCATGCGGCCACGGATACATTTGCTGCGTGGCGATGGGGATGGACCGATTCACCTATGATCGACAGAGTCCGCGCCTTGATGTTTCACGACGTGGTGGACGACGAAACCCAGTGGGAAACCAGCGGTTTCACCGGGCCATGGAGCCAGCACTATAAGTTCACCCGTGCCGAGTTTGAGGACCATCTTGCGGCAGCGGAGGCAGCTTGGTCCGGCGCGCCGCCGGGGCGGCTAGGCACCGAGAACGCAGTGGGCGTTCCGCTATTAATCACCTTCGACGATGGCGGTTCCGGTTCCCTGGCCGCAGCCGAGGCGCTCGAGCGGCGTGGCTGGCGCGGCTATTTCTTCGTCACCACAGGCCGCATCGGGCAACCTGGCTTTCTAGATGCCGCCGGGGTGCGGATGCTCGTCACGGCTGGGCACGTCATCGGCAGCCACTCGGTGAGCCATCCGATGCGCATGGCCGTCTTGGCTCCGGAGCAGATGCGCCGGGAGTGGCGTGAGAGCCTGGATACGCTGGCCCAGATTGTCGGCACATGCGTAGAAGATGCCAGCGTTCCCGGCGGTTATTATTCTCACGCCACGGGCGAGACAGCAGCCGAGGCTGGCGTGCGGCGGCTGTTCAACTCTGAGCCGGTCGAACGCGTAGAACAGATTGGCCCGTGCCGCATTTACGGGCGTTACGCGATTCACCGCGGACACCAACCGGCGAACACGGCCGCCTACGCCGCTGGGCAGTGGTGGCCCTGCCAGCGTACGCGTCTCTGGTGGACGGCGAAAAAAGTGGCGAAAGCAGCTGGCGGGCCGGCGTATGTTGCGGCGGCGCGCGTGTTCCGGAGGGAACCGTAGCGAGATGCCAGCCTCCGGTGCGCCTCGCATTTCCGTTGTGGTTCCTCTCCACAATAAGGGGCCGTATATTCTGCGCAGCCTACGCTCTATCGCCGCCCAGACGGAAGGCGATTTTGAGGCGATCGTAGTGGACGATGGATCCACCGACAATGGCCCGGCCGCAGTGGAGGAATTCTTGCCGTCGGACCGCCGCTTCCGCATGATCCGCCAATCCAACGCCGGTCCCGGCGCCGCCCGCAATCGAGGCGTGGCCGAAGCGCGCGCCAGCATGGTCGCGTTTCTCGATGCCGACGATGAATGGCTGCCTATGCACCTGGCCGAAGGCGCCGCCATCCTGGACGATACTCGCGTGGCCGCCGTCAGCACCAGCGTAATCAACCTGCCCGGAGAGGGTACCAACGAGCCCTTGTGGCGTGGGCGCGGACTGCTCGATGGCGAGTTCCGCGTTACCCCGGCGTTGTCTCCACAAATGCTGGTCTATGCGGTAGCCTACATGTGCCCCTGCAGCACGGTGGCGCGCACAGAGGCCGTTCGTCGCCACGGCGGTTTCTATGAAAACCATTGCCGATTTTCCGAAGACGCCCATCTCTGGTTGCGTGTATTGCTGCAGGAAACAGTTTATTTCTCTCTCCCCGCCCGAGCTACCATCTGGCGCGACGCTTCAGCACTGAGCAGCAACCTCCGCGGCATACGGCCGATGGAGCCGTTCCTCGAGCATCCCGAAGAAGTGGAGGCACACTGCCCGCCCGAACTGCGTCCGCTGCTGGCCGGCTTCTATGCGATTCGCGCGTTTAAGACCGCCTCCCTGCTGGGGCTGCATGGCCAGTGGCAACAGGCGGGAGCTTTGCGAGCCCGGTTCCGCGCACCGGGCGATTGGCGGCTTCCGTTCTTCTGGCCGTCGCTGGCAGCGGCCATGCCCGTAACCGGACCGGTAGTCGGGTGGATCGGGGCGAAGCTGGGTAAGGCGGGACGGTGAGCTCGATTGCGTGGGCGTGGATCGTCACCGGCGGATGCCTGCTGTTCGTCGTTTATGTTCTGATTGGCTACCCGTTGTTGGCCGCGCTCGCCGCCGGTCGCCGTGCGCGGCCGGTGCGCAAGAAGTTTACGCCGCTTTCAGTGAGCGTCTTGTTGGCCGTACGCAATGGCGAAAGAGCACTGGACGCCAAGCTCACTTCCTTACTCGAGCTGGATTACCCGCCAAGTCTGTTGGAGATCTTCGTGTTGAGCGATGGATCAACCGACGGGACCGTAGCGCGGGCCCGCCGCTGGACAGAAGCCTTCACCGAACGCGGCGCTCGTCTGGAAGTTTTCGCCTTGCCTCCCGGTGGAAAAAGCGCCGCGCTGAATGTGGGACTGGCGAAAGCAACGGGCGAGATTATCTTTTATACCGATGTGCGCCAACCCTTAGACCGGCAGGCGCTGCGTGAACTCGTCGCCTGCTTTGGAGATCCGGAGGTCGGGGTGGCGTCAGGCGAGTTGGTAATCCGCAGCGGTTCTAACGCCGAAGAGGCGCAGACGGGCCTCTACTGGCGCTATGAAAAACGGATCCGGTTCTGGCAAAGTGCGATCGACAGCGTCATCGGCGCCACCGGCGCCATCTATGCCCAGCGGCGTGCATTGTGCCGGCCACTGCCCGCCGACGCGCTGCTAGACGACGTGCATCAGCCGCTGGCGGCGTTCTTCGCCGGGTACCGGGTGATTCTGGATGGGACGGCGCAGGCCTACGATCATCCGGCGCGGCTGGACCAGGAGTTCCGCCGCAAGGTGCGCACGTTGGCCGGTAATTACCAGATCATACGCCACTATCCGGCGCTATTCGGTGCAACGAACAGGATGCGCTGGCACTTCCTGTCTCACAAATTCGCCCGGTTGCTGCTGCCCTTTGCCCTGTTGGCGGGTGGGACGGCCTGCTGGTGGCTGCCGTCCCAATGGCGGGAAGCGGCCGTGGCGTTGCAGGCGCTGATTGCTATCTTGGTACTTATTGATCCGGTCGTTCCCGACCGGTCGCTTTTTAAACGGTTGACGTCGCCGATGCGGGCTTTTGTCATGTTGATGGTCGCCACACTGTGCGCGGCATCTATCCTTTTCCGCCCCGCGCGCAGTTTTTGGAAGTAACGGTTTTCGATAGCCACCAGAACGTGCAGCTACACTGCGTCGTTCGGCTGCGAGGACTCTGCTTTTGACCCACTGGACGGCCAGCGTTATCCTCGAAGGGTATGCGACCAGCCCTTTCGCCGTCCCAGCCCCGGCATGAAACATGACGCTTCGTGAAGCCCTGCTGGCTGCTGGCCGACCGTCTACCGGTGCCGCCTTTCCGCTTTTCCTTTGTTGCGGTTGTGAACCATTGCATCTGGCCACGTTCTTGAAAGCGCATGTGCGCGGACGGATCAGCCCGGCGGACCGCGACGTGACCGTCAGCACTGGACGCTTTGGCGACTTGGCAGGGAATATCGTAAGAGCACTGGCTGCCGAGGGCAGCGCACCGTTGGCAGTTGTCCTGGACTGGCCGGATTTGGATCCGCGCTTGGGATTACGCGAGGCCCATCGGCCGGGGATTGCCGATGAGGCGTCGATTGTAAGGGAGGCTACGGCGCGCCTCGCCCGCCTGGAAGCTTTGCTGACCAGTGCTGCCGCCGGCCGGCGTATCGTGCTGGCTCTGCCCACTAGTCCCGTTCCGCCATGGAGGCCCGGATTGCCCGGGCAGGCAACAGCATTTATGTTACGGCTGCGGGAGTCCGCGGCCTCACTGGCATCGGCCTGCGCGGCCGCAGGGGTACGCGTGGCCGACCCCGTCTCCGCCGAACCCTACGATTTCCGTTCCTATCTAAAGACCGGCTTCCCGTATCCGGTTCCCTATGCCGATGCGCTGGCTAGCCAGTTGGCCTCGCTCCTGCTCCCTGCCTCCCCGAAGAAGGGGTTAGTTACTGATCTGGACAATACGCTATGGATGGGCATCGTCGGGGACGACGGCCCCGGTAACGTCCACTGGAGCATCGATCGCCACGCGCGCCCGCACGGCATCTATCAGCAGTTTCTCGGCGGTCTGGCCGCGCAGGGTGTTCTGATCGGCGTAGCCAGCAAGAATGATCCGGCTCCCGTTGCCGAGGCGCTAGCCCGGCCCGATCTCCTGCTCGATCCCCAAGCCCTGTTTCCCGTTGTCACCAATTGGGGGGCAAAGAGCGCGAGCCTGCGCCGAATTGCTGAGACTTGGAACATTGGACTCGACTCCATTGTCTTCGTCGACGACAGTCCGTTGGAGTTAGCCGAGGTGCGGCAGGAACTGCCGGAAGTGGAGTGTATTCTCTTCCCCTCTGACGCCACGGCGATGCTCGAAACGCTTCGATCGCTGGCCCTTCACTTCGCCCGCGAGTCTACAAACCAGGAAGACCGTCTGCGCGCCGCTAGCCTCCGCGCGGGAACGGAATTGGCATCTCAAGCTGCCCACACCGGCCAGGAGACGCTTCTCGCCGGACTCCAGTGCCGTTTTTTCTTCGACTTCCAGCGGGAGTCGTTCGATCCGCGAGTGCTGGAACTGTTGAACAAAACCAATCAGTTCAATCTGAACGGACGGCGTTGGGAGGAGAACGAGTTTCGCCGCTTTCTGGCCTCGCCGGATTCAGTCTTGTGCGTTGTTCATTACGAGGACCGTTTCGGTCCGTTGGGGAAGATTGCCGTTGCCGCTGGCCGCCGCGTAGACGGTGCGCTGCGGATGGAGAGTTGGGTGATGAGCTGCCGTGCATTCTCGCGCCGGATAGAATTCGCCACGCTCCGAGCACTGTTCGACGAAGGCGGAACCGATACCGTTCTGCTCGATTGGATGGCGACTCCGCGCAATGGACCGGCGCGAGAGGCGTTGGAGTTTTTACTGGGACCGCTGGACGAGGCAGGGTTGCTGTCTTTGGACCGGGAATGGTTCTATGCTCACTGCCCCCGGCTCTATGACGGCTCGACCGGTGCTGGCACTTCCCTGCCGTTAGGAGATTGATTTATGACAAACGCACCAAACCAGCAGCGGCTATTGTCCTGTTTTCAAGCCGTGTTTCTTGATACGGAGGAGGCGGCGCTGGCGGATGCCTCCATCGATACGCTGCCAACCTGGGACTCGGTGGCACAAGTGACGCTGATTACCGTTGTCGAAGAGGAGTTTGGTATCGCTATCGATCCAGAGCGTTATGAGGAACTGACCTCGTTCGGCGCTTTTGTGGAGGTTGTGCACGGTGCCGGAAGATAGCTCTTTATACGGGACCTACTCCAGGTCTATTGCCTTGGGAACAACAGCCGATAAATCAAAGTCTGGAAGAATGGAATTATGTGCGGAATAGCTGGAATGGTTGGGCCGGGTGGCGCGGCGGAACAGCGGCGGCTGGCGACTTTGGCTATGCTTCCCGCCATGGCCCGACGCGGTCCGGATGCGGAAGGCTTTCACGCCTTTCCAAATGCCGCTTTCGGTCATCGCCGTTTGGCTATTATAGATCTCAGTCCGGCCGGCAGTCAGCCTATGCTAGGCCCCGGCGGTCGCTACGGCCTAGTTTTCAATGGATGTATTTATAATTTTCTGGAGCTGCGCGCTGAATTGGAAGCCGAAGGCTGCCGCTTCCACTCCCAATGCGACACCGAGGTTCTACTTGCAGGTCTGATTACTTGGCCGCTGGAACGGTTATTGCCCAAGCTGCGCGGCATGTTTGCTTTCGCCTTTTGGGACCAGCAGGAGCGCACCCTTACCCTCGTCAGGGACCGGTTGGGTGTCAAACCCCTTTATTACACCGCCGGGGACGGCTGGCTGGCCTTTGCCTCGAGCGCCGCGTCGCTCCGTGCCGCTGGTCTGGTGCACGTCATCGATCCCTACGCTGTACTGGAGTTCCTGGAGTTCGGCCACACCACCCAAGATCGCTGCATATGGAAGAACGCCTGCAAACTCCCACCCGGCACATTGCTGCGTTGGCGTGACGGAAAAACGACTGGTCCGCAACTCTATTGGACGTTACCAGAGCCGGACGATAGTATTCCGGCGACGCCGGCGCGATTCAAAGCCGCCGTCGAGGAGGCCGAATCGCTGTTGCTAGAAGCCACTCGCCTGCGTCTGATTGCCGATGTGAAGGTCGGCGCTCTGCTCAGCGCTGGTATTGACTCCACGCTCGTTTGCTGGGCGCTGCGGAAGCTGAATGCCAATATAGGCACCTTTACCGTGGGCACGCCCGGCGACCCGGGGGATGAGAGCGCCGCCGCAGCCGCCACAGCCCGCCAGCTCGGACTGGCACATGAGATCGTGGAACTGCCGTCGGCCAGTGGCGAAAACCTCGACGGACTCTGCGAGGCCTTCGGCGAGCCCTTTGCCATTAGTTCGGCGTTGGCCATGCTCCGCGTTTCGCAAGCTGTGCGTCCCCATGCCACCGTTCTGCTGACCGGCGATGGTGGCGACGACGTCTTTCTTGGCTATCCCTATCACAAGAACTTTCTGTACGCCCAGAAGATCGCCCGCTGCCTCCCGCCGGGGTCGGCTGCCATGTGGCGGGGTCTACGTCCGCTGCTTTCGGCCAAAGCGCTGCGCCGTCCCAAGCACCTGCTCGACTACGCCACCGGCGGGCTGGGAGCCGTCACCCGCGTTCACGACGGCCTGCCCTACTATGAAAGACATGGGCTCCTTGGTCAGCGCCTGGATGGCCTCCGCCTAGCCGAGCGGGATATTCCACTATCGCTAGCCTCGGGCCGCCGCTTGCTGAATGATGAGTTGCACTACGAACGTCGGGTCCAGTTCTCCGGCGAGTTCTTGCCTAAGGTCGACGGTGCCACCATGCACCATTCTCTCGAGGCCCGCGCGCCGCTGCTTGACTCGGCGGTGTGGGAATTCGCCGCCCGCCTGCCCTATGCCCTTCGGCTCTATCAGGGCCGCCTGAAAGCCATCCCGCGAGAGATCGTCCGCCGCCATCTTGGTGAAGAGATAGCCTCCCGCCGCAAGCAAGGCTTCACCGTACCGGTTGAAACCTGGCTCGCCGGATGGTGGCGCGACTCCCTAGAGCGCCTGGCGGAGGGAAATCTGCTTGAGCGCGAAGGCTGGGTCCGCCCCGGCTCGCTCCGCCCGATTCTTGGTCCGGCGCTGGCCGCCGGCCGCGTTCCAGTGCAGTGGTGGCGCCTGCTCGTGCTCAACCATTGGCTGGAACGACAGGGAGGCGCCGTTTCTGTTTCCAGCGCCGCCGCCCAGGAATCCTCCATGAACGGTTTCTAGCCCCTATCATGCAGCTCGACATCGTCATCGCCACCTACCGCCGCCCCGACCTGCTCGCCCTCACACTGGAGAGCCTGCTGCGGGCTCACGCTCCGGAAGGCTTGGACTGGAACGCCATTGTCGTGGACAATAATTCACGTGACAACACACGCGATATCGTAGCTTCGTTTGAGCCACGTTTTGAGGGCCGGCTGCGCTATCTGCTGGAAACTCAACAGGGTTCCAGCCAAGCCCGTAACGCCGGCATTTTGTCGTCCAGCGCAGATATTGTCGCTACTATCGACGACGACGAAGAGATTGCCGCCACGTGGTTTATGGCCCTCGTCGATGCCTTCGCCGATCCCTCAGTCGATTACATCGGCGGGCCGTATCACCCCAAATGGGAAGTTCCACCGCCCGGCTGGATCCCTGTTGTGGGATACACCGCAGTTATCGGCATCATCGAAAGTAGTACGGAACCGATCGATTACGGACCTGGCTTCAACGGGGGTCTCGTTAGCGGCAACTCTGCCTTCCGACGCCGCGTTTTCGAATTGGCCGGCCTCTATAATCCAGCGCTTGGCCGCACCGACCGCGGTCTGCTGAGCTGCGAGGATCATGATTTCTTTCTCCGCCTGCAAAGCGCCGGTCTTCGTGGACGCTATATCCCCGCATTCGGAATCCATCACTGGATTCCGGCGCAACGGATGACGACCGCTTATCATCGCTCCTGGGTGTTTGGCCAATCGATGAGTATTGTACGCTTGCCCCCCGAACAGGGAGTCGCTCACCTGTTCGGTATCCCCCGCTACTACTTCGGCGATGCCCTTCGGCACAGCTTGCGGTGGCTGCGGTCTGGATTTGATCTACAGCAGGGCTTACTCGCCCAACTCTCCTGGATCAAGATTGCCGGACGCTTCTATGGCCGTTGGCGAATGGCCCGCTGAAAAACGCCAGTTTCCCCCCATGCTAATCACTGTCGCCATCGCCACCTATAACCGCTGTCAATCGCTCGCCCTTACGCTGGAAGCGGTGAGCAATCAGTCTGTCCTGGATGGATTTGAAGTGGAAGTCCTTGTTGTCGACAACAACTCTACGGACGGTACACGCACCACCGTGGAATCCTTCGTGGCCCGTGATGCGCGATTCCGTTATGTCTTTGAAGGGCGGCAGGGGCTGTCACCGGCACGGAACCGGGCGCTTGCCGATGCCCGTGGGGAATGGTTACTTTTCACAGACGACGATATTGAACCGGCCCCGGACTGGATCACCTCCGCTGCCATCGCTATCCGTGACCATCCGGAGTGGGTTCTGTCAGGCGGTCGGGTGCTGGCCAGGAATCAGCACCTCTTTCCGGCTTGGTTGACCTCGGGACATTACAGTCCGCTGGCATTGCTTGATCGCGGACCGCAAGCTCGTCCGCTCGGTGCCTCCACTGGGATGATTGTCGGTGCCAACATGCTGATCAATACGGCCCAGGCGCGCCTTATCGGACCGTTCTCGGAAAAACTCGGTCGCGTCGGGGATACGATCCTAGGCAGCATGGAAGACGAAGACTACACGCACCGTTTTCTGGATGCTGGGCTGAACTGCTTCTACAATCCTTCCCTGGTTGTTTACACCGACGTCGAGAGCAAACGGCTTCGCCCTTTTTATCACTGGCGATGGCATTTCGGCCATGGCCACCATTGGGCGGTCCGCCGTCTGCCGTCTTTCGAGAAGAGCCACTTAACGGCATTTGCGGTTCCGGGGCATGTCTACCGTCAGGGCCTCGTCAACTTGCTACAACTGCCGTTCGCCATATTCTCTCCCGGTAATCTGATGGTCCACCTCAATCTGATTTGCTGGTCGGCCGGGTTCATCCGCGAGCGTTTCCGACAGTCCTGGCAGGGAGAGTAAAACACAACGCAACCGGTGTTCGGCTGGCAGTCTGTCTGCATCGTCCTTGAGCAGCTCGGCAACGCAGCCCTGGATTTCATTGCCGTACGGAAGAAGCCAGTCACAATTCGCCAAATCAATCAGCAATTGCTTATAAACCCAATGCTCGACCGCGAAACGTGTTCGAAGGCGGAAGGTAGCATCACCGGCCATTCCTAAGTATAAGTAGCGGTGCACCAACATCCTCAAACTGCGCCGACGGGTAGCGCCAGTACGCGGCCATACACGGCACGCAATCGGTTGACATAGACCTCGATAGAAAACTCTGCCGCCCTTGTCAAGGCCGCTGCCGCCAGCCGCTCCCCCAGCGCCCCATCTTCCAACAGCCGATCCACGGCTTCAGCCAACGCTACCGGATCGGAGGCCGGAACCAGCAGCGCACTTTCTTCATGCGTTACGGTTTCTGGAACTCCGCCAACCGCCGTCGACACCGCCGGTACACCTGCTGCCATTGCTTCCAACAGGACGTTCGGGGATCCTTCACTCAAACTCGGCAGGATAAACACCGACGCCAATGAGTAGACCGGTCGCACATCTCGCAGCAGGCCCAGCCATTTGATACGGCCTTCCAGTCCAGCCGCCCGCGCCTGTTCCTGCAGCGCCTCCCGCGCGACCCCGTCTCCGGCCACCAGGAGTCGCCAAGGGCGCTCGCGTATCCGCGCCAGCGCTTCCAATAAGATCTGCTGGCCCTTCTCGCTCGACAATCGCCCAATCACTGCCAACACCGGTTCTTCCGGGCGCAGGCTCAGCCGCTCGCGCCACTCCGCCAACTCCCCGTCCCGCATCGCCCGCGGCGTTTCCACGGCGTTTGGCACGATCTCAATGCGCTCCCGTCTCAGGCCGTATCCTGCCAGTTGATCAGCGAACGGGCTGCACACCGTCACCAGTCGGCGCGGGCCGTGCAGCGACCACCGGTCGCACTGGTTGTACAGCCTCTGTTTCACGTCCTCGGCCGTATGTCCATGGTGAAAACCGATCCAAGGTATTCGCCGCCCCACCCCGCTTAGCCGCATCAAAAGATGGGATTTCGTATTGTGTGTTTGCACCAGGTCCGGACGGACCCGATCCACTAACTCGTTCAATGCGGCCACTACGTTCCAATCAAACCTTCCCTGTTCTTGCACGCCATGGGCCGCTAGGCCGGCCGCCCGCGCCGCTTCGAGAAATCCATTGCTGGATACTCCTCCCCGCAAATAGGTCGCCACGGTCAGTTCGATATCCGGCCGGGCGGCCGCGCCGAATCGCAGTAGATTCTTGGCTGGGCCGGTGATCCGGTCGGCCTCCATAACCGCCAATATCCGTACCGGAAGAGGCTTCACGGCAACCGTAACTGGGAGGGAGGGAGCTCCTGAAGCACCGTTCCATCCTCTGAAAGGAACTGCAGCACCATTAAGTGATCTCCTTGCCGGCTGTCCATCCGCACCTTACATGGAGTTTCTCCGCAACCAAAGACCTCCTGACTGCCGGAGGGCTGCACCACGATAGCTCGCAATAATCTCGACCCGGGCACGGTGGATAGGTCAAACGGAACATCAACATCCACCCAGATCTGGTCGGGCGGTTTGCCCAATCGCCACGCCAAGTAGTTTTGCGCTCCGCCTGCACCCCCCACAAAGCCGAACTGCTTGGACAAGTAAGTCTTGGCCAGAAAGTTTGGCGCCACGCCGCCGCTGACGGCGTCGTTGTAATGCCCATTGCCTCCGTCGGCGCCAAGTCCCCCCATTGTACCGCCCAGATTCGCACTGAAAAGATCGTCACCAGTCACACGGTAAACTTGGTCTCCCGTCGTGGCATACAGATAACCGAAAAGGGAATGTGTGGCGTTGGCCAGTGTCCTTGAGTCATTGCCGCTGTAGGCACCGTTGTTTGCGCAATCATATTTCCCACAGGTTCCAAACGCACACTGGCCGCAATTCCCGCCAGGACACTTTGCGTAAAACACGTCGTAATACATCCCCCGGCATTGGCTATCAATGCCAAAGTTCCGGATAAACTCGCCGGCCTTTTGGATTGAAGCCAGGACTTCCGGATCTCCATTCAACCTGTGCAGCCCCATCATTCCTTGCAGAGCAAATGCCATCTGCCAAGGGAGTGTTCCTTGGCCCTCATAACCACAGGTCGAGCAGGCATACCCAATATCCATGCGCCAGCTACCGTCGGCCAACTGTTTCGGTTTCCAAAAGCGCCGGAAACCAGCTTCGGCATTTTGTAAGGCCTGTGTTCTCACCGGCTGGTCCGGGTGCAACGATGCGATCGCCACCTGCCACCAGTAGACGTACCCCGCTTCGCGTATATCGAATACGTTACTGCTTGTGTCCTCGTATCCTTTGGCAACCCACTGCTGGTAGCTCCGGTTAGCCAAATCCACAATTGGAGGCCACAATTCCGGGCGGCCATCTTCGGCGCGCAGCATCAACCCCAGCAGTGACATTACCCGCGGAGCCACGCACCAATAGCCGTTCTCACACGACCGACCTTCGTCCAGCGGGTATTTCCACCAACGGTCGGCCAGCGTCCGCGCCATCTCCCGGTAGCGATCGCGCCCCGTCCGATGGTACAGGCGGTAGTAGGCAAACACGGCGTCGTAATAGTTCCAGTTGTTGGAACCGTTGTACCAGCGCGCGTTCTCCTCATTGGTCACCCGGCCGTAGATGACGTTCCGCCAGTCAATCCTGGTTGCGTCGTAGGCCGGACTGATAGTCAATTCCGTGTCACTGGCACACGCCGTGACATTGTAAACGCGCAGGCCGGTAACCTCCGGCGTTGCAGCATGGACCGGATAATGGACCGCCACATTATCGCTTCCATTACATTTGAATACTGTCAAGAACCTGGTCCCCTCACCGATGATCCTGGTACTGCCAACGCTCACCGTGATCTTGCCGTCAAGCGGCGCTCCTGGTGTCGGCTCGATCGTCGACAACAATGCCTCGCCTACCTGGATTTCCGTCGTGTCGAACCACGGCCAAGGCGAGGCACCGCTCCGCACCACCGGCCCGATCACCATTTCCACGCGGCGATCGGCTAGGATCACCCGACCCTCCGGATCCGTGGCAGTTGCCGAAAGCTCGGCTATTCCGGTTGCCTCCAAGCCTGTTGAATCTTTCAGAGAGGCCTGGAGATAATAAGTCCCCGCTACGGGCAGCACCGCGTTGGCAACCAAGCCATTCTGTTCAATCACCAATGCAGCAGGTCCTGCCAACTGCTTCAAAGCCAGCGCCTCGATCTCCCCGTTTCCGCTCGAAGCGAAGCTGGCGCTGAAATCAAGGGGTGATGATTGTCCCGCGCGCACCGAATAGCCCGCCTGCAGCGCTAGAACCGGTCTATAAGTGGGCGTCCTGACGTAAACCGGCAGTCCCGTCCCTTCGCGAACCAATTCCAACTGCACCGGGCTGCTGTTCTTCGTGCCGCCGCCTTCGAAATCGACGTTCAGTAGATCTCCGGGGACGACTACCGTATCGAGTGGCGCCCTGCTCTGTTGTGGCAGCAGCGTCGTATACCACCGGACAAACGAAATGGAGCCGGAAAACTCCGAACCTTTGCCATAAAACGCTCCGACGAAGCTGTTCTCCCGCAGTCCGTTGTAAGTAACAGGTTGGAAACGCAATCCTGACGCCGCGTAGCCGCTTCCATCGCCGTTCCATATTTCCACCAGGAACAAGCCAGACCCGTTCACGCGCTGCACGCGAACACGCACATCCGTGCGGCCCGCCAGATCTACGTCGACCGCGTTACTGGTTCCATGCCATGTCCGGCACCGCATACGTAACGAGTTAGCTAGAAAATGACACGGGTTGTCTTCGATGCCGACGATTCCGAGATCCCTCGGCTGGATGCGGAAATCGTGCACGCGGAACTCCAACCGCCAGTCGCTCATTTGCCGAAACTCCGGTCCCCGCATTGCATAACGGTAGAAGTGGCTGCCGGAAAACTGCTCGCTCTGTGCTTGCCCCCATAGGCTAAGCGCACCAAACATACAATACAGCCACTTCTGAATACCCATGCATCTGCTCCGTGTTACAAATCTAACGGTACCTTTCACGGTACCATGACCCGCATCCTTTCCCCCCGTGCCACTACCTTGTCGCTGGCATCCAGGTATTCGACGACAAACTGGTGATCTCCCTGCCGTCGATCCCCGTTCACTACGCACGGCGCCGCAGTGCACACTGCCGCCGAACTTTCTCCGTTAGGCCGCGTTACTGTAACGCGCGCTTTTGTGGCGTTTGGAACTGCCGATAAGTCAAATGCGGCCCGTAACGGAATGAGTTTCTGGGCCTGCGGTATACCTAGCCGCCAAGCTAGGTAAGGCTGCGCTGCCGAAGCCCCACCCACGAACGCAAATTCCTTGGATAAGTACGTCGTCGCGAGATAACCGGGAGGCGAGCCGCCGCTTATCACGTCGCTGTAGTTTCCCTTGTTGCCGTCGTTTCCCGTCCCGTTGAGGCCAAGATTCTGGGCAAACAGCCGGTCCCCGGTTGTCTTGTAAGCCGTTCCCCTGCCCATGGCATACAGATAGCCCCAGAAGCTATGGCTGGCATTGAGGAGCGTGCGGGCTGCCGTTACGTCCGACGGGGTAGTTCCTGCTCCCCCGCAAGTTCCCCACGGGCATATCCCGCAACCATGTGTGGGACCGCTAGGCGGAAACAGTAGATGCCGGCGTCCGCTTTCCGTGACATCGGTATGCGTCTGCACGATGGTCATCGACGTATTCGAGGAGCAAGCCTGCACAGTGTAAGAAACGCGACTTCCGCTGCTCATATCAATGGAAATCCGGTCTGTCTGGTTACAGCCGTAGCGAGACAAAAAGTTCGTTCCGCTGCCTGTGATGGCCTTCGACCCGTTGACGACCGTTACCGTTCCCTGAGATTCTTTGTCATAGGCTGGGCATCGCGTATAGAAGGCGTCGTAGTAGCCGCCATCGTTCTGCGGATCCACGCCATAGGAGCTCATGAAATTGGCAAATGATTGCAGACTGTCCAGTACTTGGCTGTTGTTGGAGAGTCGGTGCAGAAGCGTCAGGTAGGACGCCGTAAACCCGGTTTGCCAAGGGAGTGTTCCCGCGCCGGAATAGTACAGATTTGCCCCAATCGGGAAACGCCAGCTCCCGTCTGGTAACTGTGCTGGTTTCCAATAGTTGTTGAACGCTGCGGTTGCTCGTCCCAAAGACTGGCTTCGTGCTGTTGCGTCTGGATGCATGGCCGCGATCCCGGCTTGAAACAAGGAGGCATATCCCTGCTCGCGAACTTCTCCGACGGTTCCCGAAGTCGCCGATGGAAACCAGTTCTCGTTCCACTGCGTGTAGACAAAGTTTCCGGCGCTCACGATGCCAGGCCAATATTCCGGCTTTCCGTCTTCGGCCCGCAACATTAACCCCAATAGCGCCATCATACGCGGCTGCTGCATCCAGTATCCCTGCCCATTGATCCAAGCTCGGCCGCCGTCAAACGGCCACTTGTACCACTTATCGGCCAAGCCGCGAGCTTGGGTACGATAGCGTTCCATGCCGGTCCGGTAGTAGAGACGATACAACGCCGTCACGGCGTCATAATAGTTCCAGTTATTGGACCCGTTGATCCATTGTGCCGTTTCCGCATTTGTCGTCTTGCCATAGCTGACACCGGTCGCCGTACCTGCGCTTGCGTCGTAGGCTGGACTCATTGTCATAGACTGCTGACTGGAACAACTGTTTACTGTATAAACCCTCCGCCCCGTTCCGCCCCCGGCTAACGGGTAGTGAATCATGATCAGATCCGAACCATTACAACTGAATGTGGATTGGAACGATGTGCCGGTTCCGGTCACCGCCGTGGAACCGCTGGTTAAGGTCACGGTCCCCGCCAGCGGCGTATCCCCCGGACTGGACGGAATGCTCGAACCAATCGCTTCGCCCAGCTGCTTCTCTGTCGCATCAAACCACGCCCATTGGGACGCACCACTGCGCAGAAGCGGTCCGATGGTCAGTTCCAGCTTGGTGCTTGGCAGAATAACCACTTCGTTGGCGTCCGTGGGCACGGCGCCCATATCGACATCGATCGTATGGGATAGCTTCTCCGCATTGGTCACTCGCAGACGTACCGTATAGGTTCCGCCGATTAGTGTCCGCAACTGCGCCTGCGGTCCGGTGCGCGACACAAACTCACATGGCGATGGAGCATTCGTGCATGTCCAGAAGTACTGCAACGGCTGATCGTTGGTCAGATTGCTTGATGATGATGCATCCAACTGCATGACCGATCCCGCCCGCGCAGTTTGCGAGATCAGGTTGGCCACCGGTGGAAACAGCGTTGTGTTAATGTATGCCGGCGGACCGCCGTTTACGTTCACCGACCGGTGAGCAGGAGAGGAGTCCGAGGTATTGCCGTCCAGTTCCACATTGAACAGATCGGCAGGCGTCGTTATCGAGTCCGGCGGAACCGGCGCATTCGGCGGTAGCGTTGCGCTGAACCATCGCAAGAAGGAGATAGCGCCGTACAATTCGCTCGTTGCCCCCCACAATGCACCAATATAGTTCTCCCGCCGGGCATCGTACGGCCCGGGCGTGTAGCTAAGTTGGGTCACCGCGTAGCCGGTGCCATCGCCGTTCCACATTTCCAGATACATTTTCCCGATGCTCTCCACACGCTGGAAGCGGACACGGACGTCGGTTCGTCCTGCGAGGGACAACACCATCTCCGTGCTCGTCCCTTGATAAGTCCGGCAGCGCAGCGCAAGTTGTCCTGCCGGAATCTGGCACTGCGCATCGCCGACGTTATTCCCGAATATGCCCTGCACGCTGGCGCGGGGACCAAAGCCATGCATTCGGAACTCGATGCGCCAAGACCGGAGCGCCGACCACGGCGATCCGCTCGGCGTAAAGCGCAAATAATTGGAGCCCGCAAAAACAGCCGCTTGCGGTGCCGACCAGGCAGCTGCCGCCGTCAACAGGACAGAGAAAAGTAGAGTGTAAAGCTTGCGTGTATTCATTTTGTCGACTCCTGACTACTGCGGCAGAAAGATGAACTGTGGCGCGCACTGCGTGGCGCCGGTTTCCGTTCCTAGTGTTGCCGGTAAAGCGAATTCCGTACCGCTTCCCGTGCCAGTGCCGGAACCGTACCCGGACAGTGCCTTACTCGAAGGAAAGAAGGAGCTCTGACTGCTCCATAGGGTTTGCAGTTCGTAAGCAAGGTCATCGGCGGTGCAATCCAATTGAGGCCCAGCGGTCTCCGAGGCCACTGCCATCAGATACTCGCTGTCCATATCGATCGTCAATGCCGCGCTAAGACTACATATGGGCATCGAGCCACTTGGGTTAATCCCGGTCGACCGCGTATTGCATTCCGCCAACTTCGTGCCAGTACTGTTGAAAATTCCGATCGCCAGGGTATCCGTTGATCCATTCCACGGATACAACGGCACGGTGATCCGCCGGAGTTGACGGCTCCGATCCGGGTAAAACCGGAAGAAATATGTCCGGCCTGCGATCACAGGCATTCTGTTGTCCCGCGACGATTGGCAATTCCGGAATGGGCACCACACGTGCGATAAAGTCCCCAGCGTCGTCCCCCCGCCGCCTTGTCCCCCGGCCATAATTCGAAATCCTGTTCCATCAAACCACATCGCGTATAGCTGATTGGCCACCGCGTCCCCCGAACCGACGCTGGTACCATCCGTCTTGCGCAACGGTACTGCGCCAAGGGCATCAACGTCTAGCGTCGCCCCGGCGCTGTTGTTCGTGTCCGGACGCCAATTCACCACCATTCCCGTCGTGTAAGCTGATAGCGTTGGTGATAACGAACAAGTGTAGGCCGTCTGGCTCGCACTATCGGACTGGCAATATGCCCCGGTTCCGCTCTGGGCCACTGATTTTGTCTGCAACACCGCCGTATCCGACAGATACTGAATTTGTACTGCGGTCCCCGTGTCGCTGCCAACCACCGTCGCCCCGGCTCCCCCCAAAAAGGTTAAGGTGTTTTGAGTTCCTACCGTTCCCCCGCCAACCTGAATCGTCACCGGCCCTCCGCCTCCGCCTCCGCCGCTCAACGTCTGTGGCTCCCAGCGACCCGCCGAATCGTTCCATACCAGCGTCTGTCCACTCGACGGTGCCGTGCTGGCGACCGCACGCCCTTGGATCCTGACCACGGCGTTTCCACTAATCGACCCCGTCACATCTCCCCCGAGAGGAATCCATTCCGTCTGTGTCCCGTTCGTCCCTAGAACCGACCCAGCGTTTCCGACCGAACCTGGCAATACGTCTCCGCCCTGCTTGGCCCAAGTATTGGCCGACACACACCCAAACAAGTTTCCGCCCACTGCCCCATTTGTCTTAAAGAACATCTCTCCAGCCGTACATTGCGCTGGCAGGTTCGTCCCCGTTTTCATCGGCAGAGTCTTGATTGCTGTCGAAAAATCCACGTTCTTTGATTGCTGCCCCAAATCCAGACGTGTTTGGGCTGTCGCCGTCACGCTTGCCAGAGCTAGCCCCAGAAGCACCAGGCCGGTGCCCCGCCCAGAAAGCTTCTGAGGCAAGACGCTTCCGGCTGAGACATTTGATTTACAACGGAATGTTATCATGCTCATAACTTAGAGACTTCCGCAGGTCGGCTTCGTGCGAGACAGTCAGAACATGTTGAAAACAAAACGAAACTTATCTATCTAATATACTTTACGGACCCACTCTTCCCTTTCCCTCGTCAGTCAAGTAAGGATCGATTGGGCATCGCTCGCGCCGCCCGCCCGTTTCCCTTCAATGGCGCGTTGCAAGATCGTGTTGCGTGATGCGATTAATTGGCGATATCTTTGTGCAATGCAGACCGGATCCGCTCGCGTCCCCTCCGATGCCCAGGACACGACCGCGCAAGTGCCGACGCTCACGGTGGCGGGCTGCGAACGGGTCTTTCGCGAAAATGCCTTCTTCGCCCGATCGGACCGTCCCAAACGGTGCCGTGTTATCGATCAACTCCGGGAGGGCGGTGTAGTGGTTGTGTGGAGGCTCGACCGGTTGTCCCATTCGCTCCGGAATTTTCTGATTCCCCTCGAAAGACTGGTGAAAGCCAAGCCAGACTTCGCAGTTTGACCGAAGCAATCGACACCACCACCGCAGCCGACCGTATGATGATGCAGATGGGGGGATCTTTTGCCGAGTTTGAAGGTGCGGAGCCGGCCCGGCGGCTGGCGGGCCGCATTGGCGGACGCCAGCCGAAGCTATCCCCGCAACAGCGGGTTGAGATTATCAAGATAGTTTCCGGGGCGACAAGACCGGCGCCGATACCGCACGACTGTTCCGCATCCACCCCGCAACCGTCTCGCGTCTGCTGGCCCGTAGGCCGGATGGAACCCCGGCTATTGGAAAATCAACGCTGCGGAAGCGGACGGAATAGAAACTCATGAGCCGGACTTGCGTGATCGTTATCCCCTGCTACAACGAGGCCTCTAGGTTTCCGTTCGATACGTTCGTCGCCTTCGTCGCAGCGAACCCCGCCATTCGTTTTGTACTGGTCAATGATGGGAGCAAAGACAATACCCTTGACGTGCTGCGGCGGGCAAGCGCGGGGCGGGAGAGTCAGGTCGGCGTCATCGACCAGCCCATCAATGGCGGCAAAGGGGAGGCTGTGCGCGCCGGCATTCTCGCCGCTCTCCAACAGGAGGGCTGCCGGTATGTAGGTTTTTGGGACGCCGATCTGGCGACTCCGCTCGAACAGATCGGCGAACTGGTCGAGGTACTGGCTAACCGGCCCGGCTTGGCTATGGTTTTCGGTGCCCGCGTCAAGCTCCTCGGGCGGCACGTGGAGCGCCGCGCCGTGCGTCACTATCTGGGTAGGGTCTTTGCAACGGTTGTATCCCTAGCCCTCCGGCTACCCATCTACGACACCCAATGCGGGGCAAAAATTTTCCGCGCGGGCAACGAGACCGCCGAACTATTTTCCGCCCCGTTCTGCTCCCGCTGGGTTTTCGATGTCGAGATCATTGCCCGATTCATCCGTCAGCGCCGCTACGATATGCCTTCCGTCGAATCGTCCATCTATGAATTCCCTCTTCCGGTCTGGAAGGATGTGGCCGGCTCGCGCGTCCGTCCACGCGACTTCTTCCGCGCATTTTTCGATGTTCTGAAGATTTACCGCCGATACCGGCGGTAAAGGAGAGGGCCACTCTCAGCGGTTCGGAACCCATGCAATTGCCTCGCAGCTAACTCTTTGAGTTGATGGCGCTTTTCGACGGTTTTGCCTGAGGCTCCCGAACTGGCTATTTTTGAATTCCAAAATCGAACTTGCTTTTCTGCGGGTCTGCATGTTTTGTTGCAGGCTGATTGGGATCAACCCCAAAGGCCGCGGAGCGTCGCGGCTGCGCCAACGCAAGCACCAAATCATAGACCAAACTTCAGCTACCCGATGAATTGCTCCCTGGTTGCTACTCAAAGACACGCCTTGGCTGTCTCTCCGGCCCGTAGGTGCCGACAGCGGATGAAATACGCTCACTCACGGCGGCCACTTTGATCTTCGAATACCTTCTCGTTGCCCTCTGCCCGCAACTTTTCGAAACTGCTGGGCCACTTTATGTACTTGACGAACCCGTCTACCCGGAGCAAAATGGAGCGTGTCAGCGCGTCCTTTCCCCGATGAGGAGATGTTCTCGAGCGAGTCGGCGGCCCGGGCTTTTATCGAATCCGTACGCTGGCCCAATGGCGTAATCGTCTGTCCTCGCTGCAGGAAAACCGGCCGTTTCTATCGCATCCAGCCCAAGGGTGGCATCCGGGAGGGACTGTATAAATGTGGCGGATGTCGCCGGAACTTCACCGTCACTATTAACACGATCTTGGAAGACACTAAAACGCCACTTCGAAATTGGCTGCGGGCGGTATGGATGCTGTGTTCCCGGCCAGAAGGGTACTCGGCCGATGCGCTGTGTGAGCCCCTGGATGTCACGTACAAAACTGCGTGGTCGATGCTGCAACGCATTCAATACGCCATGGGTCAGGAGCCGTTGCTATCCCGGCTGCCCTTGTCGCGGGGCCGCCATCCGCGCGGTTGGGTGAAGCCGTATCCGGTTGCGTTCGAAGTTCTGTTGGATGGCCTCACGCGGATCGTTTCGCAACGTAAGCATCCGGAAGCGCTGGGCCGGGCTACCAGCCGTTTGGAGGCGGGCCGCAAGAAGCGGCTTTAAGGACCGGCAGGCAGGGGAGTCCGGATAGCCAGATCTGTAGCGCCAAATACACTCACCGACAGGCGGGCCAGATACAGGTACAGTGGCGGCATCACGTCCATTCCGCTGCGCCATTCCGCTGCGCAGCATATCCAGAAGTGGAATCTCCGGTCGACTGGCCGTCATGAACGTTGCAATTTCATCAACCCAGAGCAACCGGTACTGCGCCAGGCGGACGCCGAAAACGCCGTAACCAAACAGGAGCAGCGCCATCAATCCCCAGGGCCGCCGCTCCAGACTGTTGTGCAGTCGCGTAAGGGCCGAGTGAAGTGAGGTCCAAGTGGCGGAATTCAAGAGAGTAGCTTAGCAAAGTGCGACTTCGGCTTCCGGTTTCAGCGTGACGGCGAAGTGTCGCTCGACGAGGCCGGCAGCATTACAGCATCGGCTCTCCGAAGGTGTCGCTACCGCTATCCTTCCTAGGACGTAATATTCGGATGTAGCGCCTTTCCTGCCCTATCAGGACCTCGCCCTTCAGGGACTTAAGCTAATTTGGACACGAGTGCGCTTGTCGGTTCAGGGACGGAAAGACTTTAGTTTTCCGGTTCCAGCTGGAACATGCTAAAAATAATAAACACCTTGAGAAGAAAGCGACGGGAGATTCCGCGTGTTACCGAAAGGGCCTAAATCAAAGGCATCCGTCCAAGTTGCAGCGTTTGCGGGTGCGGACTTTGCGACGATCGAGTCGTCCGTTCGCGGACTGATCTCCGACGGCAAATGTAAAACGGCTCTGGACCGGGCCAAAGACATCCACAAGGCTCATGGAACTCCTGCTTCGGAAGCGCTCCTCCAGGACGCCTATATTGCCCGCGTCCAATCCTTGACTCAAGCGGGTCTCAGCGTTGAAGCAACCGCGCTGCTCAACCTGGTGCGCGAACGATTTCCAAACGCGAAAGAACGGTTGGCGATGCTCAGTGCCGATATTCTCGCGCGGTCCGGCAATCTGGATGAACTCCTCGCACCGCTCAGCGACCCTGCTCTCTCCCCGGAGCGCCTAGCCTTCATTGAGCGCACCATCCAGGAACGGGTCTACGACCCTGGCCTGATCGCCTCCTGCACGGCCTTTCCCGCGGAACATCCGTTGCGCCAAGCCGCGGCGGCCGTGCAACGGGCATTTATGGCTGTCACAACGGGTCCGGTTACCGATGAGATTCTCTCGCTGCCGGAGGTATCCCGCCGCAGCCCGCTGGCACCCTGGAAAATGCTGGTGTGGGCATTGGCCTCCATGTATCGCCGTGATGCGGAGGCCTGCCGCCGCTACCTGGCCGCAATTCCGCTGGGCTCCGCTCCGGCCAGGCTCCTACCGGTTTTTGAAGCGATTCATGGCGGCAAAAAGCCGGGTTCACCGCTCACCGCGCCGGCCCATGCGTTGCTTGCTCAGCTTCAGAGCGGCACCGACATTCTTAAACAGGCGGCCCAGGAATTGGATGCGGCCTTTGAAAATGACTGCGCGGACGGCGATATCGTGCGCGCGATCAGTAAAGGCGTTGCGGAGTGCCGCCGGACGGCGCCCGCTCATCTCGAAAAGTTCAAACAGTACGTCTTCATCCGCGCCTGCATTGAAGAAGTCAGCGCCAAGATGGTGAACGCAGCGCTGGGCGGCGCGCCGCACCCGGATGCCGCGTTCCATAGCCTGTTCGCCCGAAGCCTTGCATTGGACGACCTGCGAGGAGAAGCCTGCGCCTCCTGGCATTCCTTTCTGCAGAAGGCGGTCGAGGAGGGCTGGTTCCCGGCCGAGAGTCCAGAGGCGGCAGCCGTCTATCTGCATATAGCAAGGGTGCTCGGTGATTTAGCTCCGTGGGAGGTAGAGGAATACAAGAACGCTATCAAGACGCCACTTTCTGCCGGTATGCCCATGGACATGGCGGCGCTATACGAGCGTGCCAGCGTGATCGACCCCCATCCCGCCGTATTCACTCAATGGCTGGAATGGGCCAAAACGCGGAAAGGCCCCGGCGCGGAAAAGGTTGCGGAGCGGTGGCACAAGGCGAGGCCCCAGGATGTAGAGCCGTTGCTATTTCTGATCTCCGCTTTCGAGAAGCGCAACGCTTTTCCGACTGCCCTTCGATACCTCGCCGAGGCTGAGAAGATCGACGGTCTGAACCCGAATGTGCGCAAGGCCCGCCTGCGGATCACCTGCGCGAATTTCTATAAACAAGTTCAACAGCGACCGGTTCGCTCCGTCGCGGACAAGACTTTGGCGGCAATCGGCGAGATGCCGCAGACGCTGCAAGGTGACCGGCCGGCTTTTGTCCAGGCATTGCGCTACATACTGGCCCTTTGCAAGCGGGATCTTTCCGGGGCCGAGATCCATCGCGCCGAAATGGAGCGTTTCCTGGGAAGCGCCACGGCAACGGCTTTACTGACGATCGTTGTGGCACATGCCTGCAAATTCACTATCAGCAAGAAGCCGGAGTTGCCCAAGGACAACCGCGACGGATTGTCAGCGAAACTCGCGCGCATCGCCGCACTTGCCGCCGATTTGGACCTAGCCATGGTGGTCCCCCGCGACTGGGTGGCGGAAGCCAGGACGCAGTTTGCAGGTGTCTCGAAGGCGCTGGATCTTCTCCAATTGCGCAATTTGGGTGAGTGCGCTTTGTGCAACGGAAACGTCGAATTCGCGTATGACATATCAGTGGAAGGCCTAGGGCGCGGTGCCAACGCCGAGGCGGAATTTCTCCTGCTGCGAGGCCACGCGCTGCTCGCTCGCAGCCGGGAACGCGCGATGATTTGCGCGCTGGCTGCCGCCGGTATTGCCCGTCAGCGCAACGAACTCGATTTGGGCGCCAGAGTCGTCGACTTTCTGGATGAGACGTTCAAGGGAGACATCAATAACTTCAATTCAGAGCAGATTGATCGCGTCCTGAAAACCGAAAAAGCCGAAATGAAGTTTCCAGGATGGAGCCGCGGTCCCGATTATTTCGATCTGCTAGACCGGCGGTGCGACTGCCCATCCTGCCGCCGGGCGCCCGGCGAAGACCCTTCTTCATTTGACGAGGCGGAAGACGATCCATTTGCAGGCATGCCGCCGGAAGTGGGCGAACTTATGATGGCAGCGATGATGGAGGGGATAGCGAGAAACGAAACCCCCGAGCAGACGTTCAAGCGCATGGAACGTGAGTTTACGATGGGACTTCCGTTCCCAGGCAAAGGTAAGAGGAGACGATGACGGCGCGAGAAATTCTGGGCGTAGAACTGAACGCCACCGATGAACAAATTCGCGCCGCTTATCTGGCCAAGATCACGGAACATCCTCCAGACCGCTCTCCCACCGAGTTCGAACGCATTCGCGACGCCTACGATACCCTTCGCGATCCGCGACGGCGCATGAACGAAATACTGCGTTCACGGGACCCAATCCCCAGCATTTCTTCGATCTTCGCGGGATTTGAGCCGGAGTGCCGGTATGTTGGGCCTGGCCCTTGGCTGGAGGTCCTGAGGGGCAAGTGATTAGCCGGGAAGAGATACTCGGCCGTTTTGAACAATGGCTCGACGGCGCATTGACGAGCGAGGCGCCGCCGGCTGGGATTGACGCCGATATCCTGGCCGCCATCACCGCTAATCCAACTGGCGAAACGGATGGTAGGGGCGAGTACGCCGTGTGGTCGGCCATAACCGCGCTCACGCAAGAGGTGAAACTGCAGGGCAGGGCGTTTAAGGACCTCAACACTACTCTCGGGGTCCAGGCTGACCGGGCGCTCGATGAGCTGCGCTCCGAATTCCGCGAACGGGAGCGAGTCCTTCAGCGGCAGGCCGAACAGCGCAGCCGTAAAGAGATCCTTCACGCGCTGCTGGACCTTCGCGACCGGCTGGAACGCGGCCTGGATTCCGCCAAAACCGGCACTGCCCGGCTGTGCCACAAAAACTGGATTCAGCGGTTTGTAGGGCCTAATCCTGATCCAGGCGTCGAAGCCATCCAGGCGCTGATGAAAGGATACGAACTTGGCTTGGAGCGGCTCGACCAAACGCTTACCGACATGAACGCACGAGAGATTCGCGCCCTTGGTGAACCATTTGATCCACGGCTTATGAATGCCGTCGACAAGCAGGCATCGGCCACCGTCGCCGAAGGAATCGTGCTCGAGGTTTATCGAAGCGGCTTTGAGTGGAATGGAGAAGTGTTCCGCCCGGCACAGGTCAAGGTGTCGACGGGCGACGGCGCGGAGGAAGCCTGGTATGAGTGACATTATTGTAGGAATCGATTTAGGCACCACGAATTCCGAGGTGGCCGCGTTTCATAAAGGAGAGGTACGGATACTTGGACCCGGCGACAAGCGCATCCTGCCGTCGTGCGTGGGATTCTCGGCGACGGGTGAACTGTTGGTTGGCGAAGCCGCCCGAAATCAACAGGCGCTTTACCCGGAGCGGACTGTCCATAGTATTAAACGCAAGATGGGCTTGCCGGACACGGTTTCCCTGGGGGGCAAGGAATTCACGCCACCCGACATTTCGGCTTTCATCCTGAGCGAACTGGCTGAATGGGCGGCGCAGTCGCTGGGAGAACGGCCATCGAAGGCCGTCATCACCGTCCCTTCCTACTTCTCCGACGCCCAGCGTAACGCGACGCGGGAGGCCGGCGGGCTGGCGGGGTTGGAGGTCGTCCGTATCCTGAATGAGCCGACGGCCGCGAGTCTGGCGTACGGTTACGCGGACGGCACGCGTCACACGGCGCTGGTATACGATCTGGGCGGCGGAACTTTTGATGTATCTGTCGTTATCATCGAAGGCGAAGTGACCGAAGTGCTGGCTAGCCACGGCAACAACCGCTTGGGGGGCGACGATTTTGACGATCTGCTGGTTGTCCGGTTGGCGAGCGAGTTTCAGAATGAACACGGCATTGACGTCCGCCAAGATCCGGCAGCCAAGGCCCGGCTATGGTGGGCCGCGGAGGAAGCCAAGAAGAAGCTGAGCTCTGAGCCCTTCGTCAAGATTCGCGAAGAGGCCCTTCTCATTCGTGACGGGCGTCCGCTGCATCTGGAAATGGAAATCGGCCGTCGCGAATACGAGAACCTGATCCGTTCATTGGTCGAATCCACGCTCGACAGTGTCTCCAAGACTCTTCGCGACGCGGGCCGCCAAGCCGGCGATATGGATGCGATTCTGCTGGTGGGCGGTTCCACGCGGACACCATTGGTCACGGACCTGTTGATCGAACACACCGGCCTGATACCGCGGCAGGACGTGCATCCTGATCTGTGCGTGGCCTTGGGCGCGGGCGTGCTTGCTTCCCGTCTGGCCGGGCAGAGCATTTCCAGAATTTTGGTGGACGTCTCGCCTTTTTCGTTCGGCATTTCTTACGTTGGAGAACGAGGCGGGTACGAGTATGCGTACTGCTACCGGCCCATTATTCGCCGGAATACGCCGTTGCCCCTTACCCGGACCGAGAGTTATTTCACCGGGTATCCGTTCCAGACGACGGCGAAAATCGAAGTGTATCAGGGTGATGACGACGACGCACTGAAGAACATTTTGGTGGGCGACTTCAGCATTGAGGGTCTGACGGCGAGGGAAGAGCCGGTTGAGATTCTCTGCCGGATGCGTCTCGATCTGGACGGAATTCTGGAAGTGACGGCGGTGGAAAAGCAAACCGGTAAATCGAAGCAGGTGACGATTTCGAACGCCTTGAAAGCTAAGAGTGCCGAAGAGATGGCGGGGGCGCGGAAGCGGATTCAGGAACTTCATCAGGGCGGCCGTGGGGCCAGGGAGGAAGCGGAGGATGAGTGGGAAGAGGTCACGGTTAAGAGTTTGGCGGCCGTTGAGCCGCCACCCTATGACGAGGAAACGGCGCAGTTGCTGGCTCGGTCCCGCGGGCTGCTGGAAAGGATGCATGGCGATGACCGGGAGGAGGCCATTGGCCTTCACGAACAGATTGAATCCGCTTTGGAATCCGATGACGCCGCCGCGCTCCAGAAGGCGACCGCGGAGCTACGCGAACTGCTGTTCTTCGTGGAGGGCCAGCCGGGTTGAGTGAGCCAGCCCAGTGTCCGGTTTGCCGGGCCCGTTTCCGGGGCGCGCGGATTTGTTCGCGGTGTGGCGCGGATTTGGAGCCCTTGATGCTGCTGGCGGCGCAGGCGTGGATGCTGCGCGAAGCGGCGCGCGATGCCCTTGCCGCCGGGGACTTCGGCCGTGCGCGCGAATTGGCGGTCCGGGCAGGGAGACTTCAAGGCGGCGGAGCGGGGGAGGCATTGAGTTTGTTGAGTGCTTGGCTGGGGGAGAGTAGAGGGCCGGAGGTTTCGCCAGGACAGTGAGCAGAAAACGATGACACTTTCTGCTGACGAGTTCATCCGGCGGTTCCTGCTTCATGTGTTACCAAATGGTTGCCGGCGGATTCGTTACTACGGCTTCCTGGCAAACCTCTACCGGCGAGAAAAACTGGCCCAGTGCCGTCAATTGTTCGGCATGCGGGCGGCCGGGGCGACGGCGGGTGCGCCGCCACCGAAGGATTACCATGACCGATACGCGAAGAACTCACCGGTTGCACGTTGCAGGAATGCCCGGAGTGCCATCGGGGCCGCATGGTAGTGATCGAGACGCTACCACGCCTTCAGAGCAGGCTCTTCCCAATCACGGGATTCCTCATGATCACTATGGCGAGCAGACTCGCGCGAAATGCCGCCCCGACTTGGCTCTGGCCACGCCACGGTCGAAGTGTCGCTGTATTGTCTAATGGCCACCCGAGTACCAGGTTTTTCCTGATTTTCGCCCCGCCAACGCTCCTCCAACGTGCTGCCCGACAAGGCAGACCCATCCCCTGGCTCCTCATTTCCTTCCTTCCCACCTCGATTCGTCCAAGAGGCCGGACATCAAAAACCCATAGTTCGTAGTGCACGGTGGTGGTTCAGTCCAATACTTGTCGAACCCCGAAAGCGCGAGCCACCGCCGCCCACGCCTCCCCTCGCGCCACCAAGCTCTACGACCGGACTTCGGATGTGCTCGCCCTGGAAGAGATCGAAAAGATTGGGATTTGAGTCTCCGTAAATGTATTGGCGGCGGCATGGGCCTATCCGGGAAAAGCGAAGCCTTCCTCGGTAAAGTGCTGGTCAAATGCAAACGCGACCCGCGATCCAACCTGGCGCATAACCGAAAAACTGGCGCAGTCAACCAGACTGAGCTTTCTCCGCCGGGCCGCCAACAATGCGGCCATGGCCAGTGTGTGAACAGCCTCGTCAATCCAGAGCACTTCGAGTGCTGGCAGGATGTCTTCGTGAATCGTGCGGACTGCCTCAAGGCCTAATCGGTTCTGGGCCAACGCACAGCTCTCTACAACAACGTAGTTGGTTGTGAACATCGGGCTACCAGATTCGAGCAGGGTCAACCAAAGAAGACGGGCCGCCGTGTGATTTCGATCGCTTTGATCCATCACCGCGTAAATCGCCGACGTGTCTATGAAGATCATTGCCCGCCGAAGGCGTCGGCCAAGTACTTGTCGTGCTCCGTGCTCACGTTAGAGGTTCCAGACGTGAATCGGCCGGCGGTATTCTTCGCCCGCGTCACAATCGTATCGCGGCTCGAGCCAGCTTCCCGCCGGAGAAAGTTGTCGATGCTCATCCGAATCAACTCGGCTATCGGCAAATGGCGAGCCGACGACATCGCGCGCAGCGTAGACGCTTGCTCCTCAGTAAGTTGAATTTGGGTTCGGATCATACGATTACACAATAGCATAATGCGATTACATACTGATACGTGGTTCGCCCACCTTTCTCTTCTCTCACGCGATCAGCCTGCATCCGAGCTTGGCGTCGCGCGTTTGCGCGGGTAAACCGTCGAGCTTACCTTGTGCGGCCCGCGGTCTCCTTGTGCTCCACGGGGACGCCTGTGCCGTCCATCTGGACATAGAGGATGGGCGCCGATTGGCCGGTGACGATCGGCAGTTCCAACTGCACGGCGCGATCAATCCCTTGTTGTTCCCGCCGGGCGATGTCGGCACCGATGGCTTCGGCCACGCGTTCGACCGACTTGGGGTGACCGCCGAGTGCCAATAATCGCAACTGTTGGCGGCCATGCTCGAACGACGCGTCCTGGCCGACCAGCGCCTTCATGCGCCGCACGTGGCGATTCCGACGAAGTCGAACAGCATTCCGGAGGCAAGGCGAACACGATTCCGGGCTGAAGTCGAACAGCAATCGGAGCGAAGCGACGCTGGTGTTTTGATTGTGGAACAAGTGCTCGGCTTCGTCAAGAAACCGAGGACTCGCTTACCCTCTCCGGAGCGCAGCGGAGGAAGAATGGCCCCAGCCGGAAAGGGGTTCGGGGAAAGGGGCGCAGCCTCGTTCCCCGTTCAGCACGTAGCAACCCCGGCAGAGCTTTACCCTGCCGGCTCCGCACCTCCCCGCTTCTTCCGCATCGACTCCCCACGCATCTCAAGCCGGGTCGCGTTATGCACCATCCGGTCAAGAATCCCATCGGCCACCGTCGGGTCTCCGATCTGCTCATGCCACTTACTCACCGGCATCTGCGAAGTCAGAATCATCGATCTCATCTGATACCGGTCCTCGCAAATCTCCCAGAAATCCCGGCGCTCCTGCTCCTTCATCGGAGCCATCGCCCAATCATCAATCACCAGGACATCGATCCGGCTCAGCCGCGCCAGCATTGTCCGGAAGCTGCCGTCGGCCCGCGCTATTTCCAGGTCCCGGAACAGCGCCGCCGCCCGCACATAGTAGGCCGAATAGCCATCACGGCACGCCTTTTGCGCCAACGCGCAAGCGACGAAACTCTTGCCCACTCCCGTTGGCCCGAGAACGAAAACATGCTCGTGATTCTTTACCCATCCGGACTCCATCGACAACGCGCGAATCACGCTCCTGTCCAGTCCGCGCGCAGCGCGAAAATCGATATCCTCGACACACGCGTTGCCGCGCAGTTTGGCGGCCTGTAACCGCCGGGCCAACGCCTGATTCTGGCGCCAGTTCCACTGGTGGTCGACCAGCATCGCCAGCCGTTCCAGAAAACTAAGCTCGCCAATCCCCGCGTCCTTTTGCTGTTGTTGGAGCGACTCCATCATGCCCTGCAGCCGCATCGCGGCTAGTTTGTCCATCATTGGTTGTTCCAGCATAGTTCCTCCTATTCGAAGTACTCGCCGCCCCGAATGTTGTCGTGGCCGGATGGCGCCGCGGGCTCATCGGAAGGCGCGATTGGTAGCCGATCGAGCGAGTTCTTGAGAATCGACTCCACGTTTTTGTAGCTGCAGGCGCCGGTGCGCAACGCCCGCTCGGCGGCCGCCTCCATGCGCGCGGCCGTGTATTGTTTGGTCAGCCGGATGATGCCCAGGCACGCGCGGAATCCCATCTCCGGATGCGGCTTGCCGGCCATGATCCGTTCTACTAGTTGGCCGGTGAACGGACCCGCTTTCCCGCCCCATTCCAGGATGCGCGACGGCGTCCACTCCAGGTGCGCCTGGTGGCTGTGCGGACGGTGCTCGTGAACCGTCGCTACATGCCCGCGGGTGCGGCTGCGCGGATGCGACGCCACGCGCGTTCCCTTGTGCAGGATCTCAATGGTGGTGGCCGTCGAGCGGATCTCGATCAGCTCGTGCACCAGGTTGTAGGGCACGCTGTAGAGACTGCCGTCGAAGGTAATGTGGTAGTCGATGTTGACGCGAGCCTGGGTCCACTCACTGAGATCGAACGGCTCGCCGGGTAGCGGTTTGAGCGCCGGTTTGTCGTGTTGCAGGAACTGAGACTCGCGGCTTCCATCCCGCTTGCGAAATGGCTTTTGGTTGAGCGCGGTGAGTAACGGCCGGACCGCATCATTCACCTCGGTTTCGGCATAGAAGCGCCGGTGGCGCAGCACGGCGACGATCCATCGTTGGGCTAGCTGCACACCGCTTTCTACTTTCGCTTTGTCGCGCGGACGATATGGCCTTGCGGGCACAACGCCGAAGCCATAATGGACGGCAAGGTTTTGATAGGTCGGGTTGAGGTCCGGGTCATAACGGGAGGCCTTAGTCACACCGGTCCGCGTGTTGTCGGGCACGGTCAAAGAGGGCACGCCGCCCCAGAAATGGAAGGCATGTTCGTGGGCGCGGATCCACGATTCCATCTGCTGATCGCGGGTAACTTC
>JBBQRA010000009.1:0-47595 GCA_038215275.1 Bryobacterales bacterium | reverse complement strand
GAAGCTTCCAGAGACCATCCACGTACCCGCTCTTCCTCCCGGGAATCACACCTACCATCAGGCGACGCGTTTGGGAGACCTACTCTTCGTCTCCGGCCAACTCGGCTTCGATCCGGCCACCGGCGAACTCGCCCCCGGCGGTCAAGTGGCCGAGTACCGGCAGGCCCTCGCCAACGTCAAGCTCATCCTTGAAGCCGCAGGCAGCAGTCTCGCCCAGGTCGCGAAGACCACAGTGTATATGACCAATGTCGACGACCTCGCCGAGCTCAATGCCGTCTACGCCGAATACTTCCCCCACTCCCCAGCCAAGACGGGTGTCGAAGTCCGCCGCCTCTCCTCCCGCGCCCACATCGAGATCGAAGTCATCGCCTCGGCAGTCTAGCGAAACGGGCTGAACAGCTCCGTCGTGAAGTAGCGCTCCATGCGGTCTGGAAACACCGTCACCACCGGCCCGCTCACCCGCCGGGCGATCTGCTGCGCGGCGCAATAGTTCAGGCCGGAACTCGGCCCCACTGGGAAGCCACGGCGGATCAGCTCCCGCGTCATTTGAATCGCCTCCCCGTCCTGCACTTCGATGATCTCCAGCCCCGGCACCCGCGCCGGGCTAAAAATCTTCGAAAGCTCGTCGACAACTCCCGGAATCCGCGCGCTGAAGCTGCAGCATTCCAGGTCGCCCACCGCCTCCCGCGTCACCGGCTTAGCCAGCACCGGGGTCACCCCGCAGCCCGCCTCCCGCAACCCATCGAACAGGCCGACTAACGTACCCCCCGTGCCTACGCCGCTCACCACGGCCGCCACATCCCCGCCAGGAATCTGGTCAATAATTTCGCGCGCCGTGCCCATGCGATGGGCTAACGCGTTGTCCAGATTCTCGAACTGCCGAGGCAGAAACGCGCCCTCGTCCCGGCCCAGGCGCTCCACCTCGGCCAGCGCGCCGCGAATGCCATCGGCCTTGGGAGTCAACGTAATCGCCCCGCCGTACCCGCGGATCATCATCGTGCGTTCCGCGCTCACGCCCTCCGGCATCACCGCCGTGAACCGCAGCCCCAATTGCGCACTTACCAGCGCCATCGCGATTGAAGTCGACCCGCTCGAAGCCTCCGCCACATGGTCGCCCGGACGAACCCGGCCCTCTCGCGAAGCCTTCTCCAAGATGAACCGCGCAATGCGGTCTTTCGTCGACCCACTCGGATTCAGGAACTCCAACTTGCACCAGATCGCTGGCCCCTCGCCTATCGAGATCGGTTCCAACGGCGTTGGCTGTATGCGGCCCAGATACATTTTCTGATGATACTGGGTATGGGCTATGCCATTTGATGAAACAACCGATTTCGTGATCCTCCAGACGGTGGCCGCCGCTGTGGAGGAGTCCCACGCCAAGGCTGGCAAATGGATCGCCTGCCGCGCCGGCTGCAGCGAGTGCTGTTCGGTTCTGTTCCCCATCACGATGCAGGATGCCGCCCGTTTACACCGCGGTTGGCTCGCCGCCCCCGCCACCGTCCGCGACGACATCCACGAACGAGCCCGCCAACTCTGGCATCACGTCGAACCCGACTTCCCCGGCGATGCCGAAACTGGCCGCTTCCGCTCAACCGACGAGTGGCAGGAGTGGTTCCTCACCCGTCACAAAGGCCATCCGTGCCCGGTTGTCGATCCCGCCACCGGCGCGTGCCGCCTGTACGAACACCGCCCGGTCGCCTGCCGCCTCTATGGCCATCTGATTCAGATCGGCGACGAATTGCAAACCCTCTGCCACTACTGCTTCCGTGGCGCGACCGATTCCGAAATTGCGCGAGCCCGCATCCATGTCCCCCTCGAGTCCGTGGAACAGACCACCCTCGACCCCGGCGAGACGCTCATCACCCGCGTGCTGGCTACTGCGGAATGGCCGCCATCCAATACCCAGGACGCGTCCGCACCGTCAGGCCAGTCCGGTTGACCTCCACCGTGATCGGGTGAAATCCGCCCTCTTCGGTATTGTTCGGCGCGTAGCTGATCATGTATTGGCTGTGTAGCTCTTCGCCGATGTCAGCGATCACCCGTTCCAGATCTCTATACGTCAGGAACGACCGTTCCGAGCCGCCGGTGTACTTGGTGAAGACCTCCAACTGGTTGTCCACGAATATACTCTTCGCTTGGCGAAGAATCTCGACGGCCAGCGGAATCACGTTGCCGTTGTAGATACCGGTGTATTGACTGATCGTCTCCGGAGTCACCAACGCACCGGCGGGCATATGCCGCGCGCCGGGCGGGAGCGGGTCCGGGCGCGGGGGTTGCGCCTTCGTCAGCAACGAAGTCACCAACCGGTTGATGTTCACCGAGTACAGCACTATGTTGCCGAACTGCAAGTCCAGCAGAGCCTGCCGCGTCTTCGCCTCGCTGCCCTTGTCCCGAGTCTCGGCAATCAGCAGGATCACTTTACGGTGATCATTCGGCCGATTCTTCAGCATCCGGGCGGCAGCGATGACGGCATCGTTCATGGCCGAGGTGGTTGACCCGGCGTTTATCTTGGCCAGTGCCTTTTTAAATAATGCGCCGTCGTTGGTGAACTCCTGCATCGTGCGGATGCGGTGGTCAAAAGCAATAATCGCGGCTTGGCCCTTCTCTCCCAGCACCAAGCCTTCGAGCAGCGGGCCAATCTGCTTGATCTTGTCGAGCACCGGTTCCACCGTATTGTTGGCTTGAATGCAGACCACGACCTCTAACGGCTGGAAGGCGAGGTCCACCCGCAGTTTCTGCTCCTTCCCGCGATCGACCAGCCGGAACTCGTGCGGTTGAATGTCGCTGATGTAGCGGCCCTCCGCGTCAGTCACAGTTGTCGGCGCCACGACGAACCGGACGAATGTCCTGATCGTTGTCAACTCCTCCTCTTCGTCGGCGGGTTCAGGCGGCTTAACCTGCCCAATCAAAGGCGCACCAAGGGCGAGCGACGAAAATATCCGGCGGGTCAGGCTCATGTCTACTTCGATGTTACCGCTTTGCTTTGGGTTTCACCCGGCTCCAAATCCCGGACTTCCCGCCCGTCTTTTCGAGCAGGTAGACATCCTGGATCTCAATACCCTTATCGAGCGCCTTCGTCATGTCATAAACCGTCAGCGCCGCCACGCTCGCCGCAGTCAACGCCTCCATCTCGACGCCCGTCTGCCCCGCCGTCACGGCCAGGGTTGTGATTCGGATGCCCGTCGACTGCAGCGTCAACTCCACGTCCACGTTCGTCAGCGCCAGCGGATGACACATCGGGATCAGTTCGCCCGTCTTCTTCGCGGCCAGAATCCCCGCAATCCGCGCCACTTCCAGCGGGTCCCCCTTTGGGTTCGTTTTCAGCTCTTCCAGCACCCGGCGGCTCATTTTCACGAAGGCGTGGGCGCGTGCCGATCGGTGCGTGATGGCCTTCGCCGTAACATCTACCATACGGGCCTGTCCGGCGGAATCGTAGTGGGAAAGTTTACTCATGCAATGGGGAGAACCTCAATCTCTTCGCCGGGTAAGTACATGTCGCGGCCGGGGTCAGTCACCAGAAATACAGTGGCGCGAGCCAGGGAGGGCACGTCGCCAGATCCGGAGTAGGGAACCGGGAAAACCCCCGAACCCCGCATCTCCGCGGGCAGAAAACGCGTCAGCCCCGGCTTCAGCCGCAGTTCCCCTTGCAGCGTGCCGATCCACTTCGGCCCATCGCCGTCTGCTTCTCCGCCCAGCCGAGTCACCGCGAGTCGCGCGATGGCCGCAAACGTCACCATCGTCGAAGCCGGGTTGCCGGGCAGTCCGAAAAAGAATTTGTCCCGTGCCTTCCCAAACACCAGCGGCTGCCCCGGCTGAATCCGGACCCGCGTGAAGTAGAACTCGGCGCCATACTCCGCCAGCACGGTCTCCACCAAGTCGTACTTGCCCGCCGAAACGCCGCCCGAAAGCAGCAGCAGGTCATACTCCAACCCCTCGGCGATCAACCGCCGCGTATCTGGCAGATTATCCTTGGCCACCGGTAGAACAGTGGGAATGCCCCCCGCCTGAAACACCTGCGCCGCCACCGAATACGAGTTCGAGTTCCGAACCTGCTCCACGGCTGGGTTCGTTTCGATGTCCACAACCTCGTCTCCCGTCGCCAAGATCGCCACCCGCGGCTGCCGGTACACGAGTACCTCCGCGTGCCCCACCGTCGCCAGCATCGCAATATGGTTGAATCGCAGCCGGACCCCGGCCTGCAACACCACGCCCCCCGCCCTGGCGTCGCACCCGGCTGGCGTCCAGTGGTCGCCGCTGAGTTGCCGCCGCTCCGTCGTCATCACGCCGCCGGCAAGCGTCGCGTGCTCCACCATCACCACTGCATCCGCCCCGCCCGGCATCGGCGCGCCGGTCATAATCTCGACGCATTCGCCCGGCCCCACTTCGCCCGCGAAACTCGTCCCCGCCCTCACCTCGCCAATCACGCGAAACGAACCCGGCAGCTCCGCCGCCCGAACCGCATATCCATCACGAATGCTACGCGCCACCGGCGGATAATCCCGATCCGCGCTCGCCGGCACAGCGAGCACTCGCCCCGCCGCCGCCAGCAGCGGGACGGTTTCGGTCTCTCCCAGAGCCTGGACGCGAAACCGAACGGCGGCCACCGCGTCTGTATAAATCAATGCTTCCACTCTTTGAGTCTAATGGAGGAGTGAACCATCTCCCGCTGCATCATCAACTGGCCGGCGTCCGCGAGAAGCAGTGGAGCCCACGCGAGTTGTGGGAGACATTCCGCGGCGAAGACGACCCCTACCGCGCCTTCGTCACCCGCTTCGACGACTTCGTCGAGCCCGCCCCCGGCCCCTTGCATGGCGCCATGCTGACCATCAAGGATTCGCTTAACATCGCCGGTCTGCCAACCTCCTGCGGTTCCCTCTACCGTCTCTCCCCCCGCCCCGCCAAGGACGCCGCCTGCGTGGCCAAGCTGAAGGCGGCCGGTGCGACCATCCTCGGCAAGACCAATTGCCCCGAGTTCCTCGCCAACTACGAAACGGACAACGCAACCACCGGCTGGACGTCCAACCCCTGGGACCGGACCCGATCCGCTGGCGGCTCCTCCGGCGGCGAAGCGGCTGCCATCGCTGCTGGACTCAGCGCGGGAGGCATCGGCAGCGACGGCGGCGGGTCCATTCGTCTGCCGGCCCACTTCTGCGGCATCGCGGGTCTCAAGCCGACGCCAGGGCGCGTCTCTGCCGTCGGCCACGTCCCGGAGATCGCCCATCCCGGCGGCCTCCTCGGAGTCGTCGGCCCCATGGCCGGATGCGTCGCCGATGTTCGCCTCCTCTTCGATGTCCTCGCCGGCTACGACCTGGCCGATCCCTTCTCCGTGCCCTTCGAACCGAAGCCGGTGGACCTCCGCGGGCTGCGGATCGGGGTCGTCGAAGGCTTCCCGATGTCTCCCGAAACGGCCACCGCTCTGCGCCGGGCCGCGGACCTGCTCGGGGGGGCTGAAATATTCAATTTCAGTGGCTTCGTTTCGTCACACGCCTGCTGGCACTTCTTCTTCAACGTCCTCACGGATCCCTTCAAGCGTGAGATCATCGCCACCGACCCGAGCCTCGTCCACTGGACCGGCCTCGAACTTCTGCAGGACCCTCCAGCCCAACCCTCCGGCGTCGAGGTCGTCAAGCAGTTTGCCATCCGCGATAAGCTCCGCGCCGCCCTGCTGAAACAGATGGAGGATACGCCGGTGCTGCTCGCTCCCGCCTGCGCCGTACCCGCCTTCCGCCATCGTGAGCGAAACTGGAATGGCATCGGCTTGCTCGATGCCATGTCCTGCCTGACGCCCTTTAACCTTTTCGGGATGCCGGCACTGACTGTCCCGTTCGCCCTATCGAGCGAGGGATTGCCGATCGGCGTGCAACTCATCGGACGGCCGTACAGCGAAGAACTTCTGCTGGCGGTAGGGGAACAACTCGAGGAACTCCGGGGATTGGATTTATGCGAACTCTCTTAACTCTGCTGCTCGCTGCCGGCGCCTACGCCGCGCCGCCATCGAAGATCTTTCCGTATGGCTACGATCAACACGACTTCCCGAACGGCCTGCGGCTAATCACCATCCCGACCGACTTCCCGAATATCGTGTCGTTCTATACGGTGGTGAGCGTCGGCTCCCGGCACGAGGTGGAACCCGGCAAGTCCGGCTTCGCCCACTTTTTCGAACACATCATGTTCCGCGGGACGAAGAGGTTTCCGCCGCAGAAATGGGAGGCCGTCATGAAGGCCGCTGGCGCGGCCACCAACGCCTACACGAGCGACGACCTGACCGTCTACCACGCGACCTTCGACAAGGAAGGCTTGGAATCGATCATCGACCTCGAAGCCGACCGCTTCCAGAACCTCGAATATTCCGAGAACGCCTTCCGCACCGAAGCGTTGGCGGTGAACGGCGAATACAACAAGAACAGTTCGGAACCCGCCAATCAGCTCGTAGAAAAGCTGCGCGATACCGCCTTCGACCGCCACACCTACAAGCACACCACCATGGGCTTCCTGGCTGACATCAAGGACATGCCCAATCAATACGAGTACTCAAAGCAGTTCTTCAATCGCTTCTACCGGCCCGAGAACGTAACCCTCGTCATCGTCGGCGACGTGGACCAAAAGCAGGTCCGGTCGATGGTCGAGAAGTATTGGGGCCCGTGGAAGAAGGGCGCCGTGAAGCCGCAGATTCCCGTAGAACCGCCGCAGACGGTCGAACGCAAAGCGCACGTCGACTGGCCGACTCCGACTCTGCCCTGGATGATGATCGGCTACAAAGTGCCGGCCTTCACGGAGAACATGCGGGACTCCGCGGCGCTCGATCTGATCGCGTCGCTGGCCATCGGTCAGAACTCGCCTTTGTATAAGCAGCTTGTGATTGAAGAGCAGAAGAACGATGTACTTTCAGGCGGCTACCAGAACCACGCCGACCCCTACCTGTTCATCGTCTACTCCCGAGTCAAAAAGGACGCCGATATGCCCGCGGTGCAAGACGCTATCATCTCGACTCTGAACGGGTTCAAAGATACGTTGGTTGACTCGAAGCGCCTCGAAGCCGTGAAGAGCAATCTGCGCTACAGCTTCGCGCTGGGCCTCGATAACAGCGAGGCGATCGCCGCCAACCTGGCCGGCTTCATCGCGCTGACGCGAACGCCGGAAACGCTGAATCAAGTCTATGATCTTTACGCGTCACTGACCCCAGAAGATCTCCGCGATGTCGCCCGCAAGTACTTCGTGGCTTCCGGCCGCACCGTCGCCACCCTGGCCCACAAGAAGGAGGCCAAGTGAGAGCGCTAGTCCTGCTGTTTTCCGCCCTCGCCCTGCAGGCGATGGAAGTCGTCACGTTGCCGGGGCAGTCGCCGATCATCAACTTCCGATTCGTGTTCCGCTGCGGCTCTCTGAACGATCTTAAAGGCAAGGAAGGCACGGCGGCACTCACCGCCGCGATGCTCGCGCGGGGCGGGTCGCAGTCGATGCCGTACAGCGACATCATCGAAAAGTTCTTTCCCATGGCGGCCAGCGTTGGCGACCAGACCGACCAGGAGATGTTGACCATCAGCGGCGTTACTCATGTCGACAACCTGGAGGCCTACTACTCCACGCTGCGCGACATGCTGCTGAAGCCGGGTTGGCGGCCGGAGGACTTGAAGCGGCTTCGGGACGACCAGTTGACGTCGCTCCGTGTCTCGCTGCGCCAGCAGAACGATGAAGAGCTAGGCAAGGAAGTGCTCTATAACATCCTGCTTGGCACAGCCCATCCGAATGGCACGGTCTCCTCGCTCGAAAAATTGACTCTGGCGGACCTGCAGGCCTTCTACAAGCAGCATCTGACGCAGGCCAATCTCACCATCGCCCTCGCCGGCAAATATCCTGAAGGCTTTGCCGAACGGGTGAAAAAGGACTTCAGCCAACTGCCCGCAGGCAAGCCGTCGGCGGTGAAGCGGCCGGCGCCAAAGGCCATCCCGCAGACGCGCGTCACCATCGTCAAGAAGCAGACGCGGGCCGTCGCCTTTTCCCTTGGTTTCCCCATTCCGGTGAACCGCAGCCACCCGGACTTCCCGGCGCTACTCGTCGCCAACACGTGGTTCGGCCCGCACCGGTCGAGCGGCGGCAACCTGTACCAGCGGATGCGCGAGATCCGCGGCCTGAACTACGGCGACTACAGCTATATCGAGTACTTTCCCCGTGGCATGTTCCAGTTTGAACCGGACCCGAATCTCGCCCGCCGCCAGCAGATCTTCCAGATGTGGATTCGGCCGGTGGAGCCGCAGACGGCGCACTTCACCCTTCGGCTGGCGTTGCACGAACTGGAGCGGCTCGTCGAAAAGGGCCTGACTGAGAGTGATTTCGAAGACACACGGAGCTTTCTCAGCCGGGGCGTGAACCTGCTGTTGAAGACGAAGGCCAACGAACTCGGCTACCGCATCGACAGCCAGTTCTACGGCATCGGCGAATACCCGGAGTACATCAAGAACGCCGTTGCCAAGCTGACCGTGGAGGATGTCAACAAAGCGGTGAAGAAGCACCTGCGCAAAGACCGTCTGGAGATCGTGGCTGTTGCGGAGGATGCCGAGGGCCTGCAAAAGGCTCTCTTGAGCGATGCACCGTCGCCGATGACCTACAACAGCCCGAAGCTGGCGGACATTCTTGAAGAGGACAAGCTCGTCTCCACGCGGAAGTTGGGCCTGAAGCCGGCGCAAGTCCGGATCGTACCGGTCGATCGGATTTTCCAGTGAAGCGCCGGGCTTGGCTCCTGCTGCCGCTTGTCTCCTGCGCTCGGCGCGAGGAGTTCGTCGCGGTGGCCGAGACCGTCCGCATCGTCGACCTCAACAAGGGCACGGTGACGGTTGAGAAGATCGTGAAGACCAAGGCCGAGTGGCGGGAGGCGCTGACGCCGACCCGCTACTGGGTGATGCGGGAGGCGGGCACGGAGCAGCCGTTCAGCGGCGAGTACGACAAGTACGTGGGCTCCGGCGTCTTCCGCTGCGCGGCGTGCGACACGGCACTCTTCTCGGGCGATCACAAGTTCATTTCGAGTTCCGGCTGGCCCAGTTTCTGGCAACCCCTGGCGCCGCAGAACATCCTCAAGCGGCAGGACGGCGACCGCACGGAGGTGCTCTGCATCCGCTGCCGGGGCCACCTCGGTCATGTCTTTGACGATGGCCCGCCGCCCACCGGGCTGCGTTACTGCATCAACTCGATTGCTTTGAAACTCACCAAGTAACCTGCGTTCGCTTTTCCACCTTCGCGTCGTCAAGTTCGATGCCGAAGCCAGGCGTATCGGGTAATGGGATCTTGCCGTTCACTGGGGCGGGATTCCATTTCTCGAAGTGGTAGTAGGTGGTCATCTTCGGGATGAGGTATTCGACGAGCGGACAGGTCATCGGGCTCTGGCTGGCCACGACGTGCATGGCCGCGTGAACGCTGTGTCCGTGTGGGATTACCTGCGCATCATAAGCGCTGGCGATGTGGCAGATCTTGACGAGTTCGCTGACGCCGCCGCACCATTCCGGGTCGGCCTGCACGACGGTGATGGCCTGCGCTTCGAGGAATCGCTTAGTCTCCCAGCGGCCGTAGAAGTGCTCGCCGGTGGCGACCGGCACCGACGTGCTCCGCCGCAGCGCGGCAAAGCTCTCCATCTTGTCCGGCGCGAAAGCCTCTTCAATCCAGCGCGGCCGGTACTGCTCCACCTGCTTCGCCCATTGCAGGGCGTAATTCAGGTCCCAACCCATGAAGGCATCGAACATGATGTCGACGTCGTAGCCCATCGCTTCGCGCAGATTCCGCACGATGGCGACGTTCTTCGCCATGCCCACCGCGCCGTCGCCCGGCCCGTACGGCATGAACCACTTCTGATGCATAAAGCCGAGCTGCTTCAATTCAACGCACTTTTTCTTGAGCAGTTCCGGCTCCACGCTGAAGCCGAGGCAACTGCCATAGACCTGCACGGCAGGCCGCGTCGGGCCGCCGAGCAGTTGATAGACCGGCGCCTTGAAGAAGCGGCCGCGGAGGTCCCACAGCACGTTATCGACGGCCGAGATCGCCATCATGTAGTGGCTGGAGCGGGAGTGGCGGTTAGACCGATACATCTGGTCCCACAGTGTCTCGCCGGCGAGCGCTTCCTTGCCGAGCAGGAACGGACGCAACTGGCGATGGACGACGACGGCGGCCTCTTCATCAATCGGGCCGTAAATCGCTTCGAGCCCGGCGTCCGTCTTGAGCTTTAGATAGAGCGCCGTCACGCGGCCTTCGCCGGCGGCGCGGCCTTGCTCCCGGTATTCGGCGGGGCGGAGCGCGTCGTAGATATGCAGCGGGTTCGTCTGGTACTGGCGATTGGCGGTGCCGGCCTCGTACTTGTACTTCCCTTCGAGGCGGACGAATTCGAGGGCGGCGATCTTGCCGGCCGCAGCCGCGTTGGCTACCGGATAGGCGGCGAGCGCCGTAAGAAAGGTGCGTCGTTTCATTTGTCCTCCCAGGCCATACAGACCCAAATATCCCGGTCGACTCTTTCGCGCAAGGTCCACTCCTGCGCGCCGAGTGCTTTGACGACGCGATCAGCGTGGCGCGGCGGAATGCCGCCCACGATTAACCGGCCGCCGGGTTTCAATACCCGCTTCATCTCGTCAGCGTTGTGCGCCACGGTTTCGGCGTTGATATTTGCGAAGATGACATCGGCCCACTGCGGCTGGATGGACCGCAGCGTTCCGGTGAACAAGCCGATCTCCGCGGGCATGTCGTCGCGGGCGGCGACTACGGCGTCGTGGTCGATATCGCAGCCATGCACCTGCGCAGCGCCCAAGCGTAGCGCGGCCAGTGCCAGAATGCCAGAGCCGGTGCCGAAATCCAAGACGTGGTCGCCAGGACGGACGGTACGTTCCAGCACTTCAAGGGCAAGTTGCGTTGTCGTATCGGCGCCGGTGCCGAAGGCGATGCCGGGCTTGATGATTAGGCGCTCGCGGCCGGGCGGCGTCGGCTCCTCGCACCACGGCGGAGCGACGAACAGGCGCTCCCCTACGGGACGCCCGGGCCAAGCGGCTTCCGATTCGGCCTGCCAGTCGACTTCCGGCTCCTCCTGCCATTCGGGGTTAAATCCCGCGAACTCGGAGGCGTCGAACGCTTCTTGAAAGAAAGCCCGCAGGTTGACGCGATTCGCGGTCAGATCCTCCTCGGTGACTCCGGCCGTATTCAATTCCCAGAGCCGGCCGAGCAGTTCGTCCTTCTCGTCCTGCGTACATTCGATCGTGAGAGAGTGCATTACCCCTGAACTCGTTTTTCCTTGCCCGACCAGAAGGCTTCCTTCAGTTCCAGCTTGCGGATCTTGCCCGTGCCGGTCTTAGGGAGCGCTTCGGTGCGGAACTCTATGATGCGAGGGTGCTTGAAGCGGCCGAGGCGTTCGCCGAGGAAGGCGAGCAACTCCTCGGTAGCCAGTTCTGCGCCGGGCTTCCGCACGATGACGGCCGCGGGCACCTCGCCCCACTTTTCATCCGGTGCGGAGACGACGGCGCATTCGAGCACCGACGGATGGGCTGCAATCGCTCTTTCCACTTCGATCGACGAGATGTTCTCGCCGCCGCTGATGATGATCTCCTTCTTCCGGTCGACGATCAGCACGTAGCCTTCGTCGTCCCAAACGGCCATGTCGCCGGTGTGGAACCACGCTCCGTGCATGACCGCGGCCGTGGCGGCGGGTTCGTTGAAGTACCCGGCCATGACATGGTCGCTGCGGGTAATGATCTCGCCGATGGAGGTGGCGTCGCGCGGCACGTCGAGGCCCTGCGGGTCAACGACACGCATTTCGACACCGGGCAGCGGCCAGCCGGTCATCGCCTGCCGGCGGTGGCGGTCCGCTTCGTCGGCGAAAGTGACGCCCGGCTTGGGGCCGGACTTGCTGAGCACGGGTGCAGTTTCGGTTAGGCCATAGCCCGCGGCGGCTTCGCAGTGGAAGGCTGCTTCCAAACGGGCGATCAACTCGGGAGAAGAAGCCGCGCCGCCCAGCATAATGTGACGCAGGCTGGATGTATCGGACTGGCCGAGTTGCGGACAGTTCAATAGCGCGTTGGCCATGGTTGGGACAAGACACATGTCCGTGGCCTTATGCTCGGCGATCAACGCAAGCACCCCGGCCGGATCGAACCGCCGGACCATCACTTGCTTGGTCCCCATCATGGCGCAGGCCTGAGGCATGCCCCACCCGTTGGCGTGGAAGAGCGGAATCGTATGAAGATCCACCTTGGTGTTAGGGTCGTCGAACGTCGTGGCGAGAGAGAGCGCGTGGAGATAAAGCGTGCGATGGGTCAGGCTGACGCCCTTCGGCGTTCCGGTGCTGCCACTCGTATAAAAGAGCTCGGCGACCTGATTCTCGTCGATCTTCGTCCAATCGCAGGGGGCGGGCGGAGCGTTCATCTCGAACTTGTCGAGGGCGACCCAGTGCTCGACTGCCGGGCAGGCGAGGCTGCCGATGAGACCCGCGAAGTCGGGTTCAAAGAAGACGATGCGGGCGCCGGAGTGGTTCAGGATGCCGGTGAGCTCTCCGGCAGTGAGCCGGACGTTCAAGGGCATGACGATACCGCCGGCCATCACAACGCCGTAGTAGCCTTCGAGGAGCATGTGCGTGTTGAAGCTCAGGTACGCCACGCGGTCGCCCGGTTGCAGGCCCAGCGCCAGCAGCGTCCCGGCCAGGCGCTCGCAACGCTCGGCGAAGTGGCCATACGTAAATTGCTTGTCTCCGCAGACGATGCCGATGCGGCGTTCAAAAAGATCAGCGGCGCGGTAGAGAAACCGGATAGGGGTGAGTGGCAGGTTCATTTTGCGAATCGCTTGAAAAAGCTATCAGATTTCCAGGCGGGACGCTGTGGTTGGTTCGCCGTGCGCGTGACGAGGGCAGTAAGATATTCCGTGAACCGGCCGGCGGCCGGAATATCGACGGGCTGGGCGAGATCGTCGGAGACGGCATGGTAGCGCGTCTTCAACCATTCGGCCTGCAACTTCTCTTCGGGCGAACCCTTCTCATAGCCGAACTTGAAGGCGAGCGACGGAATGCCGGCGCGGATGAAGCTGTACTGGTCGCTGCGGATGAACCGCCGCTGCTCCGGGATGGGATCTGGCAGGATGGGCAGGTTGAACTCTTTCGCCACGATACGGGCGGTGTCGCCGAGCGTCGATTCGTCGATGCCAAGCATCGTCAGGAACTTGAGCGCGTGGAGCGGCATGAACATGTCCATGTTGTAGTTGGCGATGATCTGTTTGGCCGGAACAGTGGGGTTGCGGGCGAAGAAGCGGGAGCCCTGCAGACCTTTCTCCTCGCCAGTAACGGCGACAAACAGGACGCTCCGTTCACGGGGGCAGCCAGCCTTGAGCAGCCGGGCTACTTCGAGCATGGCCGCAACGCCGGAGGCGTTATCAAGCGCGCCGTTGAAGATGCCATCGCCAGCAAATGACGTGGTCTTGCCGAGGTGGTCGAGGTGCGCGCTGACGACGATGTACTCGTTCTTCCGCTTTGGGTGGGTGCCGATGAGCTTTGCCGTGACATTGGGGCTTTCGAGTTCGCCCCGCTTGACAGTGACGGTGGCCGCAAGTTCGCCTTTTAGCGGGAACTTCGGCAGCGGCTTCTCGGCTTCGGCGAGAGCGAGCAGCTCTTTTACCGTTTGACCCGAGCCAGCAAAGAGGACATCGGCGTGCTCAGGGTTAAAGGTGATCGAAACCTGCTGGCCGGCCTCGTCAGAAATGGCGGTCATCGAAGCCTGCAGGCGGGCGGCCGAAGCGCGGGGCCACGGCGTGGTCTGCACGCGGGGAATGGTGATGAGGCCGATGGCGCCCATTTTCCGCAGAGGCTCCCAGCGAACGTCGCCCGATTGCACATGCGCCGATAGCGGCCCGGGCCAATCCTTCGGAGCGCCGGAGAACGTGACGGCGATCCTGCCTTTCAGGTTCAGCCCCTTCAGGTCGTCGTACTTCATTTCCGGCACGCGGAGACCATAGCCGACGAAGACCATCGAAGCCAACACGGTTGGGGACGGATCGGTGCGAAGGCCGAAGTAGGCCTGCTTGCCGAGTTCGATCGGCACGGTCTTCCCTTCGCGAACGATGCCCAGCTTGGAGGCCGGCTCATCAATTTGTCTCGTCGAAAACTTCACCGGCTGCATGTAGCCCTGCGTTCCGGCGGCGGCCAGTCCAAGCCGTTCGAACTCCGCGGCGACATACTCGGCAGCCTTTCGATGGCCTTCGCTTCCCGTGTTGCGGCCTTCCAGCTTATCGTCGGCGAGAAACTGCACATGTTTCCACCAGATCTCGCCCTTGTTTTCGGCGGACACGGAAGTAACAAACAGAGCAAAGCAAAAAACGCGGCGCATGAGTATCCTTAAGGTTTCGGCCAAGTTGCTGACGGAATCTCCATTATAGTGAGGGCATCCAAATGAAGCGCATTTTCCTGGGGCTGGCCGTGGTCGGTTTGTTCGGTGTCGTGATGGCGCAACGGCGGACCCCAACGGAGCGGCCGCAGCGGTTCGCCTCCCGAGGCACCAAGATCGCAATTGGCGCCGGGACGGACGCTTCGGCCGATGCCGGAATGCGGTTGGCGCAGAATGGCGGCAACGCCGTGGACGCTGGTGTGGCGGCCATGTTTGCCGCCAGTATGGTGGAGTACTCTCATTTCGGATTCGGCGGAGAAGCGCCGATCTTGATCCGCACGAAAGAGGGCAAGGTCGTTTCTATTGCCGGGGTCGGCACCATGCCCAAGCTCGCTACGGCCGACCTGTTCCGGAACCGGCGGATGCTGCCCGGCGAGATTCAGAACCTGGAGCCGAACGGTCTAAAGGGTATGGTGCCGGTGGCCGGACTGATGCCGGCGCTGGTGCCGGGCATGGTGGAGGCGGGCCTGGTAGCGCTGCGCGAATACGGCACGAAGTCCTTCGCCGAAGTGATTCAGCCAGCGATTGAACTCGCCGACGGCGCGCCGCTCGACGAGATGCGTGCGAGCTCCCTCGCCCGGTCGCGCCGCTTCTTTGAACTGTGGCCGACCTCAAAGGCGGCCTACCTGCCTCCCGGCTTTACCCCGATGGCCAGCGCGATTTTCCATCAGCCCGATCTCGCCCGCACGCTCCGCGCCATGGCAGCGGCGGAACTCCGTGCGGTGAAGGGCGGTGCGGCCCGGCAGGGCGCTATCGACGCCGTTCGCGACTACTTCTACCGCGGCGACATCGCCCGCAAGATCGATGCCTTCAGCAAGGCCAACGACGGCTTGATCCGGTACGAGGACATGGCCGCATTCCGTTTGAAACCGGAGGAGCCTGCGTCCACTACCTATCGCGGCTACACGGTCTACAAGCCCGGCTTCTGGAGCCAGGGCCCGATTTTCCTCGAAGCGTTGAATCTGCTCGAAGGCTTTTCGCTCGGCGAGATGCAGCATAACTCTTCGCGATATCTGCATACGATCACCGAGGCCTTGAAGCTGGGCTACGCCGATCGCGATACCTATTACGGCGACCCCACATTCTCGAAGATCCCCGCTGCAACGTTGCTTTCAAAAGAGTACGCCGTCGAACGCCGCAAGCAGATAGGCGACCAAGCCTCGATGGACTTCCTGCCCGGATTGATCGACGGCAAGAAGGGGCTGCACCCTTCGCAGACGGAGATGGTTTATCACAAGATCGACGATGAACTGATGGCGCGCGACACTACGTGCGTCACCGCCGCCGATGCGGATGGCATCATCTTTTCGGTGACGCCCTCGGGTTCGTGGCTTCCCTCCGTGGTTGCCGGCGACACCGGCATTCCGTTGACGCAACGGGCGCAGAGCTTTCTGCTGATTGAAGGCCACCCGAACGAACTCGCCGGCGGCAAGCGGCCGCGGGTGACGCTGAGCCCGACGATTGTGACTCGCGACGGCAAGCCGTTCCTGGCGTTGTCGACGCCCGGCGGAGACAACCAGGATCAAGCTCTGCTTCAGTTGTTCCTCAACGTCGTTGACTTCGGCATGAACGCGCAGGCGGCAGTCGAAGCGCCGCGGCTGCAGACGCGGCACCTGGTTTCAAGCTTCGACAATCACGCGATGAGTCCTGGCGACTTGATGCTCGATGAGCGCATTTCGCCGAGCATCGTGCAGCAGTTGGCGCAGCGCGGCCACCAAGTGAGTTCGCGATCGAAGTGGGCCAGCGGATCGGCGCCGGTGATTATCCGCTACGCGCCCGGCGGGACGATTGAGGCGGGAGCGGACCCGTACGGGTATCGCACGGCACGGGCTTGGTAAGCAATCTCTCTCTGTTTGCCGCTGAGCCGGCGAAGCTGGCCCAGAAGCTGGCCCGGTTGGCCGAGCGCGGCATTCTAATTGGGACGAGTTCGTGGAAGTACGAAGGCTGGCTAGGGCAGATCTACACGCCGGACCGCTACTTTACTCGGGGCAAGTTCTCGGCCAGGAAGTTCGAGGACACGTGTCTTGAAGAGTACGCCGAAACATTTCCCATCGTTTGCGGGGATTTCAGTTTTTACCAGTTTCCTTCTGAGGAGTATTGGCGCAAGCTATTTGGCAGTTCGCCTTCGTCGCTGCGCTTTGCGTTCAAGGTGCCCGAAGAGATCACCGCAAAGGTGTTCCCGGCGCATGCACGGTATGGCCGGCGGGCGGGGCAGGAGAACCCGAACTTTCTCGATTTCGATCTGTTCCGGCAACTGTTCCTGGAGATGCTGCGGCCGTACGGCAACCGGGTGATCGTATTGATCTTTGAGTTCGGCCAGATGTCGCGCAAGACGATGCCGGATGTGGATGCGTTTCTCGAGAAGCTGGTTCCCTTTCTCGACAAGTTGCCGGAGGGGCCGCGCTATGCGATCGAACTCCGCAACGCCGAATTCCTGACGCGCGACTATTTCGACGCACTGCACGAACGCGGCGCCGGCCATATCTTCAATGCCTGGACGCGCATGCCGGACCTGCCGGCGCAGACGGCTCTGCCGGATGCTTATACTGCCGACTTCACGGTCGTTCGCGCCCTGCTGCGCCAGGGGCGCGCGTACGAGGAGGCCGTGAAAAGCTTCTCGCCGTACGAGAAGATTCAGGATCCGAACTTTGAATCGCGCGATGCGCTTCGGGCGTTGATTCAGCGGTCGTTAGGGATGGAACAGCCAGCGTACATCTTCGTGAATAATCGATTCGAGGGCAATGCGCCTTCAACGATTGAAGCCGTGGTGGAGGGGATTGACGTATGATTTCGCGACGGGAACTGTTGGCAGCGCCAGCGCTATTCCAGCGAGTGGCGGGGCGGAGGAACGTCCTGTTCCTGATGGCGGATCAGCACCGGGCGGACTGCTTGAGCGGCAGCGCGCACACGCCGAACCTCGACAGTTTGGCGGCCGAGGGGACCCGCTTCACGAACGCCTATTCCTCTACGCCCACCTGCACCCCGGCGCGCGCCTGCCTGTTGACGGGCCTTTCGCCGTGGAACCACGGCATGCTGGCCTACGGACGCGTGGCGCCAAAGTATGCGTACGAGATGCCGCGGGCGATGAACGACCTGGGCTACTTCACGGCCGCCATCGGGAAATTGCATTACGCCCCGCAGCGTAATTCGCACGGCTTTCAGATGGTTCTGCTCGATGAGAGCGGCCGAGTGGAAAACCCGGAATTTCGCAGCGACTACCGGAGCTGGTTTTCCTCGCAAGCGCCGCTGCTGAACCCCGACGCCACCGGCGTAGGCTTCAACGACTACAACGCCAAACCGTACGTACTGCCGGAACGATTACATCCCACCCGCTGGACCGCCGACTGCGCCGTGAACTTTCTCGAAGGCTATCAGCGGCCGGAGCCGTTCTTCTTGAAGGTGTCGTTCGCGCGGCCGCATAGCCCTTATGACCCGCCGCAGCGATGGATGGATTTCTACAAGGACCGGCCATTGCCGGCCGCCGACGTCGCGCCCTGGGCCGACCGGCACCGTGCTCGCAACACAGAGAAGAACGACATTTGGCGAGGCGACATGGGCGCTGCCACCGTGCGCGAATCGCGGCAGGGGTATTGGGCCTCGGTGTCGTTCATTGATGAACAGATTGGCCGCATTGTCGAGGCGCTTGAGAAGCGCGGCCTCGCCGAGAGCACGATGATCGTCTATCTCTCCGACCATGGAGACATGCTTGGCGACCACCATCTCTGGCGCAAGTCATACGCCTATGAAGGCTCGGCTCGGGTGCCGATGATCATCCGGCTGCCGGGTGCGCCGAAAGGGCAGACGATGGTGCAGCCAGTCGAACTGCGCGACTTGTTGCCCACGGTGCTCGCCGCGGCGGAGGCCACACCCTTGCGCCCGATTGACGGCCGTTCGATGCTCGATCTGGTGCGGGGGAAAACGGAGGGCTGGCGCGAGTGGATCGACCTCGAACACGGCGTCTGCTACGACAACGCGAACCAGTGGACCGCGTTGACCGATGGCCGCTGGAAGTACATCTTCCATGGGTTCACGGGCGAAGAGCAGCTTTTCGATTTGACGAAGGACCGCGCTGAACTCCGCAACCGCACGGACGATGCCGCGCAGTTGCGCCTGTGGCGCGGTCGTATGATTGCCCATCTCGAAGCCCGTGGCGACGCCTGGGTGAAGGGCGGCAAACTCGCCACCCGCGAAAAGATGGTGCAGTATTCGCCGCTGTATCCGCGTTAACGGCGCCGCCAGCGTCCGTCGCTGAACTCGGCTTCGCTATCGCGCCAGGGGCCGAACTTACACGCCATCTGGCCGCCGTCGACGAGCAGCGTCGCGCCCGTGATGTAGCTGGCCCAGTCGCTGGCCAGGAAGACTGCCGCTTTGGCTACCTCGTCCGGTTCTCCGCCCCGCCCCATCGGGATGGCGCGGAAATACTCCTTGATTACGGTGTCTGTGTTGAAGGAGTCCGCCGTCAAGCGCGTGCGGATAAGGCCGGGGTTAACGGCGTTGACGCGGATGCCATACGGCCCGAGTTCATTCGCCGCGGTGTGGACGATGCCGAGCACGCCAGCTTTAGTCGCGTTATAAGCGATGAGGTTCTCCTCGCCGTCGTAGGAGTTGGTGGAGGCGGTGAGGACGATGGCGCCTGGCTTGCCGGCTGCGCGCATGCGGGCGGCGGCGGCCTGCAGGGTTTCGAACGCGGCGGTGAGGTTCAGCGCGATGGTCTTGTCCCAGACTTCGCGGGTGGTCTCGGGGATCGGCCGGATGAAGGCTGTGCCGGCGTTGATCATCACGATATCTGGTGCGGGGCCGGCGGAGAAGGCGGCGTCCAGGCTCGTGCGGTCCGTAACGTCGACGGGCGGAGCGGAATCGAGGTCAAAGATAGTAACTTGGGCGCCACAGGCGGTGAGCGTTTGCGCCATCGCGCGGCCAATGCCGTTCGCGCCGCCAGTGACGATAGCGTTCCGGCCGGTGAGATCGATCTGCATCGTACTACGCTATCCTGTTCGCTGATGAGCGGTCTAACACGGCGTGGGTTTTTCAGTATGACGGCGGCCATGGCGCAGGCGCCTGCTCCACCGCCCAACATCGTTTTTCTGTTTTCCGATGACCATACGGCCGCTGATTTGGGATGCTACGGCAACGCGTCCATCCATACTCCAAACCTGGATCGTCTGGCCGCGCGTGGCGTCCGGTTCACCAATTGCTTCGTCACCTCGCCGCAGTGCAGCCCGAACCGTTCCGCGATTTTCACTGGATGCACCGCCCATACGACGGGAACGTCGCGACTGCATACGCCGATGCCGCCGTGGGAGAAGACCTTCCTCGAGTCGCTAAAGGAGCGGGGCTACCATACGGGTGGCTTTCGAAAGGTCCACCAGGGCGACGAATTTAACCGGCGTTTCGATTTCTACCGCGCCAGCAAGAACGCCCGGTTCGTTGAGTTCTTCGATCAGCGGCCGGCGAACAAGCCGTTTTTTCTGCACGTCGGCTTTACGGATCCGCACCGGCCGTATGTGCCGAAGGCGTTCGATCCGCCGCATGACCGGTCGAAAGTCCGAGTGCCGAAGTTCCTGCCGGATACCCCGGAGATTCGCGAAGACCTGGGGATGTATGCAGACTTCATCGCGCGGATGGATGCTGAGTGCGGCGAAGTCCTGGACCTGCTGGCGTCTCGCGGGTTGGCCGAGAACACGATCGTTTTCTTTACCGGGGACAACGGCATGCCATTCCCGGGGGCGAAGGGCACCTGCTATGACCCCGGTCTTCACGTGCCGTTGATCGTGCACTGGCCGGGCAAGGCGCAGGGTGTGGTGCGTCCGGAACTGATCTCGCACGTGGACCTGCCGGAGACGTGGCTTGATCTTGCTGGCGCGCCGGTGCCGGCCAAAATGCAGGGGCACAGTTTCCGAGGGTTGCTGAATGGCTCAAGCTATCAGAAGCGGGAGGCAGTCTTAAGCGCGCGCAACTGGCACGACAATTTCGATCCCATCCGCAGTATCCGGACAGAGCAATACAAACTAATGTTTAATGCGGCGCCGCATTTTCCGTACCGGCCGGCATGGGACCTCGCCGACAGCTTGACATGGAAGAGCTACCTGGATCTGGCGCGGAGGGGAAAGCTTTCCTCCGCCCATGGCCGGCTGGTGCAACCGGTGCGTCCGATGGTGGAACTATACGATTTACGCGCCGACCCTGACGAGTTCCACAATCTGGCCGACAGCCCGGCGCACACAGCGGTGCGGCTGGATCTACAGAAAAAACTGGGCGAATGGATGGAGAAGACGTACGATTTCCTGCCGCCAACTGCACCTGGTTGGCCGGCGAGACTATAGCTTTTGTCTTGACGGGGGAGGCGGAACGATGATACGGTCGGAAATGCGACACACGTCCTGGGTCATCACAACCCAAGCGTGTCTCATGCGTCCGAAGCCTGATCGAGCATGAAACAGCCACATTTTGTTGTCGTAATAGCCCACTCCGTCCACGGCCGTCTGCGCCGGGTTCACCTCTCTCATACGGTTCTGTATACCGTTCTGACCTTGGCGGTGATCGGTTGCTTTACGGTGACCGGGTTCATCACTTCCTACGCGAGAATGGCATGGAAGGTTACGAACTACAACAACTTACGGGACGAGGTTTCCACGCTGCAGAAGCGGTATCAGGATCTGCAACGCTCTACCGAACAGACGAAGGAACAGCTCGCTACGTTGCAGATGTTGGCGTCGGAAGTTTCGATGGCCTACGGGATCAAGGAACGGATGGCCGGTCCGCAGTCGGTGGCGGCGGAGGGCAAGTTGATGCCCACCTTCCAGGAATCAATCGAGCAGTACGACTTGTTGCGCTCGACAAGGCTGTTCAATCCGGCTACCCGCCGGATTAATCAGATGTGGCAGCAGAACGTGGTTCCGAGTATCTGGCCGACCAATGGCCGCTTGTTGAGCTCGTTCGGCTCTCGTTCTGATCCATTCACCGGCGGTTCCGCGTTCCATTCGGGCGTCGATATTTCGTGCGCGACTGGAACCCCAATCAAAGTGGCGGCGGACGGCATTGTGAAGACAGCGCAATGGAACGGGGCCTATGGCAAGCTGATCGTTATCTCGCACGGTGGAGGTGTCGAGACCTACTACGCGCATCTGTCGTCGTTTGAGGTTATCCCCGGCCAGGAAGTGCGCCGGGGGCAGACGATTGCGCGGAGTGGCGGCACGGGCCGGGCGACTTCGCCACATCTGCACTATGAAGTACGGCAAGGCGGGGCGCCGGTGAATCCCTACAAATATCTCGCCAAGTCTTTGGTGTTGAGTCCCACCGTGCAAAAGGACCTCCCTTTCTAATAGAATCATCGAGGGTTGTAGAAGGGCCCTCTTGAGATGAATTCGAACCACCTGCGATTATTCGCCGCCTCCGGCGCGGCACTCCTGCTTGTTGCCGCCGCCTATCGGACGCAGACGCCGCGCGTCATGTCCGACACCGCGACTGCGTTCCTGGCTTCCTTGTCCTCCGACCAGCGCAGTAAAGCGGTCTTCTCGTTTGAAGATGATGAACGCCTGAACTGGCACTTCATCCCGAAAGTCCGCAAGGGTCTGCCGCTGAAGCAAATGGGCCATGAACAGCGCGCCCTGGCGCATGCTCTGTTGAGCGCCGGCCTGTCGCAACAGGGCTACATCAAAGCCACGAGCATCATGAGCCTCGAAGATATTCTGCGGCAGTTGGAAAAAGATACGACCGGCCGCCGGGATCCCGAGCAGTATTTCTTCTCCATCTTCGGCACACCGTCCGAGAACGGCACTTGGGCTTACCGCGTGGAAGGGCACCACTTGGCTTTGAACTGGACGATTGTCAAGAACCGCGTTGCGTCGAGCCCGATGTTCTTCGGTACCAATCCGGCCGAGATCAAGGAAGGGCCGCGGAAGGGTCTGCGGGTCTTGGGCCGGGAAGAAGATCTGGGCCGCGCTTTGCGCGTCGCGTTGACTCCCGAGCAATTAAAGACGGCGGTTGTGTCGGAGACGGCTTACAAAGACATCTTCACCATGGCGGACCGCAAGGCCTCGTTGAAGGGCCAGCCCAACGGCCTCTCTGCCACGAAGATGACGGCGAAGCAGCGGGAGCTGTTGGCGGCGTTGCTGGACGAATACGCCTCGAACGCTCCGGAGCAGGCGGCGGCTACCCGCGCCGCGCAGATCAAAGCTGCTGGCAACAACCTGTACTTTGCCTGGGCCGGTACGGCGGGTAAGGGTGAAGGCCACTACTATCGCGTGCAGGGGCCGACGTTCCTGATTGAATACGACAACACGCAGAACGACAACAATCACGTCCACTCGGTTTGGCGCGATTTTGCTGGTGACTTTGGTTACGATTTGCTGGGTGACCACGTGCAAGCAAGCCATACCAAGTAAGCCACGCTAGACTGGAAGCATGTTTCCTCGCCGCGCGTTCCTCGCCCTGATGAGCGCGCGGCCCATCCTCGCCGCTACGGGCAAAGGTCAGCAGGCGGAGGGCGACCGGCAACGGTTCCTCGATCCGACGACGGAGTTTGAGGTTATCCGTCTTACCAGTCCCGACCATGAGAGTATTCTGCCCTCGAATACGGGCCGCACGGTGTCGAAGCGCGCCGACTTTCTGATTTGCGGATCGGATCGCGGCCAGGGGGTGCAGGCCTACCGGATCGATATCAAGACCGGGAAGACGCGGCAGTTGACCGAGCTGACGGCGCTTGAGCCGGAGACGATGACTTTGGCCGGCAACGATCGCTGGCTGTACGCGATTGATGGCCGCCGGTTGCTGCAGATCAGTCTGGGCAGTCTGCGGGAGCGGCAACTCGCGGAGTTGACGGAGAGTGCGCGAAAGCTCAGCGTCTCCGAAGATGGGTTCAACGCCGTATACGCCGAAAAGTCGGGCGGCCGGACGCGGCTTCGGTTTTTGGCCACCGGCAAGCCGGATCCGCAAACGGTGGCCGAATTCGAAGGGACTCTGACGGAAGTGGGGGTCCGTCCCAGGCGCGCCGGGCTCTTCTACGTTCGGGATGGCGCCCTTTGGCTGGCGAGCTTCGATGGCCGCGAGAATCGGGAGTTGAAGACGCCGCCGGGCCAGGTGCTCGAAGCGCAGTGGGCTCCGGATGGCCGGGCGCTTCTGTATCTGCACAAGCCGGAAGGCGAGGGTCGGTTGAACGAGATGCGCGAAATTGCTCCGGATTCGAACGGGGACGTGCTTCTGTCGAAGACCAGCCAGTTTGTTCGCTTCGCGCCGAATGGCGACGCTTCGGTGTTTCTGGGGGCCAGCGGCAGCAAGGCGCAGCCGACACTGTTGCTGTTGCTGCGGACGGTGCGGCGCGAACTCACGGTCTGTGAGCACAAGTGCTCAGATCCCCGGTTGGCGAATCCGACGTTCGCGCCGAATTCGCAACGAATCTTCTTCCAGACGGACCGCCATGGCAAGATGGTGATCTATTCGATGGCGGTCGATCGGCTGGTGGATCCTACTGAGGAGCCGCCGCAGTAAGCAGTTCCTTGGCCGAGGCGCGACCACCGTGGGAGTTGCTGATCTTGGCGAAGGTGATCTTGCCGGTGCGGTCGATCAGGAACGCCGAGGGATAGGCGGTTTCGTTCTTGGCTTCCCAGCGCAGGTCGTACTGCTTGGTGAAGGTGTAGTCCGGATCCAGCAGCATGGTGAAATGCGCGGGCAGTTTCTTGTCGGCGGTGAACTCTTCGGCGCGTTTAGTGAGGTCGGCGGCGGGGCCGGGATAGACCAGCACAACCCGAAGGTCGGCTTTGGCGAACCCATCGGCGTTCTGAATCAGGTCTTGTACCTGGCGGTTGCAGAGCGGGCATTGATAGCCGGGAAAGCCGCGGAGGACAATCAGGGCCACCGGTCCGTTGGCCAGAACGGAAGTGAGTTTGGTTGGACTGGCGTCGAGCGAAGAGAGCGTGAAGTCGGGAGCGGTCTGCCCGACGGCCGGGGGAGCGGCCAAGGCCGATCCGGCAATAGCCAGCGTAAGGAGAGGAAGCAGAAGGTTCATGCCAACTGTTCGCCATCCGTCAGCTTTCCGTTACGGTGGGGCTTGTGCTCTCACCGAATATGTTCAAAAATCATCACGATGGGACGAAATGAAATAGTGGGCAACGGAAAACCTGTTGCCAGTCGGAAGTTATCGGAGTTCTGAGGAGTTTTGTGTGCAATTCACGTCTCAACTTGCTCGCCTGAATAGTGCCGTGGCCCTCGACCGGCTCGGTGGCGATGAAGAACTCCTTCGGGAAGTCGCCCAGCTTTTCCTCGAGGAGTATCCTGCTTTGGTTGCGCAGATCCGTGCCGCCGTTTCGGCAGGAGATGCCGACGCCCTGCAACGGGCGGCACATAGTCTGAAGGGGTCGGTTTCGAACTTCGGCGCTGATGCCGCTTATCATGCGGCGTTCGCGCTGGAATTGATGGGGCGGAGCAAGGAGATGGACCAAGCCAAAGGCGGTTTGGCTGCCCTTGAGGAGTCTCTCGAATACATTCATCCCGCGCTGCTGGAATTGGCGGCGCAGGCGGAATAATCCCGTAGGGTAAACCAGCCATTTGCTATAGTGGAGGTTCCCTATGGCCGTTACGGACGTTGTTTGCGCGCACAGCCCGGACTCGGATGATGCCTATATGTTCTATGGCTTGGCAACGAAGAAGATTCGTTCCAAGTTTGTGAACTTCAAGCACGTCTTGGACGACATTCAGACCCTGAACCGGAAGGCGATGGTCGGCGAGTACGAATTGACCGCCATTTCCTATCACGCTTATCCGTACGTAGCGGATAAGTACTTCGTGATGGCCTCCGGATCAAGCGTGGGCGACGGATACGGCCCGATGATTGTCTCGAACCATCCGATGGCGCCTGCGGACTTGAAGGGCAAACGGATCGCGATCCCTGGCAAAATGACGACGGCGTTTCTGACGCTGAGCATCTTCCAGCCGGATTTTATTCCCGTGGAAGTTCCCTTCGACAAAGTTCTCGATGTCGTGAAGGATGGCGCCGCTGACGCGGGTCTTGTGATCCACGAGGCTCAGCTAACCTACTCCAGGGGCGGATTCCATCAAATTCTCGAGCTCGGCAAATGGTGGAAGAAGACGTACAACATGCCGCTGCCGCTTGGCTGCAACGTGTTGCGCCGTGACCTCTCTCCCGAAGTACGGACGGAAAGCTGCCGCCTGATGCGGGAGAGTATTCAATACGCCCTCGACAATCACGAGGAAGCACTCTCTTACGCCATGCAGTTTGCCCGCGATATGGAGCCCGACTTGGCGGCGAAATTCGTGGGTATGTACGTGAACCACTACACGGTGGATGCAGGCGAAGAGATTCCGAAAGCCGCCCAGCAACTGCTCGATATGGGCCACGAGATCGGTTTGATCCCCAATCGCGTCCAACTCGAATTTATTCGATAGACTTTTGGAGCGCGCGAGCCGTCCTATAGGAATGCGCATCGCGATGATTGCCCTCCTGTGCCCAGCCCTGCTGCTGGCGCAAGCTTCGACGCCCAAAGAACGCCAGAAGTACGTCAAGTCGCTGGCCAAAGAGGGCCCCGCGGGGATTCCGAAGCTGCTGCCCTACGCTCAGGACCCGGACGTGGAAGTTCGCCGCTCCGTGGTTGAGACGATGGTGCGCATCGGCGGACCCGGTTCGCTCGAGCCGTTGACGCAGGCCCTGGCCGATAGCGACGAAGAGATTCAGATTCGCGCCACCGACGGCGTGGTGAATTTCTACCTGCCCGGCTACTGGGAGCGTGGGCTCAGCGGGTCCGTGAAGCGCGCCGGTACGCGTCTGGTGAGCCGGTGGACCGATTCGAACGACCAGATAGTGCCCGCGCACGTCGAAGCGAGGCCGGAGATTGTGGCGGCGCTCGGTAAGCTCGTCAGTGGGAGCGGACCCCTGCCGGCCCGGGCCAATGCCGCCCGGGCTATCGGAGTGCTTCGCGGCCGCGGCGCAATCGACGATCTTGTCGCGGGGCTAGCCTCAAAGGATAGCCAAGTGATCTACGAGGCGCTCGTTGCCTTTGAGAAGATTCGCGACGTCAGCGTTGCCCCCAAGATTCACTACCTTCTGCGAGACCTCGACGAAAAGGTGCAACTGGCCGCTCTTGAGACCGTAGGCATCTTGAAGAACCCGGAATCGGTTTCTCCGCTCCGCGAAGCTTATGAGAGAGCCCGCAACGACAAGGTCCGCGGGGCTGCTCTCGCGGCCCTCTCGCAGATCCCGTCTGAGGCGTCCCGCCCGTTGTTCACCGCCCAGTTGGAGTCCGCCGACGAGTTGCTGCGGGCCGCCGCGGCCGAAGGATTAGCGCGCCTCGGCCGGGCCGACGACCGCGAACTGTTGCACGCCAAGTTTGAAGGGGAGACGAAGATGCGGGCGCGGCTGGCGCAGGCGTTTGGCGCGGCATCGCTGGGGGAGATCGCAATGGGTGAATTCGACCCTCTGCGTTATCTCGTGAACACGCTGAACCAAAAAGCGTGGAAGGGAATCGCTGAGGCGTATCTGATTGAGCTTGTGCGAAACGAACCCGTTCGGGCTGCCATCGCGCCGGTTTTCCCCACCGCCACGAAACAGGAAAAGCTCAGCCTGTCGATGATCCTAGGCCGCAGCGGGAGCCGGGATAGCGAGGCGATGCTCGAAAGCCTGTCGAAGGATCCGGACACTGAGGTGGCCAGAGAGGCCCTACGTGCCATTCGCGCGCTGCGCGCGGTGAACCCGTAACAGCCAACGCAAAAAGCCCCGCTGACGCGGGGCTTTTTGCAATGTCGCGAGAGCGAAAAAACTACTTCGCCTTCTTCTGTTTCTGCTGACCGACACGGACCTTGGTGAGCGACGCTTTCTGGTCGGTCCAAGACTTCCAGTCGAAGCGGGCGGAGGCGTCTTTCAAGAAAGTGTCGTGGTCCGTGCCCTTCGGGACAACGGCCATGAGGGTCGCCGTGTTGAGACCATCGGGGCTAGAGATGCGGAAGCGCTTAACGTTCGGAATTGCCATATCCCCTTCAGAATAGCATGCGCTAGGAGTAAATGGCGTCCAAAGCCGGACGAAGTTCACAATATCGGAAATCGAACCCAGCGGCCTGTGCAGCCTTGGGCTGCACGCGTTGTGACTCGAACAGGATCTGAGCCATTTCGCCATATAATAGCTTTACGGCAAATTCGGGCGCGGGAAGAAACGCCGGCCGATGCAGCGCCCCGGCCAACTGCCGGGTAAACTCAGCATTGGGGACCGGGTTTGGCGCCACGCCGTTCACGACGCCGGAGAGTGATTCGTTCTCTATCGCGAACTGAATCATCCGCGTCAGGTCGTCGAGGTGGATCCAACTCATCCACTGTTTGCCGCTACCGAGCACCCCGCCGAGGCCCCAGCGAAACAGGGGCGCCATCGCCGCCAGTGCGCCGCCATCAGCGCCAAGGACGATGCCGATGCGGATCTTCACGACGCGTACACCATGCTCCTGCGCCTTGTCGGCTTCGGCTTCCCAATCGGCGCAAACGTCAGGAAGGAAGCCGGAGGCCGGTTTCGCATTCTCCGTCAGCACTTCGTCGCCCCGGTCGCCGTAGATGCCGACGGCGGAGGCGCAGACCAGCGTCTTCGGCCGGTGCCGCAGCCCGCCAATGGCGGAGACGAGATGGCGAGTGCCCAGAATGCGGGAATCGCGAATCCGTTTCTTCACCTCCGGGGTCCATCGCTGCGAAACGGGTTCTCCCGCCAGATGAATTACGGCGTCCGCCCGCTCCAGCAGTTCCCGGCTGGGCTCGGCCGCGACCGGGTCCCAGTGGCCGTAGTGAATCAGGGGATTCAATTCCGGATTCTTGCGCGCCAGCACAATGAGCGAATGTTGCTCGGCGGGAAACAGTTTCAAGAGGCGCCGGCCGATGAAGCCCGTGGCGCCGGAGATGGTCAGCATCATAAGAGCAAGGGTCCTGGGGCCGCATCCTGCCCGGTTCGTAACATATAGGCGATATCGCGGAGATAGGAGTCGACGTCGGTCTTTCGTTTCATCCCGTCGAGCGACATAAATCGAATCATGCCAAAAACGCTGCGCTCTTGCCAAGGCCGGTCGTGCAGGCCAAAACACCAGAGGATGCCTGTGTAGGTATTCGGGTCGCGACCGTCGAGTGCGTAGATATCGTGGCTCTTAATCATCGTACGAAGCGCGTCGGCGTGGGTGGCCGACCACTCGATGATCTTCTTACCCCAGTACATCCGGTAATAGCCGTGGATCTTGCCGCGCAGCCGCATCTCCTGCTGACAGGCGTTCCAGAGCGCGTCGTGCGTCTGGGCCTGTAGGAACTGTTCTTCGGTGTAAACGAAGTCGCGGCGGTCGGCGGCGTGTTTGGCCAAAGTCTTCTGAGCCCAATCCGGCAGGCACTCCAGTTGATCGTAGTTCGGCGTGAAGCGAGTGAAATTGAAGGCGAGTTCCCGGCGGACGACCAGCTCTTCGAGAAACTCGACGGCGATCAGCTTGTGCTCGGCCGCGTAGCCTTCGACGGCCAAGGCCACTTCGAGCGAACTGATCATGCCGAAATGCAGGTAGGGCGAGAGCTCACTGGTCACTTGGTTGGACGGTGAGTTCTTGTCGCGGGCATAGCGGCTCAGCCGGTCCACTAGAAAGCGCTGCAGCGACCGTTCTGCGGCGGCGCGGCCTCCGGCGAAGGCGATCGACGGCGGAGTGGAGTGGTCGATTGCGCATGCGGCCACCAGGGCCGCGACGTTCTCCGGCGTCACTTCGACATGCCACTGGGGCCGGGGGGCGGTCCACCGATGCAGCGGCCGCAGCGGCGGCACGGGCGCCAAATGGTCCGCCAACATGCGCTTCACTTTCGGGCGCATCGAGTAGGCGGCCCATTCCCGCTTTTCAAAGCGGTTCATCGGGATGATGCAACTGGAATCGACAGCGTGATAGGCCAACCCGAGTTTGGCGGGCACGGAGGAGTTATGCCAGGATGCGATGAAGGTGGGGTAGTCGTCGGTGACCAGGAGTGCCGCCCGCGAGGCGAGTTGATAAACGGTGTCGTTGGGCTCCTCCGGCCGTTTGCGGAGGTAGAAACAGTAGCCGATACCTAACGCATCGAGCGCCTGCTGCGTCTCCGGCACGTTCGCGACGACGAAGGTATGGATCCGGTCATTCGCGTGAGGATAGGAGTAAGTAAGGCCCTCGTACACCAGCACCGGCAGGCCCAACTCGTTCGCTTTCTCGACAGCGTAGAGCAGGGCATGGTTAGATTCCACCCGGCGGTTCATCTGGCACCAGTAGAGGACGTACTCAGCGCCGGCCGTGCGAACGGGAGCGTCATTCAGCGCGCGAACGCGGTGTTCGAGAATCACGCTATAGAGATGCGAACGACCGCCATTCCGCTGCAATAATGGAAGGAGATGCGGATCTGGAATCGCGCGAAATTGCTGGGGGCCTATCTGCGCGGCCAGGAGCGCGTGAACGCGCTGCCCGTCGAGTACATCGTCGAGACCACGGCGAAGTGCAACCTCTACTGCCCCATGTGCCCGCGAGAGACGCACAAGCAGCCGAAAGAAGATATGACTGGCGAGATCTTTGAGCGGCTGGTGCAGGAGGCCGGACAGACCGGCGAGCATATGATGCTGATCGGGCTCGGCGAGCCGTTTTTGGATCCTAAGATTTTTGAACGCATCGAGTATTGCGACCGCCATCAGGTGTATACGCTCCTGTCGACCAATGGCACGCTGCTCGACGCCGAGTCCACCGAGCGGATCCTGAAGAGCACCCTCGAACACATCACGCTGAGCTTCGATGGGTCCACCAAAGAGAGCTTCGAGTTCTACCGCAAGGGCGCTAAGTTCGAACGTGTTCGCGACAACTTCCTTCACTTCTGCCGCCGCAAGCACGAGACCGGGGCCAGGATTCAAGTGGTCGTGCAGATGGTGCGCATGGAGAAGAACTGGAACGAGGTGGACGACTTCATGCGCTTCTGGTCTGCTGTGCCCGGCGTGGATCAGGTTCGGGTGAAGGCCGATGAGACCAACCTGATGCGGCCCGAGGCCGGCCACGCCGCCGCCGATTGGGGGCATCCGTGCCACTATCTATGGCGTGGGGCGATGTATGTGAAGCATAACGGGGACGTCTATCCCTGCTGCCAGAGCTACATGCTGGACGGCAAGCCGCTCGGCAATATCGGCAAGGAAGACCTGCCGGCGATTTTCAATGCCCCGGAGATGCAGCGGATGCGGCGGCTGCACAAGCAGGGCCGCGCGGGCGAGATCGACATCTGCGCCCGATGCTGCACCACGATTCCCCATCCGCTGCTGGTAGCCGGCAGCCTGCTGTTTCACGGCCGCACGGTGCGGAAGCTGTTGCCGGCTGTCGAACGCCTCGTCTACCTGACGAAGCTGCCCGGCCGCTGGCTGAAGCCGCAGGCGCCGCCGCCCCCGCCCAAGGACGACCTGGTGCAGATCAGCGGGACCCGAGAATCGCGCTGACCGGCTGTGCGAACCAGCCGAGCAGCGGACCGGGCTGGAGGCCAATCCAGAAGATGCCGATGACGAACGGCGTCATGATCGCTATTTCGAGCGGGTTGAGATCCACGGTCCCCATCGGTTTCGTTTCGCCAAGCATCGTGCGCTGATAGAGCCAGAGCAGATAGGCCGCGCCGAGCAGGATGCCGCTCACTGCGCCGGCGGCCCACCAGAGCGAGACCGGGTAGACGCCTTGCAGAATCGCCACTTCTCCGACGAACCCGTTCAGCGGCGGCATGCCCATCGAACTCAGAATCGCGACGAGGAAGATGCCGCCAAAGACAGGCATCGTCCGGCCGAGCCCGCCGTACTTGGCGATGGCCCGCGAGCCGTGGCGATCGTACACCGCGCCGACAAGTAGGAAAAGCAGAGCGCTGGCGAGGCCGTGATTCACCTGCTGCAATAGGGAGCCGGCCAGAGCATTGGGCGTGAAGGCGAACAGACCCAGCGTGCAGAAGCCCATGTGGCTGATGGAGGAGTAGGCGATGAGACGCTTCCAGTCAGTCTGCATGAGGCAAACGAAGGCGCCATAGAGAATGGCGATCAGAGAGAGCGCCGCCATGATGCCGGCGGATTCGCGGGCGGCGTCCGGGAATAAGGGGACGGAGAACCGGAAGAGGCCGTACGTGCCGAGTTTCAGCAACAGGGCGGCCAGCACGACGGAGCCGGCCGTGGGTGCCTCGGTATGGGCGTCGGGCAGCCAGGTATGGAACGGGAACATCGGGATCTTGATGGCGAAGCCGGCGAAGAAGGCCCAGAAGAGCCAGCGCTGGGCGTCGAGGGGGACCGGCGTGGCCGTGAGTGTGGCGAGCGCAAACGTCCGTTGCTGCGTGAGCAGGAAATACTGATGATGCAGCGCCAGAATGCCGACGAGGAGCACTACCGAACCCAGCACGGTGTAGATCAGAAACTTCATCGCCGCTTGTGGTGCGCGTTCGCCGCCGTAGCCCGCGATTAAGAAGTACATCGGGATCAGCACGATCTCGAAGCAGAAGAAAAACAGGAGCAGGTCGAGCGCAACAAAGCTGCCGAGCACGGCGGCTTCGAGTAAAAGGAACCAGGCGTAAAAGGCGCGATCCCGCGACGGGAGCAGCAGGGTTAGGAAGCAGATGCTGGTGGTGAGCAGGACAAAGGCCAGACTCATTCCGTCGACTCCGAGCAGATACTGCGCGCCGAACGAAGGGATCCAGGCGGCTTGTTCGAGGAACTGCCGGCCCTGCGCCGGGTCGAAAGGGGGAATCAGCGAGAGCGCCACCGCTAGTTCGGCTGCGGCAACGGTCAGGGCAATGATCCGGGAAAAAGCGGCGGGAAGGAGGAGAACGAGAAGGAGACCGGCAAGCGGCCCGGCCAGGAGGGCCGAGAGGGGATGGTCCATTGGGTAACTACCCAGTGTAGCTGGCCCGGCGGGGCAGGGTGCCGCCGCCGCCGGGCTCGTGCTGGGGTTATTACTGTACGTTCACGCCTTTCACCGACAGGACGCTGTGGACGGCCACACCGATGTCGAGGTTGGAGGCAGTGAACCGGGAGGGGTTGCTGCTGATACCGACACCCACCTGCGCGGTCGGCACCAGATCGCCGTCCTGTCCCGGAGGCGCCACGTTGCGCGGCAGGGAGAGCAGAATCGAAGACGGCACGTTGAAGCGGTTTGCGCTGCCGCGTTCGAGACAGTAGAAACCGCCGCCGACCTTGGCCACACCGTCAAACGAGAAACCAAAGATGACGACAGTGGAATCGGAACCGGCGCCGCTCCAGGTGAACTCCTGGCCCGATGCCCGGTTGAGGGTATTCACGGCCGCTTCATTGCTCCACGCGAAGTTGCCGGGAATGGTTAATTGAGCGCGGAAGCCACCGACGACGGCACCGCTGCCGTTGTCAATGGTAAACGCACCGGGATCCAGGAACGGACCGGCGCCGCCACCCGGCAGACCGGGAATGCTCGGCAGACCGGGAATATTCGGAATGCCCGTCGAGAACGTCGCGAAATAGGATCCGGTCGTAGCGTCCTTTAAAATCTCTCGCGTGCCGGACGGCCCGGTCACGTTAAGTTTGGGACCGGCGTCGAGCGTCGTGCCGACGATCGGATCGTCCGGCAGACCCGTCGCTTGGTCGGAACCAGAGAAGGTGATGCAGCTGCCTAACGGCAGGGCGCCTTCGGCGGCGAACTGAGAAGCGGCGATCTGGGCGGCGTTGTAGCGGATAAACGTACCGGAGCCAGCATCGATCTTGATCTCCTGCGTGCCCAGCGGACCGAGCGAGAGCTTGGAGGAGATCCGGCTCAGGCTGATGGCGCCGATGCTCAGCGTGCCGCCACCCTGGAGTTTCTGCAGGTCGGCGTCGGTGAACGGTGTGCCGGCGGTGCAGCGGCCGCCGTTGGGAGAGATGGCGAGGTAAGTGGAGTTGCTGACGATATTGCCGATCTTCACGGTCAGCGGCGTATAGCAGCCCTCAATGCCGGACGGAACGTCGAACACAATCTGGTCGACTCCGGCGCAGCAGCCGGAGCGACCACGATAGCGGATGGTCGCCGGCCGGTTGCCAACCAGCACTTCTACGGCCGTGCCGAGGTCGCCGGGAGCGGCGCCAGCGGCGTCATCGCCGCTAATGGGGCCTAGGCCGGTGCCCCAAAGCGTGATGGTCTGGCCGGGGCGGGCGGCGCTCAGAATCGAGTTGATAGGCTGATCGGTCTGCGAGTTGAAGTTCTGCCCAATGGCCGGGCCGCTGCCGCCCTGGTTCGAGGTGAAAATGCCGAAGCTCGAACGGACGATATTCACGGCGAAGTTGGCGCTGGCCTGGCCGTTGTAGGTAACGGTCAACTGCGCGGTGCCGACGGGAGTATTCGACGGAATAATCGCCCCAACCTGCGAAGCGAGCGTATACGTCAGGATCAGATCATAGTTGGAGCCCCCGGCGCTGAGACGGGCAGACGTGCCGCCGAGGGTTTTCGGCAGCGGAAAGCTGGAGGCCTGAGCTATCGCAGCCGGGCCCAGGTTTCGTCCGAAGATCGCGATCATGGAGCCTTGCGCGAGTCCGCCGTTGGGAAGGCCGGAGAGGGCATAGCTTGCAGTGTTCAGCGCGCCGGTGACAACCGGTTGCGCAGCGGCAGTGGCGGCCAGAAGGCCCGCCAAGCCGACGAGGGGTAGGAAACGTCTCATCATAGAAATCATACGCGTAAACTAATCCTTTAAAGCTATGCCGAGCGCCTTCATTTTTCGATAAAGGTGACTTCGCTCTAAACCTAGCAACTCCGCTGTGCGGCTCACGTTGCCTTTCGTTTCTTCGAGCTTCTTCAAAATGTATTCGCGCTCGGCCGCTTCGCGAACTTCCTGGAGGCTGGAGAACGTTTCTATCGGCGCGCGTCGATTCGCCGGGAGCGGAATGTGCCGGGCGTCGATGCGCATCTGCGGGTTCATAATCACGATCCGCTCAATCAGGTTGCGCAACTCTCGCACGTTGCCGGGCCAAGTGTACTCCTGCAAGAGCGCCAAAGCTTCCGGAGACAGTTCCTTTGCCTTCCGGCCGTAGGCCGTCGTGAACTCGTGAAGAAAATGGCGGGCCAGAAGAGGGACATCCTCGATCCGATCGCGCAGGGCCGGCACATTGAACGGAATAACATTCAGCCGGTAGAACAGGTCTTCGCGGAAATTGCCGCGGTCGATCTCCTGTTCAAGCTGTTTGTTTGTCGCGGCCATCACGCGGCAGTCCACGTGGATGCTTTCGTGGGCGCCGAGCGGTTCGACGCGCTGTTCATCAAGAACGCGCAGCACTTTCGCCTGCGTCCGCAGGCTCATGTCGCCCACCTCATCCAGGAACAGCGTGCCGCCATCCGCCTTTTGAATCTTGCCAACCTTGTCTTCACTGGCGCCGGCGAACGATCCGCGGCGGTGGCCGAACAGCTCGCTTTCAATCAGGTCTTCCGGGATGGCCGCGCAGTTTACTTCGACAAACGCTTCTTTGGCCCGGGAACTGAGCGCGTGAATGGCATGCGCCACCAGTTCCTTGCCGGTCCCGCTTTCACCGTAAATCAAGACGCGGCCGTTGGTGGCCGCCATCAGCGAAAGCTGCTGCCGCACGGCCTTCATCGGCACGCTGTCGCCGATGATCGGGTAGCGCGCGGCCGGCTCCGCCAGGCGGCCGAGTTCGATCGCCATGCGGCGCTGCTCAATCGAGTTCTTCACGACGACGACGACCTTCTCAATGGTGAGCGGCTTTTCGAGGAAATCGAACGCCCCCATTTTCGTCGCGCGGACTGCGGTTTCAATCGTCGCGTGGCCGGAGATCATCACCACCGCCGGCCGTTCGGCCTCGGGGCGTTCCTCAATCCGGTTCAGCACGTCCATGCCGTCGAGCCCCGGCATCCACACATCAAGCAGGACGCAGTCGAAGGGATATTCCGCAAGGCGGGCGAGTCCGGCCTCTCCGTCGGCGGCTGCTTCGGCAACGTAACCTTCGTCTTCGAGAACCGCGCACAGCGTTTCGCGGATTCCGGGTTCATCGTCGATTACTAAAATATGATGGCGCTTCATGCGCGGGGAGTGACCTCTTCCGGCACCAGTGCCGGAATCTCAATGATAAATCGGGCACCAGCCGGCTCGTTGTCTTCAACACGGATTTGCGCTTGATGGTCGCCGAGAATGTGGTTCACAATCGCCAGGCCTAAGCCCGTTCCGCGGTTCTTGGTGGAGAAATAGGGCAGAAACAGCTTTTCCTTGTCGTCGGTCGAAATGCCGCAGCCGGTGTCGGCGATAGTGAGTTCGACGGTCTCGGGTGTGGGCGCGGCGGTGGCGACCAGCAGTCGGCGCAGCGGCACGCCCTCCATCGCCTCGGCGGCATTGTCCACCAGATTCACGATGACCCGCTTGAACTGTTCCTGGTCGAGGTTTACGGGGGGCAGGCCGGCGGTCAACTCTTTTGTGATGGTGATGCCGCCCAGGCGGCCGGCGAATACGGACAAGGCGTTTTCGATGATCTGGTTCAGATCCGACGCTTGCGGCTGCGCGGCGGGGAATCGGGCGAACTGCGAGAACTCATCCACCAGCGTCTTCACGCTTTCCACTTCGTGGGCGATGGTCCGCGTGGACTCCCGGACGATGCGGGCGAATTCGGCCGATGTAGGGGACTTGTCGAGGTGCCGGGCGATCCGTTCCGCGCTGAGGGCGATGGGCGTCAGCGGGTTCTTTATCTCGTGGGCAATGCGGCGAGCGACTTCGTGCCAGGCGGCGGCCTTCTGGGCGCGGAGCAGTTCGCTCGTATCTTCGAGCACGAGAACGAATCCGGAGGTGACACGTTGGTCGATGGGGGCGACGGTGACGGAGAGGTGCAACGTGCGGTCCGGTCGGGCAAGATCAAACTGGCGGGAGGCGACGCCGGTGCGGCGGGCGCGGTTCATCAAGTAGCGGAGTTCGGCGGCGTCCTCGGGGCCGAAGAGATGTTCGAGGCGCATCGAACTGGAGAGGCGGGTGCCCGGAAACATTTGTTGCAGGGCGCTATTCACGGTTTGAATGCGGCCGTCCGGCGCCACGCTGATCACGCCGGTGGGGATTGACTCGAGAATCGTCTCCGTGAAGCGGCGCCGAGCTTCAAGTTCGCGGCTAGAGGTTTCGAGCGCCTGCGTCATCTCATTAAAGGCGCGTACCAGCGTGGCCAGTTCGTCGATGGCGCCGACTTTGACCCGGTGGTTCAGATTGCCGGCGCGGACTTCGCGGGCGGCGGTCAGCAATGCTGTGATGGGCTCGGTGATCTGGCGCGAGAGGAAGAGCGCCACCCAGGCGGCCACAAAAAGGATGAACAGGGTGATGAGCGTGAGATAGGTGAGATAGAGTTGGCGCGTCTCTTTCCGGTTGATGCTGAGCTGATCGTAGTCGGCAACGTAGCGGGAAATGTCCCGTTCCGTAGTTTCGAGGTCGATGGGCAACAGGGCCGCCAGAACGAGAGTGGCGCCGGATTTTAACGGGACGCGGAGAACGGAGGGCTTGCTGCTTTCGGCGCGGCCCCGGCTATCGTAGGCGCACACCGTACGGCGGGCGGCCTGCTGGGTGAGAATATACGATTCCGCGATATCGTTCACCTCGCAGAAGCGATCGAATACGGCGGCTGGGCGTTCGCCCCCGGCGGCATAGTCCTCCGTTTCCGGAATGCTGGCCAGCCAATGCGCCTGCGCGTTCAGCCGCAGTTGAAACTCGCCCTTGATCGAGCTGCCCAACTCGATCAATTCCAGCCGGACGCCTTCTGCCGGCCGGCTGAACCACTGCTTGATGTTGAGGTTAAGAACCTGATAGCTCCACAACACCATGAAAATGACCGGCAGGAAGCTCAAGATCATGGCTCCCATCACCAGCTTGGCTTTGATGCCGGAGCCTTCCCGCTCCTTACTTCGCTCGATATAGAGCTTGATCAGGATGCGGAAGAGCAGGAAGGCCATCGTCACCATGAGCAGGAAGACTAACGTGCTCATGGCCCAGAACAGCAGTACCTGATCGGTCGAAGAGGGACCAAACTTGCCCATGTTGAATGAGCCCTGCCAAACTACCAGAGCCAGCAGGATCACCAACGTAAGAATTGCGGCAAACAGAAGCAGACGCTTCTTCATGGCTACTACTGTAGCCGATTGGGTTACGCTACAGCGGATTTCGCCGTGCGGAACTCGTACTGCAGAATCTCCATTGCCGCGCGTCCTTCCTCATACCGGATGATCCGGCCCCGGGCCACTAGCTTAAGCGCCGTCTGGTTATTTAGTTGCGCCGGCCAACTGATCGCGAGTTCGAGGCGCTTGCCCGGAAGCAGGATGTGCTCGGTGGTGAAGTACACACCGTTGCTGCTCATGTTGACCGTCTGGCCAAGGCCCATCTCGTCGGAGTTCTTCTTGTTGAGGACCTTGTAGCGAACCTCCCGCTCGATTGGGAACCGATCCGCTGTGCGGCGGTCACTCTGAGTTTTGTCTGGGATCAAGTTCGGTCTCCTAAATTTGGACTTGCGGTACGGCCCCGTCACCTCCCCCTCAACCCGGGGGTGCCGCGATGACGTTGTAGTGTCTCCATTAGGTTCCTACGGAGGCGGATTGCGAACAATGGAACCGGAGGTTCAAAATCGATTAGTACTCTTTGTGTCCGGGTGCGCGGTACAGAATTTGGTTAATGGTAGTACATTCGGGGGAGAGGATCGCCGGGGCGATCAACTCCTTATTTTGCATGTTGGTAGCACCTGCGAGAGACATCCGGTAGGGCAGGCGGGAATAGTACTCCCTGGCTGAGGGGCTATGATTCTAAGGTCTTTCGCGCACAGGTCGGGTATCCTATACTCACTATGCGTATCTTCCTCCTCCTTTTGCTGGTCGGCAGTTTTCTGACCGCCGCTGACAAGAAAGTGGTCGCTCCCAAGGACACCAAGCCGGGCCGTCCGTTCTCTCCCGGCATCCTGAGCGGGGGCACTTTGTACATATCGGGCCAGACCGGGGCCGACAAGAGTGGTAATTATCCCGAAAACTTTGAAGACGAAGTGAAGCAGACGCTGGCCAATGTCGATGAGGTGCTGAAGGCTGGCGGCCACACGTTCGCTGATGCGGTAGCGGTGCAGGTCTACCTGACCGACATGGAGTTGTTTGGCCGGATGAACACCGTTTATATGGCGACCTTCCCGGAGCCGCGGCCGACGCGGACGACGGTGGGCGTGGCGAAACTGGTGGGCAAAGCCCGGATCGAGATTACCGTAACCGCTCGGAAGTAGGCGAAGTTACGGGCGCTTCGACTCCCGAATCTCGCGGAGCCGTTCGGCGATTTTCTTCTCGACGCCCCGGTCGGTGGGTTGATAAAACTCCCGGCCGGCGAGCGACGGGGGCAGGCACTCCATTCCGGTGACGGCGTCGGCGAATTGATGAGCGTGCTTGTAGCCGGCGCCGTAGCCCATTCCTTTCATCAGCTTGGTGGGAGCGTTGCGCAGGTGCATGGGTACGGGCTCGGCCACGCCCTGGCGGATTTCAGCGCGGACGGCGTTCAGCGCGCGGTAGGCGGCGTCCGATTTGGCGGCGAGGGCCAGGTAGAGCGTGACCTGGGCCAGCGCCTGGTCGCCTTCCGGGACGCCGAGAAAATGAGCGGTCTGCTGGCAGGCGATGGCCTGCTCGACGGCGCGTGGGTCAGCCAGGCCGATGTCTTCGACCGCCATGCGGACGAGGCGGCGGGCGATGTACATCCGGTCTTCGCCGGATTCGAGCATGCGGGCGAGCCAGTACAGGGCGGCGTCCGCGTCGGAGGCGCGGACGGACTTGTGCAGGGCGGAGACAAGGTTATAGTGCTCTTCGCCGCCCTTGTCATAGAGCAAGACTTTGCGGGAGAGGACCTCTTCAAGGATGGAGGCCGGGATTTCGGCGCCGTCGGAGGCGGTCGCGGCCAAGTCGAGGATGTTGTAGGCGGTGCGGGCATCGCCGTTTGAGAAGATCGCAATCTGCTCGAGAAGTTCGTCAGTGGCCTGCTTTTCGAGGAGGAGCAGTCCGCGGCGGAGCAGGGTCACCAATTGGGCGGTGGAGAGAGCTTCGAGCGTGAAGACCCGGGAACGGGAGAGAAGCGCGCCGACGACTTCGAACGACGGGTTTTCCGTGGTGGCGCCGATCAGGGTGACGTCGCCTTTCTCGACGTAGGGGAGGAAGGCGTCCTGCTGCGCTTTGTTGAACCGGTGGATCTCGTCAACGAACAGGACCGTTCGACGGCCGAGGCGACGGGTCTGCTCGGCACGGACCATCACCTCGCGGATCTCCTTGATGCCGCTCATGACGGCACTGAAGGGGACGAATTCGGCCTTCGTCGTGCGGGCGATGATGGAGGCGAGCGTGGTTTTGCCGACGCCGGGCGGCCCCCAGAGGATCAGCGAGCCGAGTTGGTCGTTTTCGATAGCGCGGCGGAGCGGCTTGCCGGGGCCGAGAATATGCTCCTGGCCGATATAGTCGTCGAGGGACTGCGGGCGGAGGCGTTCGGCGAGGGGGCGTGTCGAATCTGGTGGCGGCGAATCGAAGAGACTCATGGCCGGTTCCGTTGGCGGCGGGCCTCGTAGAGGAGGATGCCGGCCGCGACGGCGGCGTTGAGGCTCTCGACGGTTTCGGTGGGAATGGTCACCGGCTGGCACGCGGCCAAAATCTCTGGCCGGACGCCGCAGCCTTCGCTGCCGATGACAAGGCCGCAGGGCCCGCGCCAGTCAATGGCATCGATCGGTTCGGCGCCGCTCTTAGCCGTCGCGTACACGGGAAAGCCGAACTCGGGGAGTTCAGCGGCAGTGACGAACGGGACGCGGAAGAGGGAACCGGCAGCGGCGCGGAGCGTTTTGGGGTGGTACGGACTGGCGGAGCCTTTGAGGAATACGACACCCGTGGCGCCGAAGGCCTCGGCCGAGCGGACGACGGCACCGGCGTTTCCGGGATCTTGCAAGCCGTCGAGAAGAACGACCAATGGGGGGAGCCGCAGCAGATCGGTAATCGTCCATTCGGGTAGGCGAACGAGCGCCAGAATGCCCTGAGGGGTGTCGGTGGTAGAAAATGTCGCGAAAGTGACCGGATCCACCGAGAAAATCCGCGTAGAAGGGTGACTGTGCTCAAGAGCCGGCCAATTCTGTAACGCGGCTTCCGTGCCGATCACTGTCTCAATAGGACAGCGACTGCGGTGCGCTTCTTCCAACAAATGAAATCCCTCAGCGACAACCAAACCGTCGTCGGTACGAAGGCCCTTTTGAATGGCCTTCCGGATGGTAGTGCACAGCGGGTTCCGGGCGCCGAGGGGAGTTACGATAGCGGCCATTCCAGTAGAATGCTAAGGATACCGCACAGGCTCATGAAACGAAGCGTCCAATTGGGGCTGGCCTTGGCTGCCGCGAGTCTTCTCGTGTGGGTGGGCTGGATTACGCTTGAAATTCGGAAGCAATCGGTGCTGGAAGAGGCGGCGCCAGCGGACGTGATTGTCGTCATGGGGGCGGCGGAGTATCGCGGCCGGCCATCGCCAGTGTTGCGGGCTCGTCTGGATCATGGGCTGGAGCTATTTCAGCAGGGGTTGGCGCGACGGATCCTGACCACGGGCGGCGCGGGCGGAGATCCGGTGTTCACGGAAGGCGCGGTGGGGCGGAACTACCTGATGAGCCACGGCGTGCCGCCGGAGGCGATCCTGCTGGAGGACGAAGGCGGAAGCACGGTGCATTCGACGATCGCGGTGGCTGAAATAATGAGGCGCTCCGGGTTGCGCAGTTGCATCTTGGTAAGCGATGGCTATCACATCTACCGGGCCAAGAAAATGCTTGAATTCCGCGGTCTTGAAGTGTTCGGCTCGCCGCGCTCCATCAAGCAGGAGACCGGTCTGCAGGACTGGTGGCTGTACCTGCGTCAGGCGGCGGGATATACGCTGTGGTCGGCTGGAATCAATATCTGATCCGTTAGGATCTGAGCCGTTCGGGCGATGAAGGGCGTGAAGAAGTACGCCCCGGCTAACCGGGGCTCCTGGCAGCGTATCGAACGCCACGCGCTAAAGCTTGAGTAGGGACCGGAGCTTTTTCGTCTGAACGCGGCTGACCGGTACTTCGGTGCCGCGTTTGTCGTCCATCTTCAGTTGGAAGCTGGACTTGAACCAGGGGATGACTTCCTTGATCCGGTTGATGTTGACGAGCCAGGAGCGGTGGACGCGCCAGAAGGTTTCGGGGTCGAGGTTGGACTGCAGCTCCTCGATGGTCTTGTAGGTAGACTCGCCTTCGAGCCCCTGGCAGACGACCGTGATGAGGCCGTCGTCGATGGTGGCGAAAATGATGTCCTGCGAATCGACGATGAAGTTGCGATTCTCGCGGCGGACTAGAATCTTGGCTCGGACAGGGCCGGTGCGGACGACGACTGGAGTTTCGGCGGCGGGCTTCTGCCGCTCGGCGATGCTGCGGCGGGCGCGGTCAATGGCTTGGGCCAGGCGCTCCCTCTCGATCGGCTTCAGGATGTAGTCCATTGCCTCGAGTTGGAAGGCCTCGACGGCGTAGTTGTCGAACGCGGTTGCCAGGATGAAGTGGGGCAGGGGTATGTCTTTCTCGCGGAGGCGTTTGATGACGCCGAGACCATCGAGACCGGGCATCTGCACGTCGAGGAAGACGAGGTCGGGTTCCACGTCCTCAATCAGCTTGACGGCTTCAATGCCATTGGCCGCGGTGGCCGCGATCTCGATATCCAGAAACTCCCGAAGGAGGAAGGCCAACTCATCACGGGCCAGGGCCTCATCATCCACGAGGATTGCCGTGATGGTCTGCACGGGAGCGGCGGCGCGACTTTGCATTCCGATGCTAGGATAGCAAGGCAGGGGAACTGTTTTTTTACTGCGCAATCTCTTGGCATGAAAGTTCTGGTAATCGGCGGTACGCTTTTCATCGGACGCGCACTCGTAACGGAGCTGGTGAAAGCTGGTCATGACGTCACGGTGCTCCATCGGCGTGCCCAACATGACTTGGGAGCGGTGGGCCGGAAGCAGATCGGCAACCTGATGGCGGACCGCAACGATTCGGCGCAGATCAAGAAGGCGATGGCGGGCCAGAAGTTTGAGGTGGTCTTCGACAACGTCTACGACTGGGAGCGTGGGACGACGGCGGCCCAGGTGGAGGCGACCGCGCTGGCGGCGGGCGATTCACTGCTGCGGTATGTGTTCGTATCGAGCGTGGCCGCTTACGGGGCGGGCCTGAACCACTACGAAGGCGACGGGCTGGCGGGCGAAGACCATGCCGACTCCTATGTGCGAAATAAAGCCAACAGCGAACGGGCGCTATTTCGTTTGCATCAACGCTATAGCTTGCCGGCGGTGACGTTGCGGCCGGCGTATATCTACGGGCCGGGGAACCCGTTCCACCGGGAGTCGTTTTTCTGGGAGCGGTTTCGGGATGGCCGGAAGATCATAATCCCGGGCGATGGCCGGCGGTTGATGCAGTTTGTCTATGTGAAGGATCTAGTGGCCGCGGCGATTGCGGCGATGAACACGCCGGCCGCCGTGGGCCACGCTTTCAACGTCGCCAGCCCCAAGGCGATTACGCAGATCGAGACGGTGCAGGCGCTGGCGGACGCCGCGGGCAAAAAAGGGGTGGAACTGGTGAAGGTGCCCCGCGAGAAGCTGCTGAAGGCGGGCGGCCATCCCATGGGGCCGAAACTGTACTTCGGCTTCTACTTCGACTTGCCGCCGATCTCCATGCTGGTCACCAAGGCGCAGCGGGTGCTGAAGTTCAAACCGACTGAGTTTCAGGCTGGATTGAAGGATACCTACAAGGCTTGGAAGGTACTGTCAGGGACGCTGCCGGCGCCGGACTATTCGTACGAAGACAGCGTTTTGTAGGCGGCGATCGCGGTATTGAAGTGGATGGTGACGGTGTCTTCGAGGCGGCGCGCGTAGCCGCCGGCGAGAGTGGTGACCACCGGGATACGGCGTCGCCGGGCTGCTTCGAAAACTGCGGTGTCGCGCGCGATGAGGCCTTCGATCGACAGGTCGAGCCCGCCGAGTTGGTCGTCGAAGTAGGGGTCGGCGCCGCCGACGTAGAAGAGAATGCCGGGCTGGAATGCGGTGAGCGCCTCTTCGACGGCGGGCCGGAGGATAGACAGATACTCGGCGTCGCCGACGCCATCGGCGAGGGGCAGGTCCAGATCCGACGGCGGCTTCATGGCCGGATAGTTGTTTTGCTGGTGGATGGAGAGGGTGAAGACGGTGGGGTCAGTGGCGAAGATGGCGGCGGTGCCGTTGCCGTGGTGGACGTCGGTATCGACGACGATGGCCCGCTGGATCAACCCTTCCACTTGCAGGGCGCGGATGGCGACGGCGACGTCGTGGACGGCGCAGAAGCCTTCGCCGTGGTTCCCAAACGCGTGGTGGAAGCCGCCGCCGATGTTGTAGGCGGCGCCGTGTTCGAGGGCGAGCCTTCCCGCCAGCAGCGTGCCTCCGGCGGCGAGCCAGAAGCCGCGAGCCATCTGGGGCGACCACGGGATTTCGAGGGTCTGAACCTGCCGGGGCGTGAGTGCGCCGTCGCGGAGGGCCTCGGTCCAGCTTGGGGTGTGGACGCGCAGGAGTTGCTCGTCGTGGGCGGGGACCGGGGTGTGGACGGTCCAATCGGCGAGGCGTTCGCGAATGAGCCGGTACTTTTGCGCGGGGAAGACGTGGGCGCCGAGGTTGAGATCGTACTCGGGATGGTAGACGAGCGGGAGCATCAGGATTGCAGCGCGGTGACGAGGGCGGCGGCGTAGATGTCGTCGGCGGAGCAGCCGCGCGAGAGATCGTTAACAGGCTTGGCCAGACCTTGCAGGAAGGGGCCGTAGGCCGCGCCGCCGCCGAGGCGTTCGACGAGTTTGTAGCCGATGTTGCCGCTGTTGAGATCCGGGAAGATGAGTGCATTGGCGTGGCCGGCGACGGGCGAGCCGGGCGCCTTGCTCTGCCCGACGCTGGCGACGAGCGCGGCGTCGGCCTGCATTTCGCCGTCGATGCGGAGGCCGGGCGCACGCTCGGCGACGATGCGGACGGCTTCCTGGACCTTGGTGACCGAGGGGTGCGACGCGCTGCCTTTGGTGGAGAAGGAGAGCATGGCGATGGAGGGTTCTTCTTTCATCACGGCGCGGACGCTGGCGCCGGTGGCGATGGCGATTTCGGCGAGTTGTCCGGCGTCCGGGTCGACGTTGATGGCGCAGTCGGCGAAGGCATAGATGCGCTCGGCGGTGCAGACGAACATGACGCTGGAGACGGTGCGGACTCCCGGGGCGGGGCCGACGCAATGGAAGGCGGCGCGGACGGTATCGGCGGTGGTGTTGACGGCGCCTCCGACGAAGCCGTCGGCGTCGCCGGCGGTGACCATCAGCGCCGAGTAGAATAAGGGCGTCTTTGCCGTGGCGCGGGCTTCGAGTTCGGTGACGCCCTTGGCGCGGCGGCGCTCGTAGAAAATCCGCCAGTAGCGATCATCCTGTGGCCCGGATACGAGGATCGGCTCCACCAACTGCTCGTTGCGCAGCCGATCGGCGGCGGCAAGGATGCGCGGGTCGTCGCCTTCCGGGAAGACGATCCGGCGCCGGGGACGGAGCGCCCGAACCTGTACTTTCTGCTGTTCAAGAAATCGCTGCGCGGTGGCGGGAAGGCTCATAGCGTTCCCTTTATTGTACGGTGGCGGAACGGAATGGACGTTTGGCGCGTTCTAACCTTGTGCGACTACTCCTATTGGCGACGAGTATGGCTTGGGTTGCGTCCGGAGAGGACGTGAAAGAGATTTTCCGCCGGGCGGTGGAGAAGGACGAGCGCAACTACGCGGTCCGGGATCAGTACACCTTTCGGGAAGAATCGACGGTAGAGTTCCTGGACAAAGACGGCAAGAGCAAGTCGGTGGAGCGCCGGACGAAGGAGGTGCTGTTCTTCGATGGGACCCAACTGGAGCGGTTGGTGGCGAAAGATGGTACGCCGCTGAGCGAGAAGGAGTCGCGAGCAGAGCAGGAGCGGATCGACCGGGAGATCGCGAAGATGAAGCGGGAGTCGCCTTCGGCGCGGGCGAAGCGGCGGGGGGAGTCCGCGGCGACGCTGAAAGAGGAGACTGAGGGTAGGCGGCAGGTGATGGAGGCCTTCGACCTCACGCTGAAGGGCGAAGAGGTGGTGGCGGGCCGGCCATGTTGGTTGATTCATGGTAAGCCTCGAGCGGACTTCAAACCCAAGGGTCGCCGCGCGGATCAATTGAAGAAGTTTCAGGGTGATGCTTGCGTCGACAAGGCGACGTCCGACTGGATGCGCCTCGAAATGGAGACCACCGATACGATCTCCTTCGGGTTGTTTGTGCTGCGGCTACAGCCGGGGGCTTCGGTGCAACTAGAACAGACCCGGGTAAACGATGAGGTCTGTTTCCCGTCGAAGATCGATGTCGCGGCCAGTGCGCGGCTATTGGGGATGATGAAGCGGGTTCGGGTGACAGTGCGTTACAGCGACTTTAAGAAGTTCGCGACGGACTCGACGATTACCTTTGAGACGCCACAGGAGTAGATCGGCTGCATTTGGGTTCGTTCGCGAAAAACGAGCGAAAATTGAATGGAAGTTCCGTCTGGAATCCTCCTATGTGTTTGATTATAAACATAATCTGACAGAGATCGGCTGCGGCGAAATTGGCTTCGTTTGTGAGTCTTTTCGGCCGGCCTTCCGGAAGTCTGGCTTTTTGTGCCTGCGGACTGGCGGGGTTCGATGCCCCGCAGTCCGCGACCGTGTTCGGTTGGTCGTTTCCCGGTCGCCGGATCGGCTTCGTTTGCGGAAATTGAGCGAAATCGGATGGAAATTCGGCATGGAGTCCACCGATGTGATTGATTCTAAAAGGTAACTGGCTGACGGAGGCGGCTGAAAACTTGGCTTCGTTTGTAGGTCCTGCGGATCTGCCGCCGCTCTCGATGCCCCGGTTGACTCCTCTGGTGGTTTGCTCGGGGTTGCTGGGCTCACCGATAGGGTTCGTTCGGAAAACCTGATGGAAATTGGGCTTGTCTCGGCCTTTGTCGTCCCGTATCGGATTAATTCTAATGGGACTATGCTGGGAACGACGGACGGCGAAATTGGCTTCGTTTGCAGATCTTGCCGGTTCGGTCGATGGGCGTACTTTTGATGATCGCCAAGGCAAGTCGACGTTCCTGCCGAGGCTTTCCATCCCCGATCTTCATTCTAGGCCTGAGTGGCGCCGTGGCCGGGGCGGATCCGCATATCTCGCTGATTCGATGGGAGAAAAATATCGCCATTCGATGAACTGGCCAAGCTTGGGCGGGTTGGCGACCGCCGAACGTGCTTTTGTCTGGTATGACGCGATCGCCCCTTTCCTTGCAAATCTCCCACGCCGTGGACAATATGCAAGGATGATCCCGCGCCGCAGGTTTTCCGTCCTGCAAGCGGCATTAACTGAAGCGCCATCGGCCATTCAGAGGGTTGGTTGACCTTGGAGGAGATAGAGAAAATCGGGATTTGATGGAATGCGAGAAATGATATCAGTGCGTGATATCATTGGGCAGTGAGTAGACACCAGCGCGTGCTGGAAGCGATCTTCGAGAAGCGAGCCAACATCGTATGGGCGGATATTGAAGCCATGCTTTTGTACTACGGGGCGGAAATTTCGGAAGGCCGGGGATCGCGTGTTCGCATCGTGCTCAACGGCGTGCGTGCTGTTTTCCATCGACCGCATCCTCAGAAAGAGACTGACCGCGGAGCCGTCGCTTCCATGCAAAGATTTCTCGTCGAAGCGGGCATCGGAGGAGAGGGGAGATCATGAACTACAAGGGATATCAAGCAATAGTAGAGTTGGATGAAGAAGCCGATTTGTTCCATGGGGAAGTGATTAACACACGAGACGTGATCACCTTTCAAGGTTCTTCCGTAGAGCAGTTGAAACAGGCCTTTGAGGATTCAGTAGATGACTACCTAGAGTTGTGTGCCTCTCGCCGGGAAGACCCGGAGAAACCGTTCTCTGGGAGAGTTTTGGTGCGTGTGCCGCCCGAAGTGCATCGGCAAATCATGTCGGAGGCCCGGCGGCAGGGCAAAAGCTTGAATGCCTATATCCTGGAGAAGCTGAAGCCGGGGCCAGAACTTCAAGTAACCAAGTGAATAGACGTAATTGGTTAGCGGGTATCAAAGGAGCCGTGGGCGTTCAAGACCCCAAGGACAGAGAAGAAACATGAGTCGACAGCCTTGCGAGCGGTCTGAATCACACTCAAAAAAGCGGAGGTGGCGTATGCGCCCCGTTCGTTCTTGGAACAGTGCGAAACTTTC
>JBBQRA010000008.1:0-50226 GCA_038215275.1 Bryobacterales bacterium | reverse complement strand
AAGAGTTGTGTTCTGTTTGCCGGCCTGTACGCCAACGGCACCACAATCACGAGGGAATCGCACAAACCGCGGGACCATTCCGAGATCGCGCTGAAGGAGTTCGGGGCCAACATTCAGCCGCGGGGGACGACGGTTTCTATTACCGGCGGTGATTCGGTGCTGACGGGGCGGGAGTTGCTGGTGCCGGGCGATCTCTCCGGGGCGGCGTTCTTCCTGGTGGCGGCGATTCTGGCGAAGGAATCGAATCTGGTGATCTATGACGTCGGGGTGAACCCGTCGCGGACGGCGCTGATCGATTTTCTCGTGGGCGGCGGGGCGCAGATCAAGGTGTTGGACGTGCGTTCTTCGGGCGGAGAGCTGATTGGCGACCTGCAGGTGCGGGCGAGCCAGTTCCAGGGTGGGGTGATTGAGAAGGGCATTACGGCGGCGCTGATCGACGAGATACCGGTGCTGGCCGTGCTGGGCGCGATGAGTGAAGAGGGCTTGGTGGTGCGCGATGCGGGCGAACTCCGCGTGAAGGAGACCGACCGGATAGCGACGGTGGCCGAGAACATGCGGCGGATGGGGATTGAGATCGAGACGTCGCACGACGGCCTGCGCGTGCCGGGGAAACAGAAGTTCCGAGCGGCGGAAGTGGATTCGTTTGGCGACCACCGGATTGCGATGGCCTTTGCCGTGGCCGCGCTGTTCGCCGATGGTGAAAGCGTCGTGAACGAGGCCGAGGCAGCCAGCGTCTCGTTTGCTGAGTTCTACGATACGCTGGAACGGATCCGGGGGTGATGTGGAGCGGGATACCGAGCTGACCGTAGCGGGCCTGGCGCACGACTTGAACAATGTTTTCGAGACGCTTTCGGAGTCTGCCGAGCTGCTGACTCGCGACCCGAAGTGGGCGCGGCTGGCGGCGACGATCCGGCGGTGCGTCACGCGGGGCAGCCGGATTGTGGAGAGTCTGACGGAGACCGCCCGGGATTCGGGCGACGTGCAGGGCGTGCTGGACAATGCGATTCTGCACGCCGACGACTTTCTGCAGGTGACGCGGGCGGCGACGGTGACCTGGAACAGTGAGATTGAACCGGGGCTCCGGCTGCCGGGTTCGACGGCGGCCTGGGAGCGGGTGTTTGTGAACCTGTTTCTGAACGCGGCGCAGATTAAGCCGGAAGAGGCCGTTATCGAGATTCGAGCGCGCCGGGAGGCCGAGGCGCTCGTGATTACGGTGGCCGACAACGGCCCCGGGATCTCCGCGGAGATCCTGCCGCACATTTTTGAGCCGCGGTTTACGACGAAACGAAGCCGGAGCCGGACGGGTTTGGGGCTGCATATTGTCTCGTCGATAGTGCGCGAGAACGGCGGCACGGTGGCGGCGGAGAACCGGGAACTCCGGGGGGCAGTGTTCACGATAACGCTGCCGCTGGATTAAAGCAGGCGGCGGGCCCGGGTGATGGGTACGGGCGGCTTGAGGGCTTGGCCCTCGGCGGGAGAGTACTGGATGCGCCGGGCGACGTCGAGGCCGGAGATGACGCGGCCGAAGACGGCGAAACCCTGGCCGTCGGGGTTGCGGCGTCCGCCGAAATTGAGCTCGGGCTGGTTGCCGAGGCAGATGAAAAATTGAGAGGACGCGGTGTCCGGTTTGCTCCGGGCCATGGAAAGCGCGCCGTCGACATGGCGCAGACCGGTAACGGAGGTGCGTTCGAGCGGAATGGGCGGGAACGCCTTCTCGACGCGCGCCACACCCTGCACCACTTCGATGTGTACCTGGCTCGACGGCTGATTGTCCGGCCGCACGGTGCGATGGAAGCGGCCGTAGTCGTAGTGCCCGGCGTCGACGTAGCGGAGGAAGTTGGCCGCTGTAACGGGCGCGGAGCGAGTATCGACTTCAATGGTGATGTCCCCGAGCGGCGTCGTCAGCATAACGCGCGGGAGCCCATCCTGCTGGGCTCCGGAGAGCAGCAGGGCGGCCAACAGCCCGAAAAATATGGGCTTCGGCGGCTTGGTGCGTAAAAAACCTGCGAAATTGGCCATCTTGTAGCGGTTTTCTCTTTACATCAATACAAAAACTGACTTATGATTGCAACTGCAAAGGGATCGAGTAGAACATTTCACCATAAAAATGATTGAAACGTTTTAGGCTGGTTCCGATTCTCCGGGAGAATCAGAAAAGGAGCAATATGGCTGTCGTAACACGTATGACGCAGACGCAACTCGTCACTGCCCTCGTCGAGGGAGTTGAAGGGATCAATAAGAAACAGGCAAAGGCATTGCTGACGCTGTATGCCGAAATCGCCATCAAGGAGACCAAGAAGAACGGCGTGGCCGTACTTCCGGGCCTTGGCCGCCTGGTTCGCCAGGAGCGCAAGGCGCGCACGGGCCGCAACCCTGCCACCGGTGCGACGATTAAGATTCCGGCCAAGAAGGTCGTGAAGTTCCGGGTGGCGAAAGCGGTGAAAGACGCGATCGTCCCGCCGAAGAAGGTTAAAGCCGCCAGCTAGGCTGGCCGGGTTCGTTTCATCCAATTCCAAAATTGAAAACCCCCGCTGGTATCGCCAGCGGGGGTTATTTTCTTACCGATTCCGTTCCGCCCAAAGTGCGGGCGACCAGAGGAAGCCTTACGCCTGCTTCTTTTCTTCGGCCTGTTCCGGGGTTTTGTCTTCGCTCTTAAGAGCGTTTTTGAAGTTCTTGATACCCTCGCCGAGACCCTTTGCAACTTCGGGAATCTTCTTCCCGCCGAACAGCAAAGCAGCAATCGCCAGGATGACCAATAGTTCTTGCCAGCCAAATCCTCTCATACGGCCTCCTTTGGAATTTACGCCTCTATTATAACCATATGGCAACCAGGAAGAAACCCAAGCCCCCAGACAACGGCAAAACCGTCCGCCGCGTGGCCCGTAATGTGATAGGGATCGTGAAGGGCACGCAGACGATTGAACCGAAGGACAAGCGCAAGCCGAAGTACAAGACCGACCCGCTAGCGGACGAGGGAGCCGGCTAGGGCGAAGATCAGGCCGAGCAGCCAAACCGGGGCGGTCATAGCAAACCCCTTGGCCTTGCTGACGCCGGCGAGCGCGGCGAAGCCGAGGCCAAGGATGACGATATACCAGACGGTGAAGAGGGAGAAGTAGTTCAGGAGGCCCTGGAGCAGGCGTGGGGCATCGTCACCGAGGAGCAGATCGAAGCCGAAGGACGGTTGCATCTCCTTCATCGAGTTCAAGCTGCCGCGCATTTTCACGACGACGGCCTGCGCCACTTGGGCGAGCAGCGGGATGAGCGAGCAGTGGGCGAGGAGCGTGAAGGCGTCCGGGAACATCAGGCGGGCGCCCATAATGGTGCCGAATGCCAGCACGAGTGCTCCGCTGATGGCGAGCATTACGGCGAGCATGACGGGTGTCATGACCATCGAGAACGTCAGAGTGCCACGGATGACTTCCATGGACTCACGGGCTTTTTGCTCGGCCATCTGTTCGAGGAGGTCGTTGTACATGGCGTGTTCGAGCAAAGGGCGGAGGATGTAGGAGAGGGCGATGGAGACCGCCGCCGCGACGAGCAGGGGAGGCAGCCAGGCGAGTTTCCCCTGGGCCCGCTGGTAGCGGACCGACGCGGCCGGGTCGATGAAGATGTTCAGAATCGCGAGGAGGGGGTTCATGATTTACGCGCAATATGCAGGGCGACGACGCCGAAGGTGAGGCGATCGAAGGTGACGTCGGCGAAGCCAGCGGTGCGGAAGTCGGCGGCGAGGGCTTCGGCACCGGGGAATTTGCGGACGGACTCCGGGAGGTAGGTGTAGGCGTCGCGGCGGCCGCTGAGGAGGGCGCCGATGCGGGGCAGGACTTTCAGGCTGTAGAAGTTGTAGACGGCGCGGAAGGCGGCGTTCGGGGGCGTTGAAAATTCGAGGATGGCCGCCGCGCCGCCGGGGCGGAGGACGCGGTGGAGTTCAGCGATGCCTTTTCGGTAGTTGGCGAAGTTGCGGAAGCCGAAGGCGCAGGTGATGAGGTCGAGCGAAGCGTCGGCGAGGGGGAGGCGGAGGGCGTCGGCTTCAAAAAGGGGGGAGCGGGCGCGCTTCGATTGAGAAGCCGTCAGCATCGGATGGCAGAAGTCGCTGCCGAGGACGGGTCCACGGCGGCGCTTTTCGAGGGCGAGGAGGAGGTCGCCGGTGCCGCAGCAGAGGTCGAGGATGCGGGCGGCGGGGTTATCGAGATAGGCATGGACGCGGCGGACGGTGTGGGCGCGCCAGAGTTGATCGATTTGGAAAGATAGGACGCGGTTGAGCAGATCGTAGCGGGGAGCAACGTCGGCGAACATACCGCGGACCCAAAGGGCGGCTTCCTCCTCGGTGCGGGCTCCGGGTGGGGTGGTGCCTTGGCTCATGCCAGTGTCGCGGCCGCGGCGGCGACCACCTCTTCGTGGGGAATGCCGCGAACGATTTCGGTCTTGCCGATGGCCGTCGCCAGGACGAAGTGGGTTTGGCCTTGGATCGTCTTCTTGTCTTTGTAGATGTGCCCGGCGAGGGCTTCGGCCGTGACGCGGGGCACGGGTGGGAGGGGGCCGTAGAGGTTAATGACGCGGCTGAGTTCGGCGGAGGTGGCGGCGTCGAGATGGCCGGTGCGGACGGCAAGGTGGCCGGCGGCGTGCATGCCGTAAGCGACGGCCTCGCCGTGGAGCAGGACGGAGTAGTTCGTCTCCGCTTCGAGGGCGTGGCCGAGGGTGTGGCCGTAGTTCAAGATGCGCCGCAGGCCGCCTTCCTTTTCATCCGCGGAGACGACGCCCGCTTTGATGCGGACACTTTCGTCGATGATTTGTTCGAGTACTTCCGGATGTTGTGCGAGCACGTCGGCGGAGCGTTCGGCGAGGATGGTGAACAGTTCCGGGCTGGCGATGATGCCGTGCTTGACGACTTCATAGAGTCCGGCGCGGAACTCGCGTTCGGGGAGGGAGCGGAGTACGGAAGGGTCGATCAAGACCGCGTGGGGCTGATGAAACGAACCCAGCAGGTTTTTGCCGCCGGCGAGATTGACGCCGGTCTTGCCGCCGACAGCGGCGTCGACTTGGGCCAGGAGCGTCGTGGGGACCTGGATGACCGGGATGCCGCGCATGAAGATGGCCGCGAGAAAGCCGCCGACGTCCCCGCAGATGCCGCCGCCGAAGGCGACGACAACGCTGGACCGGTCTGCGCCACGCGCGAGCATCTGGTCCGCGAGCGTTTCGACAACGCTGAGGCGTTTGTTGGGTTCGCCGCCGGGGTAGTGCAGGACTTCGAAACCGGCCAGGTGGGACGCGTACAACTCGTGGACGTCGGGCGTAGTAACGACGAAAATTTTGCCGGCCTGGGTGGGAAGGAAGTCGCGGATTTGCGCGCTGATGCCGTTCTGGACGGTGCAGGTGTAGGTTTGCGCAGCAGTGGTGACGACGTGGGAAGGCACTGATTTCCTTGTACCATAGGGTTTGCGAATCACTACTGATTTCCTCGTGATTGGCGCTGGCGTGGCGGGGCTGCGCGCGGCGATTACTCTGGCCTCTGCCGGTCAGGTGTTGGTCCTGGCCAAAGACACGCTTCACGAATCTGCCAGCGAATATGCTCAGGGCGGCATCGCGGCGGCGCTCAGCGACGATGATCAGGTGGCGCTGCACGAGCAGGATACGCTGCAGGCCGGCGATGGGCTTTGCGACGTGGAGGCGGTGCAGACGCTGGTCGCCGAAGGGCCGCGGGTGATTGAAGAGCTGCTGGGCTGGGGCGCCGAGTTTGATCGCGAGGGCGGGGAGTTGGTGTTTGGCCGCGAGGGGGCGCACTCCCGCAACCGGATTTTGCACGCGCATGGCGATTCGACGGGCCGCGAGATTTCACGCACGCTCTTTCGGAAGGCAGCCTCGCTGGCGAACGTCCGCTTCCTCAGTTTCGCCGCTGTGACGGACTTGTTGCTGCACAACGGCGAGGTGCGCGGGGCGATGGCGTTCGATGCCCGGCATCAGCAGCAGATCCCGATCTATGCCCGTGCGGTGCTGCTAGCGACCGGGGGACTGGGCCGGGTTTATAAAGAGACGACGAATCCGGATGTCGCCACAGGCGATGGCGTGGCGATGAGCTATCGGGCCGGGGCCGTGATTGAAGATATCGAGTTTGTGCAATTCCATCCGACGGCGCTGCATCTGGATGGCGCGCCGCGGTTTCTGCTTTCCGAGGCGCTGCGCGGGGAAGGCGCTTACCTGCGGAACGCGGCCGGGGAGCGGTTTCAGGATGAGCTCGCCTCGCGCGATGTGGTGAGCCGGGCGATTGTCCGGGAGATGGCGCGGACGGGCGCGCCGCACATGTTCCTGGACATGACGCACTTTCCGCCGGGCGCGATGGAGACGCATTTTCCGCGGATCTTTGAGACTTGCCTGTTCTATAAGCTGGACCTGCGGAAGGAGCCGGCGCCGGTGCATCCGGCGGCGCACTATGCGATGGGCGGTGTGCAGACGGATCTGAACGGCCAGACCACCGTGCCGCGCTTATTTGCCGCGGGGGAGGTGGCCTGCACAGGTGTCCACGGCGCGAACCGGTTGGCGAGCAATTCGTTGCTCGAAGGCGTGGTGTTCGGGGCGCGCGCGGCGGAGGCGATGAAGGGGTTCGACGCGGTGACGGCCGAGGGCGAGGCGCCGCTGCCGGAGATGTTCCCGGCGATCAGCGAGGCGCATCTGCGGGCAATTGCGTGGGAGTACTGTGGCATTACGCGGGACCGCTCGGGATTGACGAAGGCGCTCGAGTTGTTCCGGTCGGTGCCGATTGAGGCCAAGCGGCAGCCGGAGCGCCTTGATTTTGAACTGCGCAGCCTGCATCAGGTGGCGCTATTGATTGCCGAGGCGGCGCTGGCGCGGCAGGAGAGCCGGGGGGGGCATTATCGGAGCGATTATCCGGAGAAGGGAGAGCCGGTGAACTCCTTGTTGAAACGGGCTTAACGGCGTTCGTCCCGCCGGGGGCACCGGACGTACCGAAAGTCTGGATTGGGGCCGGGGCAGAGGGCATACTGCGGGTATGCGAGTTCTGTCTTTCCTGGTGGTAGCGGCGGTGGTGTGGGCAGGGGAGTATTCGCCCCTGAAGCAGGTGAATGCGAAGAACGTGGGCCGGTTGCGGCAGGCGTGGCTGTATCGCACGGGCGAGTCGCTGCAAGCGTTGCCGGGCGGTGGACGGCCTCCGGCGTTTGAGGCGACGGCGGTGTATGCGCACGGCTTGCTCTATATTTCTTCGCCGTTTGGGAAGGTGGTCGCGCTGGAGCCGGACTCTGGAAAGGTGCGGTGGGAGCGGCAGATCGCCATCGACCGGAAGGGCAACTACGGTGACTTCGCCAGCCGGGGCGTGGCGGTGTGGAAAGACCGGATCTTCGTGGCGACCATCGACGCGCGACTGGTGGCTCTGGACGCGCTGACTGGCGAACCGAGCGTTGGGTTCATTTCGCCAGATCTGACCCAGGGCCTGCGCCGTGGGCCGGAGTACCGGGGCGAGTACGAGCAGACGTCGCCGCCGGCGGTGATTTGGGACCTCGTGATTACCGGGTCCGCGGTCGCCGACAACCATCGGATGGACTCGCCTACGGGTGAGGTTCGCGCTTGGGACGCCCGCACTGGCAGGCTCGTTTGGACGTGGCACCCGACCGAGGGCAAGACTGGCGGGGCGAACGCGTGGAGCCTGATCCGCGTGGACGCGGCGCGGGGTCTGGTGTTTGTGCCGACCGGTTCGGCCAGCCCCGATTACTTCGGCGGCGAGCGGCCGGGGGACAATCGCTGGGCCAATTCGGTGGTCGCGCTTGATGCCAAGACGGGTCGCCTCCGGTGGGGCTTTCAGACGGTGCATCACGACATCTGGGACTACGACGTCGCCAGCCCTCCGGAGTTGTATACCGTCCGGGGCCGGGCCGCGGTGGCGGTTGGCTCGAAGACCGGGCATGTGTTCCTGCTGGACCGGGTGACGGGGAAGCCTCTGTTTCCTGTGGAAGAGCGTCCGGTTCCGCAGACCGAGATGGAAGCCGCTTCGCCGACGCAGCCCTTCCCGTCGAAGCCCCCTTCTCTGGTACCCCAGCGGTTTGAACCGGCGAACGCAGCCTGCGCTGAGTGGGCGGCGAAGCTCCGGAATGAGGGTGTCTTCACTCCGCCTTCGGTGCAGGGATCGTTGATTCTGCCCGGCAACATTGGCGGGCTGCACTGGGGTGGATTGGCATGGAGCCCGGAGGAGAATCTCCTGATCACTCCGGTGAACAATTTACCCGCCGTGATCCGTTTGATTCCGCGCGCCGAGTTCGCCAGGGAGAAGGGGCGGCGGTTGCAGGGTATCGAAATGACTGCGCAGCGTGGCGCTGCCTACGGCATGTCGCGGGAACTGATGCGGGGGGCGGATGGACTGCCGTGCGGGAAACCACCGTGGGGGATGCTGATGGCGGTAGATACGGTGACGGGCGATATCCGGTGGAGCACGCCGCTCGATTCGATCAATCTCGGCGGACCGCTCGCGACGGCGGGCGGCCTTGTTTTTCTCGGGGCGACGCTCGATGCGTTTTTGAAGGTGTTTGAGACGAAGACCGGGCGCGAAGTTTGGCGCGGGGCGCTGCCGGCCAGTGCGCGGTCGACGCCGATGAGCTTTTCGCATAAGGGGAAGCAGTACATCGTGATCGCGGCCGGAGGGCACGACCCGTCGCTCGGCCCGTTGGATAATGCGATGGTGGCGTTTGCGCTTGATGACCAATAGACGCTGGATCTTCGCGCTCTTCACGGCGATCGGGCTGCTGCACTTCGTGTACCGGTCGCTGGAGTACGTTGTGAGTGGCCAGCCGTCACATTGGTTCCGGGTGCTGGTGGACGAGATGTCCGGCGCTTATGGGGCCATGGTGCTGGTGCCGTGGGTGCTGTGGGTGCTGCGGCGGGAGCGCTGGTGGTGGCATGGGCTGGGGCTGATCGCCTTCTCTGTCGCGAAGACCTCGCTAATGTGGGGCACGCGGGAGCTGGTTTCGTGGGGCGAGTACGACTATGGCCTGATGCCGTTGCGCTACCTGATGGAGTTTCCAGTGGACGTGATCGGCTACGCCATCATCGCGGGGGCGGCGATATTTCTGCACCGCCAAGGCGAACTCGAACGGACGAAACTGGAGAATTTGAACCTTCAGCTCCAGCCTCATTTTCTGTTCAACGCGATGAACGCGATTTCGGCGACGGTGTACGACGACCCGCGCCGCGCGGATCTGATGCTGAGCCGGTTGGCGGAGTATTTGCGGCGGACGCTGCAAAGGGGCGAAGCGGCGGAGGCGCCGCTGGAACAGGAGTTGGAGATGCTGGAGGTGTATCTCGACGTGATGCGAGCGCGGTTTGAGGACGGCCTGTCGGTAAGCGTAGTGATGGACCCGGCGGCTAAAGGCGCGCTGGTGCCGGCGGGGTTGTTGCAGCCGGTGGTGGAGAACGCCATTCGGCATGGCGGTGCGGGGAAGGTGGAGATTCACATTGAGCGGGTGGGTGAGCAGTTGCGGCTTCGGGTGACCGACGAGGGCCGGGGCGAGGGTGGGCAGGGCTTGGGGATTGGCTTGAAGAACACGCAGGAGCGGCTGCGGCATTTGTACGGCGGGTTGGGGCAGGTGAGCCTCGAAAAGCGGGGCGAGGGAACGGAGGTATCAGTTGGAATTCCGTGTCGTCTTGGTGGATGACGAGCCGCCTGCGCGAAAGAAGCTGCGGCATTTGCTGAGCGCGCATCCCGATTTCCGGGTGGTAGGCGAGGCGGCGACGTTCGCGGAAGCCCAAGCGGTGTTGGTGGCGGAACGGCCGGACGTCGTGTTTCTCGACATTCAGTTGGGGGAGCGCAACGGCATGGAGTTGGCGGTGGGATTGGGCGAGGCGGCGGTTGTTTTCGTCACGGCGTATGACCAGTACGCCGCGCAGGCGTTCCGGGTGCAGGCGTTTGACTACCTGTTAAAGCCGGTCGCGCCGGACGTGTTCGATGAGTTGCTGGCGCGGTTGCGGCAGCGGGAGGCGGCCTATTTGCGGCGTTTCCTGGTGGAAGGGCGGCCGGGGACGGTGGAGTTCGTGGCGGTAGAAGACGTGGACTGGTTCGAATCTGCACGGAACTATGTGTTGCTGCATTGCGGGGCGGAGACGCACATTATCCGGAGTTCGCTTGATGCGGTGCAGCGGCGGTTGGACCCAAGTTGCTTCGCGCGGGCGAACCGGTCGGCGATTGTGAACGTGGCGGCGATTGCGTGTCTTCGGCCGTGGACGAACGGCGAATTCAAGATCCACATGCGGACGGGAGACGAGATTCCGTGGAGCCGGCGGTATGTTTCGTCGGCGCTAGCGGCGTTGCTGGGCGAGGCACGGTAGAATAAGAGCTTAGATTCATGTCTCAACGGATTCGATCGACGACGGTCCTGGCGGTTCGCCGGGGAGGAAAGGTCGTCATGGCGGCCGATGGTCAGGTAACCATGGGCTCGGAAGTGCTCAAGGGCAACGCCAGAAAACTACGCAAGCTGTACAACGGCCGGATCATGGCCGGATTTGCCGGTTCCACGGCCGATGCCTTCTCTCTATTCGCGCGGTTTGAAACCAAGCTGGAACAGCACAACGGAAAGCTGGACCGCGCCGTGGTGGAGTTGGCCAAGGATTGGCGGACGGACAAAGTTCTTCGTCATCTGGAAGCGCTGCTGCTGGTGGCGGACAACGATAAGATCTACCTGCTGGGCGGCAATGGCGACGTGATTGAGCCTGACGATGATGTGATGGCGATCGGCTCCGGCGGCTCGTTCGCGCGCTGCTCGGCGATTGCTCTGCTTGAAAATACCGAGCTTTCGGCGCGGGAGATTGTTGAAAAGGCGATGAAGATCGCCGGCGATACCTGCATTTACACGAACCACAGCTTCGTGTTCGAGGAGATGGATTAATGGTGATCTACCTCCCGCAACACGGCGCGAATAGCGACGGTGAGTCGCCGCTGCTGGATGAGTTGACGCCCCGCGAAATTGTTCGCGAGCTCGATAAGTACGTCATCGGCCAAGCCGACGCGAAGAAGGCCGTGGCGATTGCGCTGCGGAATCGCGTCCGCCGGCAGAAGCTGGATCCGGACATGGCGGAAGACGTCATGCCGAAGAACATTCTGATGATCGGGTCGACCGGCGTTGGTAAGACCGAGATCGCGAGGCGGTTGGCGAAGCTGGCGAACTCGCCGTTTCTGAAGGTGGAAGCGAGCAAGTTCACCGAAGTCGGCTACGTGGGCCGGGACGTGGAATCGATGATCCGCGACCTAGTGGAAATCTCGATGGACATGGTGCTGGAAGAGCGCCTGGACGAAGTGGCCGATCGCGCCGAACGCCATGCCGAAGACCGGCTGCTCGAACTACTGATGCCACCGCAGCCTGAAGCTACCGAGACCGAGGAGCGCACGCGCGAGAAGCTGCGCGATAAGTTCCGGGCCGGGAAGCTGGACGATAAACAGGTGGAGATCGACGTTAAGGACCGCGGGCCGATGATCGAGTTCGGCGGCGGCCCCGGGCCCGACGATATGGACGTCAGCCTGAAAGAGTTCCTGCCCGCTCTGTTCGGCAGCCGGACCAAGAAGCGCAAGATGCGCGTCAGCGAGGCGTTCGATTATCTGGTGGATGAAGAGGAGCAGAAGCTCATCGACATGGATCAGGTGCAGCGCGTCGCGATTGAACGGGTGGAGCGGAACGGCATGATCTTCCTCGATGAGATCGACAAGATCGCCGGGCGTGAAGGCGGCCAGGGGCCGGACGTGAGCCGGGAAGGTGTGCAGCGGGATATTCTGCCGATCGTCGAAGGCACGACGGTGAATACGCGCTACGGCTTCGTGCGGACGGACCATATTCTCTTCATTGCGGCCGGGGCGTTTCACGTCTCAAAGCCCAGCGATCTGATTCCGGAACTCCAGGGCCGGTTCCCGATTCGGGTGGAGCTGAAATCGCTGACGGAAACCGATTTCATCCGGATTCTGAAGGAACCGAAGAACGCGCTGATAAAGCAAAGCCAGGCGCTGCTCGATACCGAGGGGATCAAGCTGAGCTTTACGGACGATGCGCTGGTGGAGTTGGCCCGGTGCGCCGCGCAAGTGAATGCGCAGGCGGAGAACATCGGCGCGCGGCGGCTGCATACGATTCTTGAAAAGGTGCTCGAAGAGATCAGCTTTGAGGGGCCGGACTTGAAGAAGAAGACGGTGAAGATCGACGCTGACTATGTGCGGAAGCAGTTGGCGGACATCATCAAAGACCAGGATCTGAGCCGGTATATTCTCTAATGCGGTGGCCGGCGATCTTCCTGCTGTGCGGCTGGCTCGCCGGTTGCGGGTACATCGGCGACCCGCAGCCGCCGGCGCTGAACATTCCGCTGCCCATCATGGACTTGCAGGCGGAGCAGGTGGGCGGGAAGATCAAGCTGCGGTTTACGATTCCGGATTTAACCACCGAGCAGTTGCCCGTGAAGGAAGTGACTGTCGACCTGCGCGGCGGCGATCAGCCGATTCCGGTGGCGGCGCGGGAACCCGGGGTGGCCGAGGCCGAGGCGCCGGTTGCAGCGGGTTGGGTGGGCCAGGAAGTCGCTTTTCAGGTGCGGCTGCAGAATGCGACAGGCCGGTATTCGGCGTGGTCGAATCAGGTGGTCCGCCGCGTGGCCCCGCCGGTGCCGGCGCCGACTGCCTTCACGGTCAAGCCGGCTCAGGATGGGATGGCTCTTCGGTGGACGGGCGCCGGGGAAACCTGGCTTGTCTTCCGCGATAACGCTCAGGTGGCGTCGGTGACCAAGGCGGAGTATCTGGATGCCGCGGTGGAAGTCGGCAAGAGCTATCGCTATCAGGTGCAGGCGTCCGTCAAGGCGGGCGAGAGAGTGGCCGTGAGTGAACGGACGGCCGAGACGGTCGTGACCCATGCGGATACTTTCCCGCCGGCGGGACCAGCGGGCCTGAATGTGATCGCCAGCACGAACGCGAACGAGCTTTCGTGGGAGCGCAGCACGGAGGCCGACCTGAAGCACTACCGGGTATGGCGCGACGGGCAAGTGCTGGCCGAAGCGGTGGATGTGCCCGCGTATACTGACCGTACGGCGGAAAGCGGGAAAAAGTACAGCTACGCCGTCTCAGCCGTAGACACCTACGGCAACGAAAGTTTGAAATCGCAACCAGTGGAGATCACAACGCCGTGACCAAGTTTGTTCGCTTCAGTCTGGACCGGGGAATACCGCCCACCGCACCGGATAGCCACCCAGAGGTTCGCTATGGAATCCTGCAGGGCGACATGATTCAGGAGACGCCGTCGCTTTTCGAGTTTCAGCCGGGGACGACCCACGGGGTGGATGGCGTGCGGATCCTGCCGCCGGTTTCGCCGTCGAAAATCGTCTGCGTGGGGCGGAACTATGCCGACCACGCCAAGGAGCTGGGCAACGCGGTGCCGACCGAGCCCTTGATCTTCCTGAAACCGCCTAGCTCGCTGATTGCGCATGGGGACAAGATCCTCTATCCGAGCCAGTCGAGCCTGGTGAGCTATGAGGCGGAACTCGGCGTCATTATCGGCCGGCGGGCCCGTAACGTCCGGAAGCAGGACTGGGCTGACTATGTTTGGGGCTACACCTGCGTCAACGACGTCACCGCGCGCGACCTGCAGAAGAAGGACGGCCAGTGGACCCGCGGCAAGGGTTTTGACACGTTTTGCCCCGTCGGCCAATGGGCTGTTCCGGCCGACGAGGTGGCGCTGCGCGGTTTGCGGGTGCAGGGCTTCCTCGACGACAAGCTGGTGCAGGACGCCCCGGTCACGGATATGATTTTCGACCTGGGTGATATACTCGCTTATGTCAGTCAATTTATGACCCTTGAGCCGGGCGATCTCATCGCGACCGGTACCCCCCCTGGCGTAGGCCCCATGCAGCCGGGCTCCTCGGTTCGCATCGTTATCGATGGCGTGGGCGCTCTCGAAAACCCAATTACCTCCGAATCATAAGAACTAACCATGAAAATTTTTCTGGATACCGCCAACCTGGACGAGATTAGAAAAGGTGCCGACTGGGGCATCGTGGACGGCGTCACAACCAACCCCTCGCTGATTGCGAAGGAAGGTAAACCAATTGAAGAGCAGGTCAAGGCGATCTGCGACATCATCGACGGGGACATTTCGGCTGAGGTCGTTGCGATCGAAGCTGCCGCGATGATTGAAGAAGGCAAGAAGCTCGCCAAGATCCACAAGAACATCGTGGTGAAGCTGCCGCTGATCCGCGAAGGCATCAAGGCTTGCAAGGCGCTTTCGGGCGAAGGCATTCGCACGAACGTCACGCTCTGCTTCTCGGCTCCGCAGGCGCTGCTGGCCGCCAAGGCCGGCGCGTATCTGGTCAGCCCGTTCGTCGGCCGCTTGGACGACATCGGTCACGTGGGCATGGAGTTGATCGAGCAGATCACTGCCATCTACGCCAACTACGACTACAAGACGCAGGTGCTGGCCGCCAGCATCCGGACGCCGATCCACGTGGTGGACGCCGCGCTCGCCGGCGCCGATGTGGCGACGATGCCGTTCAAAACGCTGGACATGCTGTTCAACCATCCTTTGACTGACAAGGGTTTGGAGCAGTTCCTGAAAGATCACGCGAAGTCCTTGGCGAAGTAACGATTGCTGATGTTGCTCGCCTGGCTCCCGCGACTGGCGCAGACCTCCTGGCTCGTGCCAGCCGCGGTGGGTATGGCGGCGCTTGGCGCGGGGGCCTGGGTGCTGATCGGGGCGGCTCGTGCCCGGCGCAATCCGGAGGAGCTCGAACGGCGGCGGCGAATTAAGGTGCACATTGCCGGCCGGATGGGCGAAGCAACGGTGCAACAGGCCGACGAGCAAATTTTGCACTACTGTTATGAGATAGCGGGCGTCAGTTATTCGACGTCTCAGGATATCGGGAAGCTGGCGGAACATCTGCCGGCTGCCCCGCATCTACTGATTGGCAACGCGCTGATCAAATATCACCCCCAGAACCCGGCGAACTCGATTCTGATCTGTGAACACTGGTCTGGATTGCTTGCCGGACGGAATGCATTAAAACGAGGAGAACCGAACCAATGAAGCAATTTCTGATGATCGCCATGGCGGCCGTGATGCTGACCGTGGGGGCGAATTCCGCCGCAGCGCAGAGCAAGACCGCACCGAAGTCGGTGATTCACGTCGTCACCGTGAAGTGGAAGGCCGGGACGACCCCGCAGCAGATCAAAACAGCCCTTGATGGCGTGCAAGCTCTGCCGGCGAAGTACCCGGGCATCACCCGCGTCTGGACCAATTCGATCAAAGTGCAGGGCGGCAAGGCCAATGCCTTCGTGATGGAGTTTAAGGACGAGGCGGCGCTGCAGGCCTATACCGACAGCCCCGCGCAGAAGGAATGGTACAAGGTGTATCTCGACATCCGCGAAGAGAGCACCACGTTCGACATTACTAACTAGGTTTTGGCCCTCCACCTGCAGAGCAGAGCGATGTAGCCCGCGAACGCGGGTTTGAGCCAGAAAACAGGAAGTTTCTACTCAAACCGGTTCACTCCCTGGGAAAATCTTACACGATCCGCTGGGGATGGGTATAGACATTGCATCGCTCTTTGCGCAGGAAGCCAATCAGGGTGATGCTCTGCCGCCTCGCGAGGTCGACCGCCATAGTTGATGGAGCTCCTATGGATGCGACGAGAGTAGTACTCGCGGCGGCGCACTTTTGTAGTAGTTCGTAGCCGGCCCGGCCACTCAGAAGGATCAAGTGGCCGGCCAGCGGGAACTGCCCGCCGCGCAGGCGATGGCCGATCAGTTTGTCGAGCGCATTGTGGCGCCCGATGTCCTCGCGGAGAGCGAGAAGTTCGCCCTGTAGATTGAAGAGCGCCGCAGCGTGGAGTGCTCCTGTGCGTTGGAAGGCTGGCTGCGCTGCGGCCAGACGGTCCGGCAGTTCGTACAGCAGGCTGATAGGGAAGGTGACGGCGGATGCTTCCGGAACCGTGGGGATATCCGGTAGCTCCTCGCGACCGCAGAGGCCACAGGCGGAGGTACGGACCAGATGACGGCGGGCCGCCCCGGCCGGTTCGACGCCTTCGCGCAATGAAACCAGGACGGAGCCGGGCTGCACGTGGATCGCTTCGATCTCGGCAGCCTCCCTCAGCCAGCCCTCGGCGTGCAGCAACCCGCAGGCGAGGTCTTCCTCGTCGCCGGGGGAGGCCAACGTCAGGCCGAGCGTCGCGATTTCGCGACGCTCCTTGAAGGCGTACTCGACTCGGATTTCGACCGGTTCTTCTGCACCGAGGGAGTCGGTGGCCGCATGGACGCGGCCTCCGATCCAGCGGGCTACCGGAACCTGTTTTTCCGGCATGAGGCCTACCGCAAGCTACGGAGCAACTCAATGGCGGCTCTGATGTCGTCGACGTGAGCGAGCTTAGCTTGGTGACGGTCGTCCATATCCTGATCGAGCGACACTTCGCGTTCAATCGTGAGCGGGCCGGTGTAACCGACTTTCTTCAGGGTGTTGACGAAGTTCGGCATGCCGACCGAGCCGTGGCCCAGCGGCATTTCCGTGCCGAGGGTGCGGGGTTTGGTGGGGTCGGGCCAGTTGCCGTCCTTGGCGTGGACGGAGACGACGTGCCTGCCGACGAGTTCGAGGGCGGCGATGGGCTCCGATGTCCCGTAGAGGATCAGGTTGGCGGGATCGAAATTCAGCTTCAGATTGGGACGGTCGACGTCTTCGAGGAAGTGGAGCAGGGAAGCGGCGGGTTCCTGGCCGGTTTCGAGGGCGAAGACGATTCCGTACTTGGCGGCGTGGTCGCAGACGCGGCGGACGAGGTCGCGGACAGGGGCGTAGTCCGGATGGGCGTGATCTTCGGGAACGAACCCGACGTGGCAGGCGAAAATGGGGACGCCCATGGCGGCGGTTTCGTCGATCACTTCGTAGGTCCGGGCTTCGCGTTCGGCGCGGGTATCCACCGGGATAAAGCCGACGGTCTTCTCGACGGTGGGGGCGTCGGCGTAGCTTTCGCCGTCGTAGGCCGCGAATACGGCGGTTACGACGAAGCCTTCATCGGCGAGGGCCTGCTGGTAGACGGTGCCCAGTCCGGCCAGGGGGACGGCTCCGGTGAAACCGAGATGGCCGCAACGGATACCGAGCGACTTCACGGCGCGGATCATCTTCAGCGGTTCCGTATCGCCCCAGAACATCAGGCCAACTTCTAACTCTTCGAGTGCAATTGCCATGGATACTATTCTCTGTCAGCGCCGAAGAACTTGCAGTGTCTTTCCCAATCGAGGAGCCATGATTTTGCGGGCAGGCCGCCGGCAAAGCCGGTCAGCCGGCCGTTGGCGCCGATGACGCGATGGCAGGGGACGATGATGGGCAATGGGTTCGACCCGTTGGCGAGGCCGACGGCGCGGGAGGCGTTCGGGTTGCCGAGTTGCGTGGCGAGTGCGCCGTAGGTAGTGGTTTCGGCGAACGGGATTTCGCGGAGCAGCGCCCAGACGCGGGCTTGGAAAGGGGTACCTTCCGGGGCAAGAGGGACGGTGAATTGTTGGAGCGTGCCGGCGAAGTAGTCTTTCAGCTCCTGGGCGGCGAGGGGCAGTTCGCCGGTGGGCAGCGACTGCCGGAGAGCGTCTCGGCGGGTGGAATTGGCGAAGAGGATCTCGACGAGGGCGTCGCCGGTTCCGATGAGCGTCAGTTCGCCGATGGGCGATTCGAGGGCTTGCCAGTGGGTCATGCTTGCGATCTCCAGAGGTGCAGGGGGGCGTAGGTGCGCCCGGTTCGGCGCGTTGGTTGAGGTCCATTCCGGTGCAGGCGGCGGGGACGGCGCGCATGCCGTAGTAGTCGCGGGTCGACGGGCCGATATCGGGCACTTCTTCCCGGCTTTCGCTGCCAGCAAACAAGGAGACGTCGCCAGCGCGGAGGCGCGCGCTGGTAAGTCCGATGGGCGATTCGAGGGCATGCCAGTGGGTCATGCCTGCGATCTCCAGAGGTGCAGGGCGGCGTAGGCTCGCCAAGGGCGCCAGGCCTCGGCGCGTTGGTTGAGCTCCTTTTCGGTACAGCCGGCGGCCTTGCGGAGGACCAGGTCGCCGGCGGGGAAGGCGTCGGGGTCGGCGAGGGCGCACATGGCGTAATATTCGCGGGTCCAGGGGCCGATACCGCGAACTCCTTCCAGGCGCTCGTTGGCGTCGAGCACGGCGCGGGCGTAGGCGCGGAGGGTCTCCTGGCGGGCGGTGGTGAGGCCGATGCTTGAAAGGTCGGCGTCCGCCAACTGTTCCGGAGTCGGCATTTGACGAAACGAAGCCAACAGGCGCCCAGCGAGGGTGCGGGCCCCGGCGACCGAGATCTGCTGACCGAGTATGGCGCGGATGCCGATCTCAAAGGGATCCCAGGCGCCGGGAACGCGCAGACCGGGCCGGGCGGCCACTAGCGGGGCGAGCAGGGGGTCGGCGCTGAGCGTGTCGTCGATGATGGCCGGGTCGGCTGCCGCGTCGAAGAGGCGGCGGGTGCGGCGGACGATCTCCAGCCATTGGCGGGGGGCCGCGCCTTCGACCATAAGCAGGAGATGCGGCGCCATGTAGCGGACAGTGACGGTAGCGCCTTGCCAGAAGCGGCGGTAGTAGTCTTCGTCGACCTCCTCCAGGCCCGGGATGGCGCGGGCGCGGAGGAAGCCGAGGAGGCTATCCCAGTCGTAGGGTTCGCGGACCGGCAGACGCAGGGCGGAAGAAGGCGCACGCAGTTTGCGCAGCTCTCCCGGCGAGCGGCCGTAGGTGGCTTGCACCACGGCATGGAATCGCCGCAGGCTACCGAATCCGCTGGCGTAGGCGACCTCCGTGAGCGGGAGGCTGGTTTCATCGAGCAGCCGTTTGGCGAATTGGAGGCGCTGGGTTTGCGCGACGCGGACGGGCGTGGCGCCGGCGTGTTCGAGGAATAAGCGGCGGAGATGGCGTCCCGTGACGCCGAGGCGGCCGGCCAACTGTTCGACATCACCGGAGTCGAGCGCGCCCTCTTCAATGAGGCGGAGGCCGCGGGCGACGGTGGGCGAAGTGCCGAGCCAAAGGCCGGTGCCGGGGGCGGTCTCCGGCCGGCAGCGGAGGCAGGGACGGAAGCCGGCGGCTTCGGCGGCGGACGCAGTGAGGTAGTAGCCGACGTTCTCTTCCTTTGGCGCCGGCGCCGGGCAGACGGGGCGGCAGTAGATCCGCGTGGTCCGCACGGCGACGAAGAATTTCCCGTCGAAGCGGGCGTCCTTCGCGCGGCGGGCCTGTTGGCAGAGATGCGGATCGAGGTTCACTTCCCTCACCTTACGGGATATCGGCGAATGTGGCTAGCCGTTTTCGGACATCGAGTATTGCTGCAGGACGATCGGTTTTGGCGTACGCTGACAGGGTATGTCACAGATCAAAGGTCCAGCACTCTTCCTCGCGCAATTCATGGGCGACGAGGCCCCCTTCAACTCCCTTCCCGCCATCACCGAGTGGGCGAAATCGCTCGGTTACCTCGGCGTGCAGCTCCCTTCGTGGGATAGCCGCATCATGAACCTGAAGAAAGCCGCCGAGTCGAAGACTTACTGCGATGACCTAAAGGGCCAGACCAATGGCTTGGTGATCACCGAACTGGCTTCGCATCTGCAGGGCCAGTTGGTCGCCAGCCATCCGGCTTACGACGAGCTATTCGATGTCTTCGCGGCGCCCGAAGTACAGGGGAATCCGAAGGCCCGCAGCGAATGGGCCGTGAAGCAGTTGAAGCTCGTGATCAAAGCTTCGGCGAACCTGGGCCTGAAAGTGACCCCGTCGTTCACGGGTGCATTGCTGTGGCCCACCATTTATCCGTGGCCGCAGCGCCCGGCGGGACTGGTGGAAGAAGGCTTCAAAGAGCTGGCCAAGCGCTGGAAGCCGATTTTGGATTTCGCGGATCAGCACGATGTGGACTTTGCGTACGAACTGCATCCGGGCGAAGACGTTTTCGACGGCGCGACGTTTGAGCGCTTCCTGGAAGCGACGGGAAACCATTCGCGGGTGAACATCAACTACGACCCGTCGCACTTCGTGCTGCAGTGCATGGACTATGTCGGCTTCATCGACCTCTATGCGAGCCGCATCAAGGCGTTCCATGTGAAGGATGCCGAGTTCCGTCCGTCGGCCAAGGCTGGCGTGTACGGCGGTTATTTGAACTGGCAGGAGCGGCCTGGCCGGTTCCGCAGCCTAGGCGACGGGCAGGTGGACTTCAAGCAGGTGTTCTCGCGGCTGACGGCGGCGGGCTACTCCAATTGGGCGGTGCTTGAATGGGAGTGCTGCTTCAAGGACAGCGCGCAAGGCGCGGCCGAAGGCGCTCCGTTCATCGCTTCGCACTTGATCGATGTTCCGAAGAAGGCGTTCGACGACTTCGCCGGCGCGGCAAGCGACTCGAAGCGCAATCGTCGCATTCTGGGCTTGAAGTAAGCTAGCCGCCGATCGAATACATCGGCCGCGGGGGCGCTACAAATTTTTGTGAGTTGATCTCGTGGCCGATCCACTTCTGCGCCACCGTCTCGCGGATAGTGGCGCGGATCTCGTCGTCAGAGGCTTGGCTGCGGAGCAGGCCCTTCACGTCGGTCTCTTCAATGGCGAAGAGGCAGTAGCGGAGCTTGCCGTCGGACGTGAGCCGGATGCGGTTGCAGTTCATGCAGAACGGGTGGCTGACGGAGCTGATGAAGCCGACGCGGCCGATGCCGTCCGTGAAGCGGAACTCGCTGGCGGGGGCGCGGGGATCGCGGTCCGGAATCTCTTCGAGGGGGCCGATGCCTTCGGCGAGCAGGCGCAGCATGTCGTCCTGCAGAAGCACCTTGGCCTTATCCCAGATGCCTTGGGCGTCGAGCGGCATGAACTCGATGTAGCGGATTTCGATGCCCCGTTCGCGGCCGAACTGCGCCAGGGGGACGATGTCGGGTTCGACGAGGTTCTTCACGGCGACGGCGTTGATCTTGATGGGGCCGAAGCCGAGCGCCAGCGCCTTTTCGAGGCCGGCCATGACTTTGGGGAAGTCATCGCGGCGGGTGATGTGTTGAAAGCGATCGCGGTCGAGCGTATCGAGGTGGACGTTGAGGCGGCGGAGGCCGGCGCGGTAGAGATCCTCGGCTTGGTCTTCGAGCAGGACGGCGTTGGTGGTGAGCGCGATATCTTCGACGCCGGGGATGGCTACGAGCTTTTCGATCAGCACCGGAAGGTCCTTGCGGACGAGCGGTTCGCCGCCAGTGATGCGGAGTTTGCGAACTCCTAGAGAGACGGCGACACGGGCGAAGCGAGCGATCTCTTCGAACGAGAGAATCTCTTCCCGTGGCATGAACTTCACGCCGTCTTCGGGCATGCAGTAGAAGCAGCGGATGTTGCAGCGGTCGGTGACGCTGATGCGGAGGTTGTCGTGCAACCGGCCGAAGTCGTCTAAGAGGGGTGCTTCCGCCATTTACTTCACGGCAAGCATGCGTTCGATGGGCAGGCGGGCGCGCTCCATCAGTTCGGGGCTAAGCTCCACGCGGGGCGCTACGGCTTCGAGGCAATCCCGGAGCTTTTCAAGCGAATTCTTCTTCATGTAGGGGCATTCGCTGCAGTTGCAGTTCTCGTTGGTGACGAAATAGAACTGCTTGTGCGGGGCGAACTTGACGAGCGAATGACGGACGCCGCTTTCGGTCATGACGATGAACGAGTCGCGGTCGCTCTCGACGCAGTACTTGATCAGCGCTGAGGTGGAGCCAATGAATTCAGCTTGGCTGAGGACGTTGGCGGGGCACTCCGGGTGGGCGACGACCATCGCTTCGGGGTGCGCGGCGCGGGCTTCCATCACCTTGCGAGCGGCGAAGGTGGTGTGGACGATGCAGGCGCCCTGCCAGATGCGCATGTTTTCGCGGCCCGTCTGTTCCTTGACGTAGTTGCCGAGGTTGATGTCGGGCAGGAAGAGGATGGGTTGGTCGGCAGGGATGGAGTTCACCACCTTCACGGCGTTCGACGAGGTGCAGATGATGTCGCTCTCCGCCTTCACTTCGATGGAGGTGTTGATGTAGCTGACGACGACGTGGTCCGGATACTTCTTCTTAAACGCGCGGACCATCTCGACCGGGCAACTGTCGACGAGGGAGCAGCCGGCTTCGCGGTCCGGGACGATGACGATGCGGGCGGGGTTCAGGGCCTTGGCCGTCTCCGCCATGAACCAGACGCCGCAGAAGGCGATCACGTCGCAGTCGAGTTCTTTAGCCTTCCGGGCGAGTTCGAGACTGTCGCCGATGACGTCGGCTAACTCCTGGATTTCGGTCTCCTGGTAGTGGTGCGCGAGGATGATCGCATTGCGTTGACGCTTCAGCGCCAGAATCTCTTCCGCAATGCCAGCACTCACAGTTGTCATAGAACTTTACCGAAACGGGGAACCAAGTGCACCTCTCTCTATAGTATCCTGCCGGTGGAGTTCTGAATGCGTTTGCAATTTGTGGGTTTGATGGCCATCGTGGCCGGATGCGCGTGGGCCCAGCCCGCTACGGGGGTGAACTGCCAGGCAACGGCGGTGCCGACCATCGTGCGGATTGAGGGGTTAAGTGAGCGGGTCGGCGATATGCTGCTGAACTGCTCGGGGGGCGAGCCGTCGGCGACCATCCGCGGCGAGTTGACGCTGATCTCTTACAACGGGCCAATTACGAACAAGTTGCTCGGCAATGGCGCGCTGGATATTGTGATGACGTCGAACAACGGTTCGGGGGAGAGGATCGTCAATACGCCAGCGACAGCTACGGCGGCCAACCAGGTGACGTTCGCGACCGTTGAGTTTGTCTTGTCGCCCACCGGAACGGCGGCTTTGCGGATTACCAATCTGCGGATTGCGCCGCCGAATACGCCCGAGCAACAGGTGCGGGTGGCGCTGGCTTCGGTGACCGCGGGGCAGATCCGGACGGATGCGGCGCCGTTTACGGTGGGCATTACGCAGCGCGGGTTGCTCGCCACGTACGCCACGAGTTTTGTTTGCACGCAATCCCCTCTACCCGCGACCGTGACCTTTTCGGAGTTTATCCGGCGCGGCGTGCGGTTCGCTTCGGTCCGGTTAACCGAAGGCTTTTCCGACGCGTTTCAGCGCCGGGGGCCGCAGACGGATGGGGGCACGCGTCTCGTGATCCGCTATGCCGGCTTTCCGGCCGGGGCGCGGGTGTTTACGCCGGCGGTGGTGGTGGGTTCGAGCGGAGCGACGCCGACCTCGGCGGGCGATCTGGGTTTGCCGGTGAGCGGGGGACGCTACTTTTCTGGTGGGAACGGGCAACTCCTGCTTTCGCGGGTGCAGAATCCGGATAACGCAGGGGCTGGCGGCGTGCCACTATTTACGCCGAGCGGCGGGGTGGGGACGACGGATTTTGATCAGGTAGTGGAGGTACCGCTATCGAACGGCGCGGGAGTGGCGGTGTTCGAGGTGATGGACAGCGTCGGCAATCTCCGCGAATCAGCCCAGGTACCGACCTTCCTGATCCTGGAACAGCGGCCGCAGGGCGGCTCGGTGCGGGCCGGTGTGAGTTTGAGTCTGGGGCCGGTGTCGAATGTTGCGGCGCCAAGTGCGACGGCACCGGTCCCGCGGTACCAGGAGATTGCGCCGCCGACCGACTGCAACGCTTTGGGGGATTGCGACTCGAACCTGTTTCCGCGCTTGGCGGTGGACTCAGCGGAGCTGACCTACGACGTGATCATTGGTTCCACCGGGCAGACGAGGTATATTCGGGTGCTGAATCAGGGCGGCGGGGTGCTTTCGTGGACGGCTTCGGTTGTCTACAGGAGCGGGAACGGTTGGCTTCGTTTTGACCCGGAGAGTGGGCTGAACAACAGTACATTGCGTTTGGACGCTGTGGTCCCGAACGGGTTTGAGCCGGGAACGTACGAGGCGGCGCTGATCATCGACGGCGGTCCGTTTGCTGGGACGCGGCAGGCGACGGTCCGGATGGTGGCGCGGAACTTGGCGCTGCCCCCGTCGGCGGGCCCGTCGGTGTCGGCGGTGACCCATGGTGCGTTTCAGGACGGTCCATTGGTGCCGGGTTCGCTGGGTTCGCTTTTTGGCCAGAACCTGACGGGTACGGCGACGCGGCTGACGATGGATGGGGTTGAGGGGCGGATCCTATACGCCGATAGCCGCCAGATCAACTTTCAGGTGCCGCTCGATCTGGCCGGTCGCGCGAGCGCACAATTGATTGTGACCGCCGATAGCTTACAGTCGGTTCCCCGGCCGGTGCTGTTGGCTGCGTCGAATCCTGGCGTGTTTCCGGGTGCGATTCTAAACCAGGACAATTCGGCCAACTCCGCGGCGAACCCGGCGGAATCCGGTAGTGTCGTCCAGGTGTTTCTGACGGGATTACCGGCTGGGACGGCGACCGTGCGCGTTCATGACCGGGCATTTGCCGCGGCTCTCTATGCGGGGCCCGCTCCGGGCCTAATCGGCGTCCAGCAGGTGAACGCGTTGATTCCATTAGACTTGCAGACCATTACGAGCGATTTGGTGATCTGTGCCGGAACGAACTGTAGCAGCCCGCGGCAGATATCGATTCGCCAGACAAATCCTTAGCCGACGAGCAGACCGGCGTTGGGATCTTTCTTCACTAGGCGCGGTCCCGAAGTGAACGTGGGCTCTGCTGACGGCTCGATTTCGTCGGTACCCGGCGCTAGGGAGCCATGGGTGCCGTTGAATACGGACGCGGCCTTGGCCAATCGACCCAGGTCGCCGCCCTCTTCGACGGTCATTTCGTGCTCCACCCAGTTCGAGAGCGGGATGTTCCGGAAGAAGAGGCGTTCTTGCAGGATCATCGCCTTCTTGTTCATGAATACCGATTTCGATTCGCGGACATAGTGGCGTTCTTCCACCCGGATATCGGCGAGGAAGTTATCGAAGGTGCGCCGCTTGGCTTCTTCCTCGGCCGCATGGACCTTGTCCTCGACCGACTGTTGTTGCGCGTTAAGTTGCGCCTGTAGCTTCGCGATACTTTCGCGTTCCTGCGCCACCGCCACTTCGAGCTTCGCCTGCATGACGAAGAAAGAGAGCAAGGACGAGCCAGCTGCGATGAACACAGGCAAGAGAACCCAGAGAATAGCGTCTACCGACATACTGTTCAATACATCGGCGGGTATGGGGGAAAACTTTTGGCCTAAAGGAAAAAATCTCTAGATTAGGAATGTCCCTTATGGCGTCTCAGGCGAATCCAGGGGATGCCGGGTCTGGAAATGGCGGTGAGGGTGGGATTCGAACCCACGGTACCCTTTCGGGTACGTCGGTTTTCGAGACCGATCGATTCAACCACTCTCGCACCTCACCGCGAGGCACTTCATCAGTCTACCAAACCGCAACCCGGTCTACATGAAGTAGTCTTTGACTTTATCGAACAGGCCGCGCTCCTGCGGCTCAGTATCGGCCGGCAGGATCTCCCGCAACTGCTCAAACAGCTTCCGCTGCTCGCGCGAGAGCTTGCCCGGTGTCTTTACCTGCACGTTCACGATGACGTCGCCACGCCCGCCAGAGTTCAAGTACGGCACGCCTTTGTTGCGAATCCGGATTTGCTCCCCGTGCTGGGCCCCTTCGGGAATCTTCACCCGCTCCAAGCCGTCGAACGTCAACACATCCAGTTCCGTGCCCAACGCAGCCTGCGCCACGTTCACCGAAACGGTGCAGTGCAGATCGTTCTCCCGCCGTTCGAACACAGAGTGTTCCTTGATCTGGAGCACAACGAAGAGATCGCCGGCCGGACCGCCATTTGTCCCCGATTGGCCCTCGTTGGCCAGCCGCAGCCGCGTTCCCGTGTCGACGCCTGCCGGAATCGTCACGCGCAGCTTGCGGTCCACGCGCTGAAAGCCCTCGCCCGCACACTTCACGCATGCCTTGCGAATGAGTTGCCCGCGGCCGCTGCACGTCCGGCAGGTCTGCCGGATGGTCAGGAAGCCCTGCTGCAGAAGCACTTCGCCGCGGCCCTTACAAGTCGCGCACTGGGTCAAACCGTCGTTGGCATCCGCGCCCGTACCCTTGCAAAGTCCGCACTGCTCCGCACGGGGCACCTGAATCTCGGCGCTCATGCCACGAATAGCGTCTTCAAGGGTGATCTCAAGGTCGTAGCGCAGGTGCTCGCCCTGACGCGCCCTCGACCGGCCTCCGCCGCCTCGCCGGCCTCCGCCGAACAGGTCGCCAAAGCCGAAGAAATCGCCGAGAATATCGCTGAAGTCGCCGAACGTTTCGGGATCGAAGCCGCCTTGCCCGCCTGCGGCGCCGGCGACACCCTGGTGACCGAACCGGTCGTAGGCCGCGCGCTTCTGCCCGTCCGCCAGAACGCCATACACCTCGGCTGCTTCTTTAAACTTTTCTTCGGCCGCTTTGTCGCCGGGATTCCGGTCGGGATGATGTTGCAGGGCAAGCTTCCGATAGGCCGCTTTCAGCGCGGACTCGTCAGCTCCCTTACTCAGCCCAAGGACTTCGTAATAATCGCGCTTACTCACCGGACGGCTACCTTCACCATCGCCGGCCGCAGGTTCCGGCCCTTGAAATTATACCCGCGCTGGAAGACACCGAGCACCGTCTGGTCCTCCGCCTCTTCAGTCGTTACCATTTCGATCGCGTGGTGCAGGTGAGGGTCGAACTTTTCTCCCACCGCCTCGAGCGGCTCCAAGCCGAGTTTTTTCAACGTATCCTGCGTCCGCTGGTAGATCAGTTCCATACCGCGAACGTACTCGGCGTCCGCGCAGGGTACCGTCAGGGCGCGCTCAAAGTCATCGAGTAACGGCAGAATGGCGCGCACGGCTTCCATAGCCGCATACTCGCTCGATTCCATCCGCTCTTTCTCCGTTCGCCGCCGAAAGTTTTCAAAATCGGCGCGCTGGCGCAGTAACAGATTCTGAAACTCGCTTTTTTCCGCGATCAATGCATCCCGCTCAGCGAGCAGGTTCTGGGCGAACTGCTCCGCCGTAGGCTCGCTCGACGCGGCCTCGTTGTTTTCCATATCCAGGCTCACAGTTCCAGTGTATCGCCCCGCCTGCCCATTTTGACAGAGCCTATTCGGAAAGCGATTCGACGGTGGCGCCGACTTGGGACACGGCGGCAATCACTTGCGCGTAATTCATCCGCATTGGACCGAGCACCGCGAACTTTGTCGCGAGACCCGTAGGGAGGGTAACGGTCAGGCCGATCAGGCTTAGCTCCTCCATGCTCGAATGCACGTCGCCCAACCCAACCTGCACGCCGACTTCGCCCGGCTCGGTTTCGAGAAAACGGTCGAGCAGAGCCAGCAGCCGCTGCTTTTCTTCGAGCGTCCGAAACAAATCGCGCAACTTCTCTTTGTCGAGCGAGAGATCAATCAGGAACAGGTTCGACGTGCCATCCAGATGCACTTCCGGCGTCAGGCCGACTTCGAGCAGGCCCTTCTGGTACAGCATTTCCAGGCGCTGGAGCATGGCGTCGTACATCGCTCGTTCATGTGCCAGTCGCTCGCGCAGTTCCACCTGGATCCGGGAAAGCGTCCACCCTTTGAAATTCTCGTTGAAGTAATTGCGAACGACGTTGAGTTCGTCCTGCGTCACGGACTGTTCGAGCGCAACGACGCGATTGCTCACGCGATGGTCCCGCGTTTCGACGACCATCAGGACTCGCCGGTCCGCCAGCAAAAGCAGTTCGATCTGGGCCAGCGTTTGCGAATTCGTCGGGATCGATGCCGCAATGCCCACGTTCTGGGTCATCTCGGTCAGCAGGTGGCTCGACATTTCAAGCCGGCCCTCCATACTGTTCGCGCGACGCAGTTCGCTCCGCATCCGCTGCACTTCGCCCAGCGAGAGCTGCCGTGTGGCGAGCGTCTGCACGTAGCTCCGGAACGCCTTCACTGTCGGGATTCGCCCGGCAGAAGTGTGCGGCTGGGCCAGATAGCCCTCATCGTAGAGATCGGCCATCACGTTTCGGATGGTGGCCGGACTCAAATGTCCACCAGCTTTGGCGATCGTGCGCGAGGCAACCGGCTCTCCGGTCTCGATGTAGGCTTCCACAATCGAGTGAAGAATGGAACGCGCGCGCTCTGCATATTGCGACCGATTCACCATAGCGCTTTGCAACGATTGTAGGGGACGCGAAACCTTAGTGCAACACCCTACTCCTTCGCTCCTCCCGTGATTAGGTTCACAATTGTCTGCGAGAAGCCCTCCACGAAATCGGCTCCCCGGTTCATCAGGTTCTCGCGCGTCATGTAGTCGGCTGGAAAATCCGGATGAACGCCAATGTTCTCTATGTAAGGAGACGTGGGATAGCCCGGTGCGGTGTACGAGCGCGAACGGGTCACTAGAGAAACTGTTGTCCGGCCGATGCCTTCCGCATAAAATCCAGCCGGACTCTCCGTGACGGAGCCGCCAGCACCCGCGGTGCGATAACCATAGAGCTTGGCGATGCCATTGTCCTGCGCCATGGCGGCGAAGATGTCTCCAGCCGAGGTGGAGAATTCGTCGACAAGGAGCAGTATTGGTTTGTCGTAGCCGAGCGGCTCGAAGAGGCGGTCGCGGGCCGGACTCACCTCCAGCGAGGAGGAGCAGAACGAGAGGGGGCCGGTTCGTCCGCGGTTCTCAGTGAAGGCTGTCGAAACGTCCCGGTAAGCGCCCTGGAGCATGATGACCTCCCAAGGCTCCAAGCCATCCTCCGTCGTGAGCTGGGCCGTTTCGTGGAAGGCCTGCACCCACTCGAGCGTCGGACGCAGTTCATTCCCGAAAGTGGAGTAGGGCTTCGTAGTCAGGTAGCCCATCAGTTGGGCGCCGTAGCAGCCGTAGCCGCCCGGGTTGCGCATCACGTCGACAACCAGTCCGTCCGTATTGGCCTTCAAATAGGCGATTTCGGTCTCCCATTGCCGGAGCGGTTGGAAGAGCAGGCTGAAATCGACGGGCTGGAAATCGGAAATGCGGATATAGCCGATGCGTTTGCCGCCGCTCTCGTACGTGCCGGAATAGAAGTAGTCCGCCCTGTTTCGTCCCAACCGCTGAACGAAGTTTTCCGGCAGGCGGAACACCGGAGCCTGGCTGCCAAATCCGGTCAAATGCCGCAATCCACCCGGCACTATGTTGTTTTCGAGCCGCGCCCGCAAGCGGCGGGCCTTGTTCATCAAGAGCGGTTGCCGCTCCGTTTCTTCAAACTCGGGCCGCAGTTGGTTGTCTGGCGCGTCAGCAACGAAGGGCACGTTGGGCAACGGGCCCAACTTCGTCACCGGATAGCCGGTCTTGTCCCATCGAATGGTGTGGGTTGCTTCGGATCCGTCCGCCCGGCGGATCAGTAAATTGGACGTTTCGCCCAGGCGCGGCGTGAGCGGTAGAATCGCTTGCGGCCGGTAGACCAGCAGGTCTGCCGCGAATCGCATTGTGGACCGGTCGTTGGCGAACTTCACCGTGCGTGACAGGTCCCGCACAACGTCCATCACCGGCCGGCCGTCGAACTGCACCACCTCGTCGCCCACTGCGAAGGGAAACCGGGACACCGGCAGATAAAACCGGTCAATCTGTTCGATCAGCACCCGGCCATCGTAAATATCCGTATACAAGTGAAGGTCAGCAACGAAGTTCGATCGCGTGGCGTAGGAAGCGTGGATGTCGTTGAGCCCGGCGACGTACTCGCCTAGAATCTGCAGATAGTCCAAATCATCGGTGCTCCGCCGGATCCGATCCACCCACGGAGCGACGTTGTAGAGGTCGAATCCTTGGGTGTCGCGCTTCCATTCGTAGGGCGCGTACTGCTTGGCATAGAGGGAGACCAGCGTCTGGAAATCGGCGAGTTTCTGCTCAGCGGTGAGTTGGGCCGCGGCGGGCCACGTTAGAAGCGCCATCAGGGCTATGCCACGTCCCAAACCCGTCAGGCGTTGGTACAATGAGCGTTTGCCTGAAGGAATGGTCTGATGGTTCAAGCTCTTTTGCGCGGTTATAGTGTGCTCTTTCACGGGGTCCTTTGCCTGTTTTGTTTTGCGATGGCTTTCGTGGGCTGGCTGGTCGGCAGTTCGCAGATGACGATTAACGTCCTGCCCTGGACCGGGCAGGAGTTGCAGATGTGGCTATTTGGATTATCGGCTATCGGGCTAATCGCTACAGTGCTTGCCGCGATTGGGAAGGTAAAATTCCTGTTTCTTCCGTGGACGCTGGGGGTGGTGGGCCTGGTGGGCCGCGGTTTGTGGTCCACTAAGTATTACGATGGCCCGGAAGATTTGCAGGCCTCGCTCTTCTTCCTGCTGGGAGCTTTGGCGACCGTTTTGGGGGCGATTAGTTTCCTGCGGCAGCCTTCCGTCAAGCGCCGGTGATTGCGGTCGGGATCGACCTGACTGGCAGTGAGGCGAAGCCGAGCGGTTGGGCGTGTCTGCGGGGCAGCGCGGCGGAGTTGCGTTTGCTCGGCACGGATGCGGCGTTGGTGGCGGCGACCTTGGCCGCAGGGCCGGCAGTGGTCTCGCTGGATTCGCCGTTGGGGCTGCCGCGAGATCCGGGCTCGATCATCCGCGATGCGGAGCGGGAGATGATGGCGCTGCGGATTGGCGTCTATCCATGCCTGCTGCCGTCGATGGTGCGGCTGACGCATCGGGGAATCGCATTGAAGCGGGTGTTCGAGGCGGAGGGTCTGCCAGTGATTGAGGGGTTTCCGGGTTCGGCGCAGGACGCGCTGGGGATTCCGCGAAAGAAGACCGATATGGCGGGGCTGCGGCAGGGGCTGATCGACTATGGGATTGTGGTGCCGGACCGGCCGATCAAGCATGACGAGTTAGACGCGCTGACCGCAGCGCTGGTGGGCCACTTCTGGCTGCGGGGGGAGGTCCATGCGTTTGGGAACGAGGAGGAGGGCCCGATCATCACGCCCTGCCGCTTCCGCGGCACGGTGCGGTTGGAGCCGTATTCGCGGATAGCGGAGAACTACCTCGCGTTTCGCTGGGGACTGCGAGTGGGGAAAACGGGGCCACTTGTTGCCTCGCCCCGAATGAAGACGAACAAGTCGCTATTCGCTTCACTCGATGAGCTAGCGGCGGCTGGCGGGTTCGAGCGGAACGCCGGAATATAGGGCGTCGACGGGGAGTTCAATGCCGAGGCTGGTCAACTCCAAGGTATCGTTGAGTTCGGTGAACTCGGAGAGCACCCATTCGTTCTTGCCGCCTCGCCGATAGCGTTCGACGCGAATACGGTCTTGCGCGATCAGCAGGTACTCTTGGAGGGAATCGATCCGGCGATAGTGCGCCGCCTTGTCCCCGCGGTCATACGCCTCTGTCGATCTTGAGAGCACCTCGGCAAGGAATACAGGATTTGCCAAGGCCATTCCGTTGACGCCAGCCAGACGGGGCTTGCCGCAATAGACGGCCGCGTCGGGATAGGTTTCGAGGCCGGTATCGAGAACAACCACCTTCTGGTCGGATCCAACGATCTCGCAGCCCTTTTCCTCCACCAAATTGCCAATTCTGCGATTGAGCCTGGACGTGATCAGATTGTGCGGAAGCGAGCCCCCGCTCATGGCAAAGACTTCGCCGTTCAGATACTCGTAGCGCTCTCCGGTCTGCTCTTCGAGTTGAGTGTATTCTGCCGGGCTGAAATGCGGAATGGGAGCAGTTGCCATGTCTTTATCGTACTCCCGTGACCATCGCCTCCACGTCATTACTCAACTGCTCCAGCGCGCCCTTCACGCTGTAGAACATATGCCCCGCTTCGTACATCCGCGTCGTGATGTTCTTGCGGTACGCGGCGGGCAAGCCCATGTGGCTGAACGTGTATTCGGTCGCGAAGTATGGCGTGGCCAGGTCGTAGTAACCGGAGCCGATGTACACCTTCATGTACGGGTTCTTGGCAAACGTATCGCGGAGGGAATCCGCAGTCTCCACGTACCTATTATGCCCCTCGGGCCCGTAGTCCCACGGTCCAATGCCGCCACCCAGGATGTAGTACTGCAAGTCAGACTCGTAGCCGAGTTCGCGCCGGGCATAGTCATTAAACGCGGCGGTATACGGCGCCCGGATCGCCGTCATCGCGGGATCAAACCCCGGAATCGCCTCGCCGTCATTGCCCTCGGTCGCCGTCAGCCGGCCATCCAGACGGCCGACCACTTTGCCCTCGGTCCGCCGCAGTTCCTTGATGAACTGCATGATCTTCGGCCGCAGGTTGTTCCGTTCCAGATACTCTTTGCTCAAGCCCGTTAACCGGCTGAGCTTGTCGAGCGTTGCCTGCCGTTCGGCTGGCGTCAAGCGGTCGCCTTTCATCAGCGCCACGGCGTATTCGTTGAGGGCAAATTTCTCAGCCTCCGCGGTGGCCTCTTTGAGCCCGGCCTGTTGCAAAGCCGATGGCAGTTTCTTGTGGTACCAGGCAATGGCGGTGTAGGTCGGCAGGAAGAGCGGAAAAGGCAGATCGTTGCCCCGGTCGAAGCGCGCCGTCTGATACTGCAGAATCGACGAAACGAGCACGATGCCGTTGCAGGCCATGCCGCGGTCGACAAGCCACCCGGCCAAGCCGGCGGCCCGGAACGTGCCATAGCTTTCACCCGTTAGATAGAGCGGCGAGCTCCACCGGTTGTACTTACCCAGATAGAGACGAATGAACTCGCCGACGCTGGCGATGTCGCCCTGCACACTCCAGAACTTTTTGCCGAGTTCTGGCTTGGCGGCCCGTGAATAGCCGGTGCCGACGGGATCGACGAACACCATATCCGTGAACGGCAGGAAGGTGTGCGGGTTATCCTTCACCTGGTACGGCGGAGGCGGATAGGAGCCGTCATCGAGCATCGGGATGTAGCGCGGCCCCATAACGCCTAAATGCAGCCAGACGGAGGCAGACCCCGGCCCGCCGTTGAAGGCCACCATTAGAGGCCGCTTGGTTCCCGCGGCGGGCGTATCGAGGGTATAAGCGACGAAGAAGACGAACGCCTCCGGTTCGCCGGCCTCGTTCATTAGCGGCAGGCGGCCGGTGGTCGTCGTGTATTGAAACGTCTTGCCGCTGATCGTGATCGAGCTCTTCTTCTGGATCGGGGCGGGTTCGGCAGGTGGTTTGGCCGCCTGTCCCCACAACAGCACTGGAAGCAAGATCATGCAGGCGACGAGACGCATACCGCTAGTGTAAGCGGATGCGCTTGTTCGGGTTGATGAAGACCCAACAGAGCGCCGCGCCCACCAGCATCACTCCTGTGATATTTAAGGGCGTATTCCAATCGCCGGTCTCCCGGATCAGCATCGCCAGGACAATGGGGCTTAAGAACCCACCCACCTGGCCCGCTGTATTCATGACGGCGCCCACGACGCCGGCGTGCGGCCCGGCGATATCCATACACGTGCCCCAAGCCGCGCCCAGGCAGAACGCTCCCCAGCCCGCGCCCAGCGCCAGATAAAGCGCCGCCATCGTCGAGTCTTCGGCTGCCGCGCCCATCAGCGTGAACAGGCCCGCGAAGATGAACCCGCTGCCGCCCGCGATCGTCCGCCCCAGGCGCAGGCCGAAGCGCTTCGTGATGGCGTCCGTCGCCAGGCCGCCGGTGAGGTCCGCCACCATGGCCGCCACCATCGGCGCGCCGGCGAACAGGCCGAGATCGGTCGCTTTGAAGCCGCGGATGCGTTCGAGGTAGGTCGGCATCCATGTCAGGTAGAAATAGAATGCATAGCTTTGAATGAAGTACATCACGCACAGCAGTATGACGTTCCGGTCCTTGATGATGTTCAGCCACGGCACATCGCCGTGCCCCGCCTGCTCCTCACGGCCTTCGAGAATCAGCGCCAGTTCCGCTGCGTTGACCTCCGGATGTTCTGCCGGTTCACTGCGAAACCAGCGGTACCAGAGAATGGCCCAGACGAACCCAATAGATCCCAGCACTAGGAATACTGTCCGCCATTCCATAAAAGTCAGCATCCACGCGATCAGCAATGGGGAGTAGGCGCCGCCTCCGTGCGCTCCCATGAAGAAGATTCCCTGGGCCCGGCCCCGCTCGGTCTTGGGGAACCAGCGCGAGAACGTTTTGGCCGAGTTGGGCCACGCGCCGGCCTCGCCCATGCCAAACAAGAACCGAATGACAAGTAAACTTCCGAAGCTCCAGGCGGCCGCCGTCAGCATGGTGAAGGCGCTCCACCAGGTGACGATGCGCATCAGCACGCTGCGCGTACCCACCTTGTCTCCCCACCATCCCGTGGGGATTTCGAAGAGGCCATAGGCAAGCGTAAATGCGCTAAAAACAAAGCCCATTTGCTGATCCGTCAATCCCAGGTCCCGGGAAACCTGCTTCGAAGTGATCGAGATCGCGATGCGGTCCATGTAGGTGATGGCGGCGAGCGCCACCCCGAAGGCGAGAACTTTGTAACGGGTACGGCTGGGAGTCATGGTCTAAAGGTTGTATCACGGGTACGCTAAAATCGCAGATAAGCGAATGTTGAAAATTTCGAAACGGTCCGCCACCCTCCTGGCGATGTTCTGTCTGGGTGTCGCCGGACTCCAGGCCCAAGCGCAAGCTCCTTCCCCCTCCTCCACCAATACCCAGGCTTCTGAAAAGCGCATCAACTACGTGCGCCGTCTGAGCCTTGGGGTTGGCCTGTCTGTGATTGCTCTCGATACGATCAACAACGGCACGCTGTCCCGGAGCACCACCACGCCGCCTCCGCCAACTACCGGCAACTACGCCACCACGGCTCAGCGAAAGCGCGTCGGCTATGGCGCCACGGCGCAGATCGTGATCACCAACCGCTTCGCGTTCACCGCCGGCATCGTCATGCGGCGCGTTGCCTTTACGCGCAACGGTGAGGTTCTCAGCGGCATCGACAATCCCTTGACGGCGATTGATGATCGGCGCTATTCGACCGTTTTCGAAAATACGCAGGCGCGTTTCTACGATATTCCGCTGACCGTTCGCTACTATGGCAAAGACCGGACCCGGGCCGGTGGCCGCTGGTTCGTCGAAGGCGGTATCGTGCAGCGTAATGTCTCGAACCTACAGTCGTCCGTCTTCACCACTCTCGGCGACGACGAGCCGAATTGCTGCAATCCGACGACCGCCAAGAATGGCGTGCGTGGCGCCATCGCCGGGTTCGGCGGCCAGTTGATCGACCCGTTCGGCATCCGCATAGTGCCTAGTGTCCGTTACACCCGCTGGATGGGCGAGACGTTTAACTCGTTCTCCACGGTGAGCAAGAAGAATCAGATTGAAGCGATGATCACCATCGGCTTCTAATGCGGCCTATCCGAGCCGGCCTCGTCTACTTTCTCCTGGTATTCGGGGCCGGGTTCGTTTTCGGGGTTCTGCGCACTCTCTTTGTCGCCCCCCGTCTGGGCGCTCCAGCCGCCGAACTCCTCGAAACGCCCTTGATGTTGGTCGCCATCTGGTTTGCCGCCCGCTGGCTGGTTCCCCGCCTGGCTCCCCGTTCGGCGCTGTCCGCCGGGCTCTTTGCCCTCTTGCTGACACTGGCGGCTGAGACACTCGTCGGCCTCTTCCTGCGGCACATGTCCGTAGCCGAAATCTTTCTCCATCGGGAACTGTTCCCGGCCTTGGCCTACTATGGCGCTCTGCTTGTCTTCGGGTTTCTACCGTCGATACTCGAGCATCAGCGTAGAGGCTAAGGCCTTGGTTCTCCAACGCCAGCAGCCGTCCGCGATCTGCTCCAGGGATATCCAATCACTGCCCGCACCGGTCGGCAAAGGGCAGCGCCGCAGTTCGACTCCGTCGGCCCGTACAGCCATCCGGGTCCGGTTGATGTGAAAGGGCCCTCCAACGAAGATCAGGCCAACCCATAGTGGAATCCACCGGTACGATCGCACCGTCGGCTACGCCCACTGGGGGAAGAACGCCTTCCAGTTCTCGTACAGGATCATGTCCTGCACCTCTTCCGGGATCTTCGGCAGTCCCGTTCCGGCTACGACCTGATTCACGTTGCGCAAGCCGGCGACGATGTTCGCCATGGTTCCGGACGGAAAGTCTGACCCCGGCAAAATCTTGTGCTCCACGCCGTACTCCATCGCGGTCACCATCGCCTGCCAGTAGCGCCATGGGCGATAGTGTACAGCGCTGATGTCGGCGTACATATTGGGGCACTTGCGGATCAGCACGATCAGATCTGTCTCCCACGGATGCCCCAGATGCGCCACGATCATCTTCAGATCGGGGAAATCCATCGCGAGGTCTTCAAGCTGCAACGGCAGGCCCCACTTCAACTTGGCAGCCGAGGGAAAGGTCGTACCTTGGTGCCACATGATCGGCAGCCCGTGCTGTTGCACGCGTTTGAAGAAGGGCCAATGCTGGCGGTCCTGCGGGTCGAAGTGCTGATACACCGGGCCCAGTTTCAGCCCCTTCAGCTTTAAGGTGTTCACGCAGTAGTCGAGATGCTCGATGCAGTCAGGCCGGGTCGGGTCCACGCTGGCCCAGCCTTCCATCTTTTCGGGGTGCTTCGCCACGTAGCCGGCAATGATCTCGTTCGGAATGTCCAGGCCGCAAGCCTTGGCCTGCAGGCCGAACACGACGACGTGCGCCATATCCTCCGACGCCTTCCAGTGGCTTTCCGGCGTCGAGTCGTAGACGTGCTTATCGAGGTTCGCCGAGTACGCCAGGCCGCCGCTCCGTTTTAGCTTCACGAGCTTCGACGCCAACGCCTCCTCAGCGTACTGCTCGCTGATATGGTCCGGATACCACATCAAATGCGTGTGGCAATCGATTATCTTCCGTTCGCTCATTCCTTCACCTCCATCGCTCGTACCGCGTCCCAATCCAATTCGACGCCCAGCCCGGCGCCCTCCGGCGGGGTCAGCCAACCGTCCGCAATCATCCCGGGCCCGTTCACGATATCGCGAACGTAACGCAGCGGCCCGAAGGTCTCGATCGGGTAGGGCAGGTCTGGCAACGCCACGGCGAGATGGGCACACGCCGCCGTGGCGATCCCCATCTCTGCCTGGCTCCCGAGAATGCACGGCACGCCCACCGCTGTGCCCAGCGCGAAGATCTCCGCGGCCGCGCGGAGGCCGCCCGCCTCGCTCACGTAGACATTCCAAACATCGGCCGTCTCGCCTCGGGCTAACTCAAAGGCGTCGCGCAGCGTCTGGCAGCTTTCGTCCGCCATCACGGGCAACCCCGTCTGCAGCCGCAGCGCGCGCATCCCTTCGAGGTTGCGGCGTCCCAGCGGTTGTTCGAACCACGAAACGGGGGCTGCGTCCGCGAGAGCCCGCATCGCGCGAACAGCTTCGGGCAGGTTGCGCCACGCCATGTTAGCGTCCAGCCGTAGCGGCACGTCGACGGCGCGGGCCACGGCCCGGACGGCCGCGAGGTCGGCGCTCAACTCCCGGCCCACTTTCAACTTGATCGCTTGAAATCCCGCCGCTCGGCCCGCCGCCGCATCCGCCGCCATTTCCTCCGGCGACTTCTGATAAATCCCCCACGCCAGGCCGGACTTTTCCCGTCTTTTGCCACCTAGAAGCGCCCATGCCGGTACCCCGAAGTGCCGCCCGGTCAAGTCCAATAACGCCATTTCAAACGCCGCCCGCAGGTAGGGCGCGCTCAACTCGCCGCCCAGTACCCGGTCAATTTCGGCCAGCACGTTAGGACCGGCCAGCCCGTCCAGGCCGATGATCGCTGGCGCGATCAGCTTCCGCGCGGCGTGGCAGAGCGAATGGCCGATGCGGGGGAAGGTAATGGAGATTTCGCCCAGCCCCTCGATGCCGTCTTCTGTCAAGAGGCGCACTATGCCAAACTCCGAAGCCGTCACCGGATCGGCAGCATTCAAGCCGGACCGTACCGCCTCCTTTCGCGGCGCACGGATGGCGAACACCTCCACCTGCCGGATTCGCGACCCGCTCACAGATACCTCTTGGCGACCTTCGCCGCCACGGCGCCGGACTGATAGTAGCCCACCGAGATCTGGCCCGTGTGCGTAAGAAGATCGTAGGCCTTCCAACGGTTCCAGCCGTACTCCTGCTCCATCCACAGAATGAGCCATGCATAAGCTTGTGCGATGCCGCGTTCGAGCGGGGTCGCCGAAGACACGCAAACGATCTCGCCGGCCGCTTCAATCCGTGGACCGGGGATGGTCCAGCCTTTCTTCAATTCCACGGTGATTTCGGTTTCGGCGGGCATCTCCAGGCCGGAAGCCGATAGCTCGCCGTGGCCCATCGCCGCATGCGCATCACCCAAATAAAGCAGCGCCCCCGGCACGTATACCGGCAGATACAGCGTAGCCCCCTCGGCTACCTCCACGATGTCCATGTTGCCGCCGTGCGGCCCTGCCGGGTTCGTCGTCGGCACGCCCCAATCCGGCGCCGTGCCGATGCAGCCGAGCATCGGCCGGTAGGGGATCTTCGCGTGGCCGCTCCAATGGATCACGCCATCGGCGATCTCACAGACATGCGTGCCGGGCGGGCAATCTGTTCCCAGCCATTCGGCGAGCATCTTCGGATCGGATGTCCGCGTGAAGCATTTGCCCATCGTCGGGCGAATGCTGTGGATCGTCACCGCCAGCGCATCGCCCTTCTCGGCGCCGTTCACATAGATCGGCCCGGTGGTCGGGTTCGAGTACGGCATGGTGGCTTTGTTTCGCAAATCAGCCTCGGTCCGGATTTGACCGGAGAAGGCATCCTGGCTCTCCACGCGTATCCGCGTGCCCGGTTCCACACGCACCCGCGGCTCATCCAGGCGATTGAACTCATAGCAAAGCTTGCCCAACTTGACGTGTTCCATGTTCCATTCAGGATAGAATCCATTCACGATGCGCACATTGCTCCTTCTACTCCCCTGGACACTTTTGGCACAAACCCCACCCGCCCGGATCGTCTCGCCGGAGGTCCACCCGGACCGCCGTGTTACTCTTCGCTTCCGCGCCCCGAACGCCGCCAAAGTCATGCTCAACCGGGAGGGCGCCCGTCCCGCCGAGATGTCGAAGGGCGAAAACGGCGTCTGGTCCGTCACCACCGAACCGCTCGCTCCCGATCTCTACGGCTACTCTTTCAACGCCGACGGCGTCAGTCTGATCGATCCGGGAAACCCCAGTATGAAGCCGAACCTGCTCGGCACCACCAGCATGTTCCACGTCCCGACGCCGGACGCCTCGCTCGCCTGGGAGCGCCGCAACGTGCCCCATGGCGCCGTGCACCACCACTTCTACGATTCCGCGATCTGCCGCGAAGCTCGCGACCTCTACGTCTATACGCCGCCCGGCTACGATCCAAAGGGCAAGATCAAGTATCCGGTTCTCTACTTGCTTCACGGCTTCAGCGACGATGCCCGCGGCTGGACCGCCGTCGGCCAGGCGCACTTCATCCTCGATAACCTGATCGCCGAGGGCAAGGCCAAGCCGATGCTCGTTGTGATGCCGCTAGGCTATGGCGATTCCGGCGTGCTGTTCAATCGGGACCTTCGCTTCAAGAGCTTCGATCTGTTCCGCGAATCATTAACGCAGGAGATCATCCCGCTTGTCGAGAAGGCCTACCGTGTCAACCCGGACCGCAGCCACCGCGCCCTTGCCGGGCTCTCAATGGGCGGCGCGGAGACCCTGTTCATCGGCCTCAATCGCCTCGAACTCTTCTCGCACCTCGGCGCGTTCAGCTCCGGTGGCCTCCCGCCCGATCTCGCGCAAACCTTCCCCGGCCTCGACGCCAAAGCCAACGCCAAGCTGAAGGATTTTTGGATCGCCTGCGGCAAGGACGACGGCCTAATTGGCGCCAACAACAAATTCGTCGAGTTCCTGAAGGAACGTGGCGTGAAGCACGAGTACGTCGTCACCGAAGGCGCGCATACTTGGCTCGTTTGGCGGCGCTATCTCACCACGCTCGCTCCGCGCCTGTTTCGTTAATCCTTCAACGGCCGTATCTTGATGCTGCGAAACCAGGCCGCGTCGCCGTGGTTCTGCAGCGCTACTGGGCATAGTTTATTCGGCTGATTCGCCAACGCTTGATAGATCGGCGACTCCTTCGTCCAACGGTCGGCCGTCTTCGCCAGCGCGGCCGGCGCGTCCATTTCGCCTTCGGCCACCTTCACGCCGTTCAGCCAGTGCTCGAAGTGCTTGCCTTTCACGATCACCCGGGCCTGGTTGAACTCGCCCACCGGCTTCGCCGCCGCCTGCGCCGCCGGCACCATGCCGTAGAGCGCCCCGGCCTGGTAGTAAGCCCCGCGCTGCGCGTCCCGATGGCCGCCATTGTCGATCACCTGATATTCAAAACCGACTATGTACTCCTGCGTACCGGCCTCGCGGGTGCCGTTTCGCTTCCGCGCCGCGTCGTTGGCGAGGTCTTCGAACTTTTTGTATTCCTTGATGCGCTTCTCGTCCAACCAGAAACGGTCCTGGATCCTATACTTTAGGCCGCTGTTGCCGCCGGGTGAGATCTTCCATTGAAACGCGAGTTCGAAGTCGCCGTATTTGGCGGCGGTGAACAGATCTTCGCGGAGCTTCGGGTGGGGCACCGCCTTCAGGCAGCCGTCCTCAATCGTCCAAGAGTCGCCCGGAGGCGTCTGCTTGCGGATGTCGTTCCAGCCCTTCATCGACTGGCCATCGAAGAGTAGCTTCCATCCGGCGGCCTTTTCCCCGGCGGATAAAATGTTCGGCTCCGCGGCGCTCAAGGTGGCCGCCAAGAGGAGAGCAATCAAAAGGGGTCGCATCGCCACTACACTATCAGACCTGCGAAGCCGCTCTGGGGGCGCCGAAGATCCAACCCCATGGCGCCCGCCGCACGGCTAGTTCGTAAGTGAGTAAGGAGACAACGGTTACCCCAGCCACCGTGACGCCGAACTTCACAGCCAAGGGCCACGGGATGGACTTCAGCCCAACGGAGATCGCGACAACCGCAAATATATGCGCCAGGTAAACCCAGTACGCGCTTCCGGCCAAGTAGCTGAGGATTGGGGAGCGCCACGCTGCAAAGCGCAAGAATAGTCCCGTAACGCCAAAAATAAAGAGCCAAGTCATTGTTGCCGCCAACACCGTCGCGATGGCGTGAGTCGGTTGGGGCGGTGCAGGAGTCTTGCCAAAGACCGCGTAGAGGGATACGGCGAGTGGCAAATAGGCGAACACCAACAAGCTCGCGCCGGCGACTTGCCATCCGGCAAAGCGCTGCCATGTGGCGAGCGTGTCGCGCAGAGGATATAGGAACCACCCGACGCTGTAGAGCAACGCGTAACACAGCAGGATGGATGGTTTTGGCGCCAGTTCAAAGTCCGGATCGAACCCAGCCCCGAACTGGGTAGAAAGGACCACCGCGGTCACGCCCACTAACCCCGGCCACCGCCAGTGGCTCTGCCAGAAGCGGGCAAATCCGGCATCCCAGCGGAGGCTGGCTCGGCCCAGTAGGCTTGCCAGAATCGAATAGCCCAGCAGATAGTAGATAAACCAAAGATGCAATGTCACTATGCGGTATTCGGCCAGTTCCGGGTACTGTTGCAGCGTTTGATATCGGATATGAGCATAGAGGGGCGGCAGGAACACGACTAATGGAATTCCCAGCCGTAGCGCTCGATGCCGCAGAAATACGGTGGCCCCGTAGCGAGTAAACACCATCCTCGCGAAGAAGCCTGCCAAGACGAAAAAGAGTGGCATTCGAAACGCGTGGATGTAGAAGTAGATTAGGTCGAAGTACTGGCTTCTCGTCGCCTCCTGATAGGGCCAGAACTGTGGCGGGGCATCGGACTGCATATACGGGACGGCGGAGTGCAATACAATGCCCAGGAACATTAACACGGCTCGCAAGTTATCGAGGCTGTGAATTCGATCACTATTCTGGCTCGTCATAAGGAAATATACTAACAGACCAATGATCCGTTTCTTCCCCTACCTATTGGCCGCTCTGCCACTCTTTGCCCAATATCCGCCCGTCCTTCCGGAGGCTCACGAAGAAACCTACAAGTCCATTGGCGAAACCAAGCTCCGCCTCTGGATCTTCGAACCCGATCGCCAAACGAATACGCCGCGTCCCGCGATTGTCTTCTTCTTCGGCGGTGGATGGACCGGCGGCACCCCGGGTCAGTTCCAGCAACACGCCAAGCTCTTAGCCGCCCGCGGCATGGTCGCCATCGTTGCTGATTACCGCGTCGCCACGCGCCATCAGGTTAAAGTCGATTCCTGCCTCCGCGACGCCAAGTCCGCCATCCGCTACGTCCGGGCTAACGCCAAGCGTCTGAACATCGACCCCAATCGCATAGCCGCCGCCGGAGGCTCGGCCGGCGGCCACCTTGCGGCCGCGACGGCTTCGGTCCCAGGCTTCGAAGAGACCGGAGAGGACACCGCCGTCAGTTCCCGTCCCAACGCCTTGGTCCTGTTCAACCCTGTCCTGGTTCTGGGCGCTGTTCCGGGCGCCGTCCTTCCTGCCGATTCCATCCGCCTCGATACTCCCCGCTTCGGCGTGCCGCCCACCGAGATTTCTCCCTACCATCACTTGCAGCGCAACGGCCCGCCCACCATCATCTTTCACGGAGAGGCCGACACCACCGTGCCCTTCGTCTCCGCGCAACTCTACAGGGACAAGGCAGTTTCGCTCGGCTTCCCCTGCGAACTGGCCAGCTACCCCGGCCAGACCCACGGCTTCTTCAACCACGGGCGCGCTAACAACGAGTTCTATCAGAAGACTACCGAGCGGATGCTCGAGTTCCTGGCGAAGATTGGCTACTTGGCTGGCGCCTGATACTGCAGCACTTGGCCGTCTTTTTCGAGGCGCGCCCGCAACTCCGTGTACGGAACGTCCTGCACGGCCACACCCTTTTCGATTGCCATCACCGCCGCAGTGGCCGCCGATTGCCCCAGAATCATAAACACCGGCTCCATGCGGATGGAGCCATACGCGATATGCGAGCTCGATAAACAGACGGGCACGAGGAGGTTGCCCACTTCTCCCTTCTTTGGCGCCAAGGACCCATACGCGATCTGGTACGGTCCGTTCGTACTGACGCCGATATCGCCCTCGTTCTGCACGTAGCCTTCCGGCGTGATGTAGCGCTGGATGTTGTGCGAATCGATGCCATAGGAGCCCATGCCGACGGAATCCGGCGTCGGCCGCTTCTTGGTCAGTTCGTTCTCTGTCATCACATAGCTGCCCGTCATCCGCCGCGCCTCGCGGACGTACATCTGGTGGGGCCAGTTGCCGTTGTCCTTGAACTCGTCTTTGGCCAAACCCCACTTACTCATCGCCGCTCGCACGTCCGCTGGCACGCGCTGATCGTTCGCCACGAAGTACAGCCAACCCTGCTGGTAGCGCACGTGCTCGTCAAAGATCTCCTTCCGTCGCGCGTAGCTGGCTTCCGGATAGTCCCAGCTCCGTCCGATGTTGTCCGTGCTGAACGGCCCATGGTTATTGGTATCGGTCTTACCGTTCGGAATGGCATCGAACTTCCGAAAGGTCTCCGTCCATCCGGCTTCGTATATCCGCGCCAGGAGTTCATATTCTTTCGGGTCGTACCCGGCAGGTTTTGCAAACGGAATGCGGTTCTTCTCTACCTGCGTCAGGCACATACGAAAGCAGTAGGCCTGCACTTTCTTGTCGGCCGCGCCGTATTCCCCCGGCGGCTCCGTACTGATCCGCGGCAGCACGCCGCTTTTGGGGTCGCCCGGCACGACGTACGGCGAAATCGGCGTCTTCAGCACGCCGAAATGATGCCGGTGATGGAGAACGCCGGTCTGCACCCCCGCCCATTTTTCATCGTATTGTTGCATGGACTCGCGACCCACGTGATAGCTCACGCCTGCGGCCGCCATCAGGTCGCCTTCGTAGCTCGAATCGAGGAACATCTTCCCGGCGTAAGTTTTGCCGTCGAGCATCGTGATGGAGACGATGCGGCCTGCCTCCTTCTTGACGCCCTTCTCGCGGTCGAGCCAGGAGTTGCGGAAAACCGGGATCTTCATCTCCTTCACCCACTGCTCATAGACGCGCTCGGCCACATGCGGTTCGAAGATCCACATTGTCCGCGCTTCCTGATCGAGTGCCACCGTTCCTTGGCCCTTGTTGCCGAACTCGGACTGCTGCTGCCACTTCCACGCCGCGGACTTGGCGTAGTGCTGCCAGACGCGATGGTAAAACTCGCGGGACAAACCGCCGATCACGGCCTTGTTGCCGGAGTCCGTCCAACCTAGGCCCCCGGCGGTCAGTCCTCCCAGGTGCTTCTCCGGGCAAACCATCGCTACAGATTTGCCCATCTTCCTCGTCTGCACCGCCGCGGTCACAGCGCCCGAGGTGCAGCCATAAACTACCACGTCATATTCGGCCGGCACCGCCGCCCCCGCTCCGGTGGCGAGAAGCAAAAGAATAACAGTTCGGATCATCTCTCTACTCTACTGGCAATGCTGGTCTCGTCCGGCTAGCTGACGGCATTTGGTCAGGCGGCGGCTCTGAGTCCGTCCCGCAACGCCCGCACCTGGTCATGGGCCGCGCGAATCTGGATGGCCTGACCTTCAACGATCGTGCGCGAAGCTCCGAGTTCACTTCCCGCGACGGCATCAGTGAACGCCTTCACGGCCACGTCTTCACCGCGCTCGCACTCTTCGAGTACGGCCAAATCATCCCGCTTAGAAACCGCCGCCTTTAAGGTGATCCATCCTCGATGCACCGAACCAGCAACACTGCCAGAGACTTCGGGATATTCTCCGGTCAATTCCACCTGATATTGCAGGGCCCGGGCGAATTGCCCCCGCTGTGCGGAAAAGTCTGTCAATACCTGCCGCAGGTCGGGCCGGCTTACGTCGCCCGCTGCCGCTTCAAAACCCAACTCGCCGTCCTTCAACACTTCAATCAAGCCGTTCAGAACGGATACCGAATCTTTTGTCATTACAAATCCTCCAATCCGCATTCTTTCTCTGCAGACGAAGGGCCGTTTCCGGAGCCACGCCCTGCGCGACTGTTTTAAGCCTGCCGGCTTGGCCAGCAAACCGTAAAGTTCCGGCCGGCGAAACCGGAACGTGTACTCGAACCCTGACCGCGTCTCCCGCAGGGCATCGCGTCGAGGCAGATATTTACGCCCACCCGGCCCAGCGGCGTCTCGACGACGGCCGGCGAGCAGCCCCACACGCGGTCCTCTCCCACCAGCACATGTATATAGTGCAGCACGCCAAGCGGCATGGTCCCCGGCCGGATTATTGGGGCAGAAATTATGTCACGCCCGGTTCAGGGAACAGGATCAGTTCGGCCCCCGCCGCCGCCGCTATGGGGGATACTCTCCAGGCCGGCTTTCCACCGCCGTCGCGGCGGCTATCGTGGTCTCTCCCGGACTAAGTCACGCGAAACCTGACACAATAGTTGAACCCCCAAACTGTTACATGTCCGAAACTATTGCCCTGCTGCGAGAGCCCAGAACTGCAGCCGCGTCTCGCGCGGTCCGCCTTCCCGCCTTTGATGCGCTACGGGCAGGCGCCGCAACCATTGTTTTTCTTTTTCATTACGCAGGGTTCGTCTCTGTTCAGTCGCCCGGCCCCAGTCCGGCGGACGCACTCGGATGGCTCGCTGCCCGCTTCGGGAGCACAGGCACCAACCTCCTCCTGCTGTTGAGTGGCTTTTTCCTCGCCCAAAGCATCGCCAGCGGTCGGTTTTCCTATTTCCGCTTCGTCGCCCTTCGACTGGTGCGGATCTACATCCCCTATGTCACGGTCCTGCTGATGGCCGTCGCCTTCGCCCATCTCGCAACCAGTCTCTCGCGCGCCGAGGTGGCTACTGCTTCGCCCTCCACCATTCTGAGGCAACTCCTGCTCCTGCCCGGCCTGTTTCCGGCCCGGCCAATTCTCACTGTTACCTGGACGTTGAGCTATATCGTCGCGGGCTATTGCATATTCCCAGTGCTCGGATTCGCCATGAAACGGTGGGGCGTTTCTCTCAGCGGACGCCGGGCCATATGGGCAGCCGTTACGGGCCTCGTTTTCGCCTCCGGTCTCTTCTGGGGCGTGCCAACCATCCGCTTCGCCTATGTCCCGGCGGGTTGTCTGGTCTTCGAAATCCAGACGCAGGATGCCTGGCGAACCACCTGGCCCAGAATGATGCTGAAGCTCCTCGCTGGGGCCTCGCTCTTCCTCCTCGTGCGTGTCCTCGTGGAAACGGGGGCTCTCGGAGCCACGTGGCCGGGTCTGGCCGCGAACGGACTCTTTACCGGCAGCGGGCTGATTGTGGCCTCCTGCCTCGTCGGCATCACCATTCTCGTCCAAAGTCGCAATGGTTCTCGCACCCTGACGCCGCTTTTGTCCTTGGTCGGAGGATTCGGCCGCACGGGGTACTCCTTCTACCTGCTTCACGGCCCGGTTGTGAAAATCTTTGCTCTCACGGTATTCCCGTTTCTGGCCGCACGCCAAGCCTCGTCGGCAGCGTACTGGTTACTCATGCCGGTATGCTGGGTTCTCGCCGCGTTCGCGGGTCTGATTCTCTACCGGATGGTCGAGCGGCCCTCCCGCCAGGTCTTGGTCCGCGAGGTCGGCGGAATCGCCGACGGCAGGTAATCGCCGGTCTCCGGCAGTTCCTGCACCCCCCCGTAGCGTCTTCTTCCTGCTCTTGTTCATGGCTATCTTTACCCGCCTACATCGCCGTGCCCCCTCTGCGCCTCCTCGGCCCTGAAACACCGGACAGCCCCCTGGACGATTCGCTATCTCTTGCTCGCCCACTGTGATACGATTTCCTCAAAAATGAAAGGATTTTTCCTTTTCGCGCTGCCTCTCTGTCTAGCCCTGGGTGCCGACCCTGTTCACCACCGCTTGCCCATCGCTGCTGCCGTCTATCCCATGGGCGCGCAGCCCGGCGCGACGTTTGAAGCCGAGGTCCTCGGTGAACACCTCGACCGCGCCCAATCCGTGCTTTTCCATCAACCCGGCGCGTCCGCCGAAATCCTCTCCGTCGAACCCACCCGCCTCCGCCTTCGCGTGAACGTCGCCAAAACGGCCACCTTCGGCCAACACCCCTTCCACGTCGTCACCCCCCGTGGCGCCAGCGGCCCCCTCCTCCTCCGCGTCAGCGACCAGCCCCGCGTCCTCGAAAACGAACCCAACTCCACCGCCTCCCAAGCCCAACCCGTCCCCGTCCCCGCCACGGTCATGGGCCGCCTCAACGTCGATGGCGACTTCGACTTCTACAAAATCCGCGTCGAAAAAGGCTCCCGCTGGATCTTCGACCTCCGCTCTTCCCGTAATGGCAACAGCCTCGACGCCGCCCTATTCCTCCTCAACGCCGACGGCGCCAAGATCGATTACAACGAAGAACGCTTCATTTGGGACCCCTTCCTCTCCCACCAGTTCGCCGAAGCCGGCGAGTACATCCTCGTCGTTCAACCCACTCATGTTCGGCTCGATCCCTCCTTCGCCTACGAACTCGATATCCGCCAAGCCCCCCACCTCGATACCGTCTCTCCTCTCGTCATCCCCCCCGGCGTCGACCAGGAAGTCACCCTTATCGGCGAAGGCCTTTATGGCGAAGCCCGTCTCGAAGGAGCCGAAGGCGCCATCCTCTCGATGGATGGCAACTCCGCCCGCGCCCGCCTGCGTGTCCCTGCCTCTACCCCTAACGGCCCCATCCAACTCACCCTCCTCTCCCCGGGCGGCCGCTCCAACCCCATCGAACTCCTCGTCGATGCCACCCCCCGCCACCCCGGCGGCGACCGCATCTCGCCCCCCACTTCTATCACCGGCGTTGCCAAATATCGTCAACCCGACCTCTACCGCTTCACCGCCCAAGCCGGCCAAACCCTCGTCTTCGAAGTCCGCGGCCAGCGCTTCGGCTCCCCCGTCGATCTCACCATGCGCCTGCTGGACTCGGCCGGCAAGCAGGTCGTCCTCAATGACGATTTCACCTTCGTCGGGGGCAAATTCTACCAGCGTGATCCTCGCATCCTGCATACCTTCAAGGAGGCTGGCGAGTACGCCGTCGAACTCCGCAACGTGGTGCAGGTCGCTGGCGAGCGCGCCCCCTATCAACTCCTCGTCCGCCCACCGCAGCCCTCCTATACGCTGCAACTCTCGAACGAGCGCCCCCACGTGAATTCCGGCGGCGAAACGAAATGGACCATCTCCGCCCAGCGCCTCGACGGCCACGAAGACCCGATCGCGCTCACCCTCTCCGGTCTGCCCGACGGCATCACTGCCGAGCCGGTCACCATCCCGTCCGGTACGAACGAAGCGGCCTTCCTCCTCCGCGCCACCGGCAAACCCGGCACCGCCGGATTCGTCAAGGTCAGCAGCGACGGCCAACACGCTTGGCGATCCGTCCGCGTCAATAGCGGCGGAGGCGAAGGCGCCGCCTTCACCCGTGTCGACCAGGCCCTGGTCACCATCAGCGAAAAGCCCAACTTCTCCCTCGAAGCGCAAGCCACCAACGTCAACGTCCCCCGCGGCGGCACCGCCATCATCCCGGTCGCTATCCGCCGCGAAAAGGGTTTTGCAACCCCGATCGCCTTCGTCGCAGAAAACCTTCCCTCCGGCGTCACTCTCGAAGCCGTCAGCGCCCCCGGCGACGCCGACCGCGTCCAACTGAAAATCACTGCGGCCCCCGATGCCGCCCTCGGTCGCGCCCCGCGCGTCGCCATCCTCGGCGCTGCCGCCGGGGAATCCCACGAAGCTCCCAAAATTACCGTGCAGGTGGATTAATGCGTTTACTCACCGGACTCCTCGCCGTCACCCTCTGGGCCGCCCCAGCCAAGCTGAAAATTACGCCGGAAAACCCTCTCCTGTTCGGCCAAGGGTCCAAGCAACGCCTCGTCGTCACCGCTGAGTATCCCGACGGTACCGCCAAAGAGGTCACGGCCGAAGCGGCCTTCGCCGCCACCGGCCAAGCCGCCAGCATCGACCCCCAAGGAATCGTCACCGCTCTCGCCAACGGCGGCAGCCCCATCCGAGCCACATGGCAAGGCCAAACCGCCACTACCACCGCTCTCGTCCAACGCGCCGACGCCCCGATTCCCCGCAGCTTCGCCAGCGACATCCTGCCGATCCTAACCAAGTATGGCTGCAACGGCGGCTCCTGCCACGGCGCCCTCAACGGCAAGAACGGCTTCAAGCTTTCTCTGTTCGGTTTCGAATCGGAGCCGGACTACGCCATGATCGCCACGGCCCACGAAGGCCGCCGCGTCAATCGTACCGACCCTGAAAAGAGCCTGCTGCTTCTCAAGCCCACCATGGGCCCCACCCCCCACGGCGGCGGCAAGCTGTTCTCCGCCAAGTCCCCCGACTATCAGGCTCTCCTCGCCTGGCTCCGCGACGGCGCTCCCCGCGACCTCAAACACGAACGGAAGATGACCGCCCTCCGCGTCACCCCCGAACTCCTCACCCTCACCGGCAAGGACGCCGCCCGTAAACTCCTCGTCACCGCCCGCTTTGATGACGGCGCGGAAGCCGACGTCACCCATCTCGTCAAGTTCTCCACCAACAACGACTCCATCGCTTCCATCAACTCGGCCGGCATCGTCAAGGCCGAGCGCGGCGGCGAAACCGCCATCGTTGTCCGCGGCCCCGGTGTCGCAGGCGTAGCCAAGGTCGCCGTAGTCATCGAACCCCGCAAGGTTCCGCTCCTCCCCGTCAGCAACCTGATCGACGATCACATCAACGCCAAGCTCAAGCGGCTCCAGATTCCTCCGTCCGCCCCGGCCGACGATGCCACCTTCCTCCGCCGCGTCTATCTCGACGTCATCGGTACCATCCCCACCTCCGCCGAAGCTCGCGCCTTCCTGGCCAGCAATGATCCCGCCAAGCGCTCAAAGGTCGTCGATCAGCTTCTCCGCCGTCCCGAGTACGCCGAATACTGGGCCATGTACTGGGGCGACCACCTCGACAACACCAAGCAGCAGATCTACAACAAAGGTCCCTACGCCTTCACCGAGTATCTGCAAAAGCAGTTCCGCGGCAACGTCCCCTACGATCAATTCGTCCGCTCGCTGCTCGTCTCCAGCGGCAACATGTATGAGGCTCCCGCCACCAACTACTACCCCATCATGAAGAAGGAGCTCGACCTGGCCGAGAAGACGAGCCAACTCTTCCTTGGCGTTTCCATCGGTTGCGCCCGCTGCCACAATCATCCGCTCGAACGCTGGAAGCAGAGCGACTTCGCCGGCCTCGCCGCCTTCTTCTCGCAGGTCCGCTATAAAGGCGGCGGCCCCCGCAACAACGAACGCGCCCTTTTCGTCGATTTCCCCCGCCAGTTTCAGCACCCCGAAACCAAGAAGGTTTATCTTCCCAAGGCTCTCGACGGCCCGCAGCTCGCCACGGAGGGCCTCGCCGACCGTCGCGAACTCCTCGCCGAGTGGGTCACCGCGAAAGACAATCCCTATTTCGCCCGCGCCATGGCCAACCGCATGTGGCGCATGTTCTTCGGTCGCGGCTTCGTCGAACCCGTCGACGACTTCCGCGTCACCAACCCCCCATCGAACGAACCGCTCCTCGACGCCCTCGCCAAGGACTTCG
>JBBQRA010000007.1:0-52390 GCA_038215275.1 Bryobacterales bacterium | reverse complement strand
GGGCCACCCACTGCTCGCGCCAAATCGCCACATACCAGACCGTCTCACCAATCTTCGCCAGCGCCCCAAGATAGTGGTGACGCGCCATCTGCTCTTGATAGCGCCCTTCCTCGCTTGGTTCTACCGGGCGTACCCGGATTTACTTGAGTGCTTCGCCGGTGAGTTCCGCCAATTCCATCCAAAGATTTATACCAGGAATCCTTGGCTTTGTCCAGCTTGTTAGATTAAACCGCTGAATCTAAATTGAAACTGTAGAAGGGCAAATTCACCCTGAGGGCGGGAGGACCTCCCAGATACCAACGGGCGAGACCGTCGGCAGACGGGTCGGCATCCGCACGAACGAAAGTGAGCCAGGCGATGGAGGTGAGAAGGACAACCGCGGCGTACAGCGCAGCCTGGAGGTATCGGCGGCGAGGGTGCTCAGGACGGTGGCGGCGCGGGAATCCTGTTCGACGATATAGACCGTGGCCAGGACGAGGGCAAACGCGAGGAGGTCCGGCAGGACGTTGGCACCGTGCTGGCGGCCCCAGAAGAAGACGAGCGCGAGCGAGCAAGGAGCAAGCAGCCAAGGAGCAGGCTGAGGAGAGTGCTGGTGTGAATAACAAGGAGCGAGAAAAGTGGGGAGGCCGGGGGGAAACGCGTGAGCCGAGGTTCGCCGGGTAGTGGCTGTCCTCGCCGTGCGCGCCGAGCTGCGGGAGTTCCCGCCCGGCGAAGGCAACCCAAGCCGAAGGGATCAGGGCGACGAGGAGCAGAGCCCAAGGGAGCAAACGATACCTGTAGGGAAGGTCTAGAATACCAGTAATAATGCAGATCACTTTTCGCGGCGCCTGCCGCACGGTAACCGGCTCGAGCCACGAGATTCAACACGTCGGCAAACGCATCCTCCTGGATTGCGGACTGTTCCAGGGCCGCCGCGCGGAGGCGAGCGAGAAGAATCGCTGGTTTGGCTATTCGCCGAAGGAGGTGGACGCCGTCGTGCTTTCGCACGCGCACATCGACCACAGCGGAAAGCTGCCGAAGTTGGTGCAGGGGGGCTTTCGCGGGCCGATCTACACGACGCCGGCAACGTTAGACTTGTGCAAGGCCATGCTGGCCGATTCGGCCTTCATCCAAGAGAAAGACGCTGAGTTTCTGAACCGGCGGACGTCGCGCAAGCGGCGGCTGCAGCCCGATTGCCCGGACTGCAATGTGGAACCCCTCTACACGATGGTGGATGCCACGGCGACGTTTCCGCTGTTCCGTTCAACCGGCTTGCACGAACGTACCGACGTGGTAGGCGATTTGAAGTACACATCTTATGAGGCCGGCCATATGCTGGGTTCGTCCTTCGTGCTGGTCGAGGGCGGATCCACACGATTGCTATTTTCAGGCGATATTGGCCGCAAGAATCTGCCGATCATTCGCGACCCCGAGCCGCCGCCGCCGGCCGAGTACCTGATAATGGAGAGCACCTACGGCGACCGTCTGCACCAGCCGTTGGAGCACGCCAAGTTGAAGCTGGCCGAGATCATCAACCGGACGGCGCAGCGGGGCGGAAAGATTATTGCACCGGCGTTTGCCGTGGGACGGACGCAGCAATTGGTTATGTTGATCAACCAGTTGATGCGGGAACAGAAAATTCCGGACATGCCGATCTTCGTGGACAGCCCGCTGGCGGTGAACGTGACGGACGTTTTCCGGGCCCATACCGAGTGCTACGACTCCGAGACAGAGCAGTTTTTGGCCGAGCACAACGATCCGTTTGGCTTCCACCGGTTGCGCTACATCCGGGACGTGGAGGAATCGAAGGCGCTGAACTCGCTGCGGATGCCGTGCTTAATTCTGTCGGCGTCGGGAATGGCGGAGGCGGGGCGAGTGGTGCATCATCTCTCCAACAGCGTGGGCGATCCGCGGAACACGGTGCTCATCACGGGCTTCCAGGCGGAGAACTCGCTGGGACGCAAGTTGCTCGACGGCCAGAAGGAAGTGAACATTCTGGGCGAGCCGCACCGGGTGCGGGCGGAAGTGTACAAGCTCAACGAGTTGAGCGGACACGCCGACCAGCGGGAACTGCTCGCATGGATGGAACCGATTGTGAAGGGGTTGAAGCACGTGTTTCTGGTTCACGGCGAACCGGTGCAGCAGGAGGCGTTGGCGACGCTGATCCGGAGCCTGTATAACGTGCCGGTGACGATTCCGCAGACGGGTGACGTGTTTCCCTGTTAGTGATAGGATAAGCCGCAGTAATGTGGCGGCTTAGCCTCGGCATAGCAGTTACGGTGACGATGTGGGCGCAGGAGGATGCGGCGGCCCTGCTCGAGCAGAAGTGTCTGCACTGCCACGGCGGGATGCAGTTGGGCAAGCTGGACCTGCGAACGCGGGAAGCGGCGCTGCGTGGGGGCGAGCACGGGGCGGCGATCGTGCCGGGGGCGGCGGTGACGAGTAAGTTGATCCGGATGGTGAGCGGCCTCGATACGCCGCGTATGCCTCTGGGCGGGTCGCTGAGCGAGACTGAAATTGGTGTTTTGCGCCGATGGATTGCGGGAGGAGCGCCGTACCCGGAACGGACGTTGGTGGCGCAGCAGAAGGTGGGCGTGACGCCGGAGCCGGCGCTGCGGGAGGCGGATAAGAAATGGTGGGCGTTTCAGCCGGTGCGGGCGGTGGGCGGAACCATCGACGGTTGGTTAGCCGAGGCGATGGGGAAGGCAGGCGTGAAGCCGGCGCCGCGGGCCGGGCGGGAGACGCAGATCCGGCGGGCCTATTTGGATCTGATCGGATTGCCGCCGAGTCCGGCGGAGGTGGCGGCGTTTGTCGAGAGTAAGGATCCGCGAGCGTGGCCGAAGCTGATTGATCAACTACTGGCTTCGCCGCACTACGGCGAACGGTGGGGACGGCATTGGCTGGACGTGGCGCGGTATGCCGATTCCAATGGCTATGAACACGATTTCGACCGGCCCAACGCGTGGCGGTACCGGGACTATGTGATCCGGGCGTTCAACGAAGATAAGCCGTACGATGTCTTTTTGGCTGAGCAGTTGGCGGGAGATGAGATCGAGAAGCCGACTTACGATTCGCTGACGGCGACCGGGTTCCTGCGGAGCTATGCGAAAGTTGGCTTCCGGGAGAAGGACAATCCGGAGTTCCGCTACGAGTATCTCGACGACATGATTGCGACGGTGGGACGGGGCATGATGGGCCTGACCGTACAATGCGCCCGCTGCCACGACCATAAGTTCGACCCGATTTCGCAGAAAGACTACTACCGGATGCAGGCCACGCTGTTCGGCTATGTGGAGGTGGACCATCCGCTGGCGCCGCCGGCCGAGGCGAAGGCGTGGCGCGAAGGGAATGCTCGGGTGGATGCGGCGATTGCCTCGCTGCGGGAGAAGTTGCGGGAGATTGAAGCGCCGTATGCGGCGAAGATTCTGCCGGGGAAGTACAAGCGCTTTCCGGCCAACGTGCAGGAAGCGATTGCGACGCCGGAGGAGAAGCGGACGCCGGGGCAGGTGCTGCTGGCGAACCAGGTGATCCGGACGACAAGGGCAACGCCGGGAGAGATCGACCGGATTTGTTCGGAGGACGACCTGGCGGCGCGGCGGCGGATTCAACGGGAGATGGCCGCAATCGAGAAGCAGCGGCCGGCGGCGCCTCCGCTGGCGATGGGCGTGACGGACGGCGACTACCGGTTCACGCCGGACGGGGCAGGCGATGAGCCGGCGCCTGGCAAAGGCATCAAGAGTGAGGCGGTCGTGGGTTCGTTCCTGCATGAGGGGCCGGGGCGCTATATAGCACCTCCGTCGTTCCTCCTCGTCCGCGGCGACATGCATGCCAAAGCGGAGCCGATGGCGCCGGGGTTCCCGCGGGTAGCGGATTGGGGCGGGTTACCGGCGGCGGTGGAGACGGCGGACGGCAAGACCTCGGGGCGGCGGTTGGCGTTGGCCAAGTGGCTGGCGGCGCCGGAGAATCCGTTGACCGCGCGCGTGATGGCGAACCGGATTTGGCATCATCATTTCGGCCGCGGGCTGGTGGCTTCGCTCGACAACTTCGGCCGAATGGGCGACCGGCCGTCGAATCCGGCGCTGCTGGACTATCTGGCGACGGAGTTCCGGACGCGAGGCTGGAGCGTGAAGGCGATGCACCGGCTGATCATGACGAGCGAAGCTTATCAGCGGGAGTCGGCGGATGAAAGCGGCTTGGCGGTGGATCCGGCGAACCGGTTGCTGTGGCGGTTCCCGATGCGCCGGCTGGAGGCTGAGATTGTACGCGACCAGGTGCTGGCTGTGAGCGGAGCGTTGAATCGGACGGCCGGGGGCCCGGCGGTGTTTCCGCCGCTACCCGAAGAGCTGCTGGCATCGAGCAACAAAGGCATTTGGAAGCGCCAATCCGACGGTCCAGAGACTTGGCGGCGCAGCGTTTACGTCTACCGGAAGCGCGGACTTCCCTTCCCTATGTTTGAAACGTTTGACCTGCCGGACCAGAACATCGCTTGCGGGGCACGGAACGTTTCGACGGTGCCGACCCAGGCGCTCTATCTGATGAACGACCCGTTTCTGTTGCGCCAGGCGGAACTGTTCGCGGGCCGGATTCGCGAGACCGGCGGAGATGCCGTGACGACGGCGTTTCGTCTGGCGCTGGCGCGGGAACCGCGGGCGGAGGAGCGGGCGGCCGTGGACGGTTTGTCGCTCGAAGCCTTGGCGCAGGTGGTTTTGAATTTGAACGAATTTTTGTATTTGCGGTGAGTATGATGAACCGTCGGAAATTTTTGCTGGAGGCCGGGGGCGGCATGGGCGCGCTGGCGCTGACGTCGCTTGAGGCGGCGACGCACCATGCGCCGAAAGCGAAGCGCGTGATTTCGCTCTTCATGAGCGGCGGCGTGAGCCACATGGACACGTTCGACCCGAAGCCGGCGCTGGCGCGCTACGCCGGGCAACCGCTTTCCGGCAAGGGCGATGTGGTCGTCCGGCAGGGCCATCCGGGACCCTTGATGCCCTCGCCGTTTGCTTTCCGGCGGCACGGGCAAAGCGGCCTGGAAGTGAGCGAACTGTTCCCGAAGCTGGGGGCGATGGCCGATGAATACGCGCTGATCCGGAGCGCGTTTTCGAAATCGAACGACCATGTGCAGGCGGCCTATGCGCTGTCGAGCGGGCAGATTCGGATGGGCTTCCCTTCCCTGGGCGCCTGGGTTTCGTACGGACTGGGGACGGTGAACCGGGACCTGCCGGGCTACGTCGTGCTCTACGACCAACGGGGCGGACCGTTCGGCGGACCGGCGAACTGGACCTCCGGGTTCATGCCGGCGGCGTACCAGGGGACGGTGTTTCGTTCGGCCGGGGAGCCGATTCTGGATCTGAAGCCGCCACCGGGCATGACCACGGAAGAGCAGCGGAAACGGCTTTCGGCGTTAGCGAAGCTGAACGCGATGGACGCGGCGCGGACGCCATCGAATACGGAATTGGCGGCGCGGTTGGAGAGCTACGAGTTGGCGTTCCGGATGCAGAGCGCGGCGCCGGAGGCGGTGGACTTGGCGAGCGAATCGGCGGCGACGAAAAAGCTCTATGGGCTCGACGAAGCGCATACGGAGCCTTTCGGTCGCCAATGCCTGATGGCGCGGCGCCTGGTTGAACGGGGCGTTCGATTCGTGCAGATGTACCACGGCGGTTTGGGAATTCAGAACCTGGATACGTGGGACGCGCACGAGGACGTGAAGAGCAATCACACGCGCCACGCGGCGGCGACCGATACGCCGATTGCGGGATTGCTGACGGACTTGAAGGCGCGCGGATTACTCGACGATACGCTGGTGGTTTGGCACGGCGAGTTTGGCCGTATGCCGATCTCACAGCGGGGGCTGGGGCGGGATCACAATCCGGGAGCGATGTCGGTCTGGATGGCGGGCGCGGGAATTCGCGGGGGACAGGTAATTGGGAGTTCGGACGAGTTCGGCTACAAGGCCGAAGAGCAGCCGGTGAGTGTTCATGATTTTCATGCGACAATTCTTCACTTGCTGGGTCTCGATCACACGAAGCTGACGTATCGATTTAACGGCCGCGAGATGCGGCTGACCGATGTGTATGGGACTCCGGTACCGCAACTGATATGAGCCGTGCTTGGGCCCTGGTAGGGCTGCTGTGGGTGGCGTTCTGTCTAAACTACGTTGACCGGCAGGTGGCGTTTTCGATCTTTCCGGCGCTGCGGCGGGAGATGGGATTTACGGCGACCGAACTGGGATGGGTGGGCACCGTGTTTCTGTGGAGCTACTCGCTGGCGCTACCGCTAGCGGGGCGGTTGGCCGATCGGACGGACAAACGACGGTTAATCGCGGCGAGCATGCTGTTGTGGAGCGTGTCAATCTGGGGCTCGGCTTCCGCGACCGGCGTGGGTTCGTTTTTGTTTTGGCGGGCGATGATGGGCGTCACCGAAGCGCTGTATTTTCCGGCTGCGGCCGGCTTCATCGCCAGCCTTCATGCGGGCGCGACGCGGAGCCGGGCACTTGGCCTGCACCAAAGCGCCCAGTTGTTTGGCGGAGCAATCGGCGGGTGGTACGGGGGCTGGAGCGCGGATGGGCCGGGCTGGCGGACAGGGTTCACGACGCTGGCCGTGATTGGAATTGTCTATGCGTTCGTGCTTGGGTTCGTTTTGCCAAAGACAGAGCGGACAGACCGCGAGGCGGCAAGCGCAGGGACGATGTGGACGCCGGCGTTCTGCTGGCTGGTGGCGGCGTTCTTCGGCTATTGTGGCGTGTTGTGGATGTTGTACGCGTGGCTGCCGAATCACCTGGGCGAGCGGTTTGGCCTGTCCATGACGGAAGCTGGCTGGCGGGGGACTGTGTTCCTGCAGGGGAGTTCTTTCGCCGGGATTTTGATTGGCGGGTTCTGGGGGGACCGGACGGGACGGCGGTTGGAGTTGGCCGCGTTAGGAATGCTCTTGAGCCCGGTGTTCGGATACTTCGTGTTTGCGGCCCCGGCGATTGAGGGGAGCATCGCGGCGGCAATGGGCTTCGGGCTGGGCGCGGGGCTCGTAATGTCGAACTTGTTTGCGGCGGCGTTCGCGCTGGTGGGTCCGGGGCGGCACGGGTGGGCCGCTGGGCTATTGAACATGGCAGGCGGGATCTCGGGCGGCGTGGGGATGTTGCTGGCCGGCTATTCGAAAGACAGCGCCGGCTATGTGGGCTTGCTGACGTTGGTGGCCGCGGGGGGGCTGCTTATTCAGGCTCGACGATTACCAGGTGTTGCCGCGCCTTCACATTCGTGAGGGTTTGGCGCTTTCCGCTCGGCCATTCGATCTCGACCTTGGGGACGGTGGCTTCCTTGGCGAGGCCGAAGGTGAGAGCCAAGTCCGACTGGCTACAATAGCTGGCGCCGCTGGTAACGGTCTGCCATTGCTTGCCGATACGGACGACCGTGCCCAGGGCGCTACGGTTACTCTTGCGGCCTTGGAGGCGGAAGGAGAGATAGTTGTTGGCGTTGCCGCCTTCGTTCTTCAATAGTACGGCGGGGCCGTGGTTGTTTGCGATGATGATGTCGAGGTCGCCGTCGCGATCATAGTCGGCGTAGGCGGCGCCGCGGGCGACATAAGGATTCGTGAGACCAGCGGCTTTGGTGACGTCAGCGAATTTCCCATTGGCTTCGTTCCGAAAAAGCAGGGGGGTCTGGCGGAATTGGATCTTGGGTTGGACCCGGCCGATCTCCTCATCGATGTGGCCGTTGGCAGCGAACAGGTCGGGACGGCCGTCGAGGTCGTAGTCGAAGAAGAAGAGGCCGAAGGTGAGGCTAAGAAGACTGGAGCGGCCGATGGTGGAGCGGGGGGCCTCATCGACGAAAAGGCCGTTGCCTTCGTTGTGATAGAGGCCGAGCATTTGATTGGAGAAGTTGCCGACGGCGAGGCTGGCGCGGCCGGACTCGTCGTAGTCGCGGGCGGCGACTCCCATTGCACCGCGGGCGATGCCGTCTTCCGAGAAGGCCACGCCGGCGGAGACCGCAATGTCGGTAAAGGTACCGTTCTTGTTGTTGCGATAGAGGCGGTTGGGCTGGGTGTCGTTGGCCAGGAAGACATCGGGCCAGCCGTCGTTGTTGACATCGAAGACAGCGATGCCGAGAGCCTTCGAGTTGGGATCGGCGATGCCGGCTTTAGCGGAGACGTCTTCAAAGGTTCCGTTGCCCCGGTTTCGGTAGAGCTTGGGCGGAACGCCCTTGTAGGACTCGGGGGTGCAGTAGGACTTGGTGTTGCCGTCCATAGAGCAGAAGAGGTCGCCTTTCGCAGTCCACTGGACGTAATTGGCGACAAGGATATCGGCGTGGCCGTCCTTGTCGTAGTCGAGAAAGGCGACGGAGGTTCCGAAGTTGGCGTTGTTGATGCCGGCGGTCTTTGTTACGTCCTTGAAGCGGAAGTCACCTTCGTTATGGAAGAGGCGGTCGCCTCCGAGAGCCGTGACGTAGAGGTCTTCGCGGCCGTCGTTATCGTAGTCGGCAGCGGCAACCCCGAGGCCGAAGAGTTCGACGGCTAGACCGCTGGCGGCTGTGAGGTCAGTGAAGGTGCCGTTCTTGTTGTTGCGATAGAGAGCGCTGAGCGAACGGCGGCCTTTGGGAGTCCAATCCTTCGAATTGACGAGGAAGAGGTCGGGGTAGCCGTCGCCGTCGGCATCGAACCAGACGGCGCCGGAGCCCATGGTTTCAGGGAGCCAGCGTTTGCCCGCCCGGCCGCTGTTGTGAACGAAGTTGAGGCCGGCGGCCTTGGTCACTTCGAGGAAGCGGACGGGGGAGGGTTGGGCGTTCAGGATCGTGGCGATGCACGTGACGAGGAGTAGTCGACGGAGCATGGGATAAAGAAATGGATTCGTGTTCGTGTATCATCTGGCGCTCGTTGTTGTCTTCGGCGCTGTGTTGACGGTGCTTCTGGGTGATGGCTTGAGCCGATTCGTCGGCCTTGAAACGGCGGAAGAGTTTCTCTTCGCGATCAGCCTTTTCGTTGTCGCCCAGACCGCGGTAGGCGAGCATCAGGGTGTAGTGGGCTTGCACATCTTCGGGGTCGATGGCGAGGACCTTTTCGAGGGCGGCGACCGACTCCGGATATTTGCGTTGGAGGAAGAGGAGGCGGCCGATTTGATTCTGCGCGACGCGGTCGCGGGGATACTTGTCGACGACCTTGGCGAGGCTGGCCAGAGCATCGTCGAAGTTGCCGTCGGCCTTGTGGACAAGGGACTGGAAGAAGTGGACGCGGGCGAGGGAGGGGTCGATATCGAGGGCCTTAGCGAGGTAGGGCTTCGCGGCATCGGTCTCACCCTCCTGGATGAGCGCGCGAGCAACATTGAGCCAGCCGTCGGCGTAAGTTGGTTCGGCCTCGGTCACTTTCTTGAACGCGTATTCGGCGCCTTTCAGATCGCCCTGCAGGAGGAGGCCGATGCCCCAATCGTTCCAGCGTTCGCGGGCGGCGCGGCTGGGAACGGACTTCCACTGCGTCGGGGCCGAGCCGATGGCCAGTTCAACCCGGGAGGCGGCGAGGGTGACGATCGGGAGGACCGGGATTTCGTCCTTAATCTGGCCCGATACATTCTTCGGGATGTTTGTTTTATCGAAGGAGTACTCACGGCTATCGTGGTGGATGCTCGATTCGCCCGATTCGGCCTTCCCGGCGTAAGCGTACTTGTTGTAGTAGTGCGAGAACTTGCGGTAGTTGAGCTTGGCGGTGAAGGTGAGCGGGCCTTTCGCCTTTTCGGGAACTTTGACGCGGTAGTGGACGGTGTCGGCGGCGCCAGGGGGGATGGCGCGGGCGTAGAAGGCACTGCGGGCCTGCCAGGCGTTACGCTTGTTGACAGGGTTGCCTTCGCCGTCCAGGAGAAGGGCGCGATAGAAGTGAGCGCCCGGTTCCACCGCGCCATCCTCTTCGAGGGATCCGGACCAGAAGACAGTTTGGCCGGTCGAGTCCTTGCCTTCGAGTTCGAGCCAAATATCGAAAGAGTCGATGGTGCCGCCTGGGAAGAAGTGGCCGATTTTACGGGTGCGGACGACGACGTCGAGGCGGATGGTCTGGCCGGGTTGGAAGGTGGCGCCAGATTCGTTGAGCGGCGCGGCAAGGTCGCCGACTTCGCGAATCATGGTAGCGCCGCCGGATTCGGCCTCTTCGCCGACGACGTTGAGAGACGCGAGCATGGGCGCTTCCCCGGAGCGGCGCTGCATTTGCAGTGCGCCGTCGTCCTTGATGGGCGCAGCGGAGAAGATGTCGACGGAGATGAAGCCGGAGGTGAGAAAGTTTTTCGTGGCTTCGAGTTGCTCTTTGTCCTTGTTGACGTGGGCCACGGCCATGTTGGCCCCGGGGAAGCGGTGGTTATGAATCTTGCCATCCTTGTTGCCGGGGTCCTTCGAGTCGACGAGGGGCATGTGGCAGTCGGTGCAGGTGGAAGATTTGGGCGGGTAGTAGAAGCTGCGAGCGCCCTGGCCGGAGACGCCGGAGGCCTGCCAGTTGTCGTAGTCGTTGAAGCCGCGGATCCAGCGGTAGTTGTTGACCGGGACGTCGAGGTGTACCTTGTGGCAGGCGGCGCAAAACTCGGCGGAGTCCTGCTTCATGAAGGGCTTGATGAAGGTGCGGCGGTGGGGCTCCGGGTCGAGATAGGTGAGAAAATTGTCAAAGGCGCGGATGTAGCGATTGCGGCTGGAGGCGAGTTCGTGGAGGGGCGGATATTCAATTGTGAAGCCGCCGTTGCCCATGGAGCCATCGACGGCGATGATGGAGTGGCAGGAAACGCAGCCGAGGCCATTTTGCGCTTCGGGCGTATCGATCTGATCCTTGATTGGCTGTTCGAAACGGCCGTTGAAGAAGACGGCGTGGTCGTGGCAACTGGCGCACCATTTGCTGCCCTGGGTACCGCTGAGCTCCTGCATCTGTTCGATGGACTTGCGGTAGTACTGGTTGTTGAAGCTGGCGAAATGGTGGACGGAGCTGTCCCACTGCTTGTAGGCGTCTTTGTGGCACTCTCCGCAAAGCTGCGAATCCATGAAGAAGTCGGAGGGGATGGCGCCACCGACGTTGGTCTTGGCGGAACTCGGCCAGAAGGGACTCTTCGGGCCGCCGCCCTCTTCTTCCATCGAGGCGGGAACAACTTTCGGATTGAGGATACGCTGGGAGGGTTGGGGTGCGAGCGGGGAGAGAAGGAGGGCGAAGGCAGGGACGGCCGCGTATTTGAGGAGGTGCTGGCGGAACTGATAGATCGCCCAGAGGGAGGCGACGGCGCCAAGTGCCATGTGCGCCCAAAGCAGGCGGTTGTTCTCCGTGATGGCGCCAGCGTAGGTGAGCCAGACGCCGGTGGCGAAGACAGCGGCGGCGAGAAGCTGAAGCGGGGGCGGCAGGTAGCGGAAGGCGAGGAAGAAGACGGCGGCGCCAAGGACAAGATGCAGCAGGACGTTCGCCATGTAGAAGATCGTCGGCGAGGCGAAGGCCGCGATGTAGGCTGTATTGGCGAGAAGCGCGACGAACAGGATAGCGCTAAGTTTCTTCATCGGGAACTGGTGAGCGGCCGAAGAAGCCTGAGGGCCGGACGAGTATTGTACTCGCGGGTCCATCCGAGGTCCGGTCCAACTTCGCCGTATTCTTTCATGCCGCGGAAAGGCAGGGGAATAGTAGATTTCGAGTAGGCCGTATTGGCGTCCTGATCCTTGGCCCAGCCCTGGACTTTGAGCAGGAAGTCGCGACGGAAGCCGGCGGGGGGCGGTGGGAGGGCCGGGAATTTCAGGCGGAGTTCGTCGCCGGAACCCATGAGAACGAGGCGGTCGTCAGCCTGGTTGAGGAGCGGGGATACAGGGCCGTAGCGGGTGTACAAGCCGGGTGTTGGATTCCACATCGACGTGGCCCGGACGGGCTCGTAGGCGAACCGTTCAGGCTGCAGCCGCTGGGGATGGACGGTGACGGGGGAGAAGCCTCGGAACTGGAGTTCGGCCGTGCCGGTGAGTTCGTGTTGGCGGACGGACGGGGCGTGGGTTTGCTCGCTGAGGAATATCTCGTCCCAGTAGAGCGCGAGGCCGGAGACGATGCGGACTTCGCGACGGGCGGAAAGCCATTTGCCGGAGAGGTCGACCGCGATCGTCTTGGGTTTGCCAGCAGGCATGCCCATGTCTTCAATGACGGTCTGCCATTGGCCTTGGGCGTTCTTCAGCTGGAGTTGAGGCATCAGGATCTTGCCGGGGGAAGCCTGGGCGGCCCGAAGGAAGGTACTGCCGTCGGCCCAATCGACCCAGCCCGAAAGGACAAGGATCGCGCGGCCATCGGCGGCGACGGGACCGAAATCGAGATCGAGGTGGGAGCGGTCCGCGAGGCCGTCGATCGTGCGATGGAAGCCGTCAACGTACTGCTCGTCTCGGGCGAGGAGTCGGGCGAGAACATCGCGACCGTTGTGGTCGCGGGCTGAGCGAGGGCGGATCGCCTTCTCGACGCCGAAGAGGCGAAATTCGGGGAACGGGGGCGATTTAAACTTGTCGTTGGTGTAGAGATCAAGGTGAGCGGGATGGTCGACGGCGATGAGCTTGATTTCATCGAAGTAGGCAACTTCGGCGAGTTCTTCCGTTAGGCGAACTTCGTAGTGGCCGTCGCGGGGGGCGAGAGCGGAGCCGGAGATCTGGATGTACTCATCGTGATCGACGGGGAAGAAGCTACCGTCGCCAGAAGCCGCGCCGAGAGGCGCGACGCCGAGGACGTCGGTAATGTATTCGAACTCGCGGCCGTTCCAAGTCCAAACCATGGGGCAGGAGCCGGAGAGGCGCTGGGCTTCCTTAAACTCGTGGGCCTTATTGGCGGCGATGCGAGTTTCGTTCTGGATGAGGCCGTTGGCCCAAGTGATGCGGATGGCGTCCGCCTCTTTGTAATGGCGGAGGTTGAAGGTGATGGGGGTACCGTCGTAAAGGCGCTTTTGATAGAGAGCACCGGCCTTGACTTCGATCTCTGATCCGGGGGCGTGGGGCAGGTTTTTGACGCCGGTGAGCTTGATGCGGAGCCAATTGGCTTTCGTTGGCGTTCGACTCAGAGCGCGGACTGCTCCGTTGGCGGTGAGGAGGAGGAGGTCCATTTTACCGTCGTTGTCGAAATCGGCGGCGGTGGCGCCCGTGACGCCGGCGGGCCAGTTGGGGGGCGTGAACAGGGTGCCCCAGCGGTAGTTGCCTTCGTTGCGGCGGATGCCTTGAGGAGTGACGAGGTCCAACATCCCTCGGCCTTCGAGGTCGACGGCGGTGAGGCCACCGGGGCTTTCGATGGGAGTGAACTTCCCTTCCCGGTTCTTCAGGATGCCCTTCGAATGGAGGAGGTCCATTTCGGCGCGATTGGCGAGGTCGAACGCTTGGGGGAGACCGATGGGGGGGAGGGGTTCGGCTTTGTAACGGCCCGCGAGTTGATCTCGATACAGAACGGCGCCTTTGTTGGGATGGATCAGGACGAGATCCATGCCTTTGGTCTCAAATACCGCGCGGAAGGTCATTCCGGCCGTGGCGGCGGGTTCGGCGAAGGGGAAGTCGGCGGTGCGGTCGACTTTGCCGGCTTCACCTTGATTGCGAAGGAGCTTGGTCTGGGGTCCAAGAATGAACTCATCCAGGTCGTAGTCGTGATCGTAGTCGAGGAGGATGGTCTTAGATGCGGCGGGGGCGGTTGCCTTCTCGAAGATGAACTGAGGCGGGATTGGCGCGGGAGAAGCAGGGACGGCTTCGGCGTCGTCGAGGATTTCGGAATAGAAGTTCCACTCCATGTCCTCGGGAATTGCGGACCCTTCCTGCTCTTTCTTGATGCGCTGGAAGGCGGCGAGTTCGGCGGCGGCTTCGTCCTTTCGGCCTGCTTGCCGGTGCAGGTTAAAAAGCTGAAAGTGGGGGGCGAAGATGTTGGTATCGAGTTCGGCCGCACGACGAAACGAAGCCATTGCGGCGGTGGCTTGGCCACTCTGCTTCTGAAGGACGCCGAGATTGTAGTGGCCGCCGGCGTTAAGCGGGACAAGCTTGACGAACTGCTCGATTTGGACGAGGGCCTTTTCGGTTTCACCCAGGCGCTTCCACTGGATGCCGAGGTTGTACCAGGTATGGGGCAGGCTGGGGGCTTGCTTCTGGACCTTTTCCAGTTCCGCCATGGCGCGTTGGGTTTCGCCGGTGCGCAGGAGGGAGAGGGCGAAGTTCAGGCGTTCGCGAGGGGAAGCGGGGGCGAGTTGGAGGGCCTTTTGGAACTCCGCTACAGCTTCCTTGCCGGTGGTCGGATTTTCGTAGAAGGCTTTGCCGAGATTGCGGAGCGTCGCTAAACGCTCCGCAACCGGGGCGGTGGGGGATTGAGCCAGTAATGCGGCGATCAGGAAAACGAGGCTGAGGAGGCGCATCACTGACTATGGTACCTATCGAACGGCGAGCGACGTGACGTTGGCCGTGGCCGACCCGACACGCAGCATGACGTTGGCTCGGCCGGGCGTGACCCCGGTGGGAATATTGGCCAGCACGATGTAAATACCCGGGAAGCCGGGGATCGTCGTGGCGCCGAGAACGGTGGCGTCGCGGCCGCCGATGGTGAGTGACGTGGAGGCGGCGACGATATTGGCCGAATCGGGGATCTGGCCGGTGCCCAGCGCCGGAATGGTTTGTCCAAGGCCCGTGGTGACGAAGGCGATGGTTTCGCCGGCGCGCGCCGCGCTTTCGGGACGGACGATGGAGAAGTCGGCCACACGAACGGCAAAAGCGCCAACGGTATCGAAGAAGACCGCGGGGGCGATGGGCGCCACGGTGACCTGGAAGCGGTTGGATGCGCCGTTAGCAGAAGTCACAACGACATCATGGTTGCCGGCCGGTGCCTCAAACGGGACTTGGCCGACGATGTAGCCGGAAGGGTTGTTCCGGGGTTCGAGGCCGAGCGTGATGATGGGTACCGGGATGCCACCCATCGTGATGGAAGTTCCGTTGGCAGCGGTGGGCAGTTGGAAGCCGACCAGGCCGCTGAGGTTGGTCGACACCTTGGCGAAGTCCTCACCGAAGATGGTGAACTGGCCACCCTGGGCGAGGGTGCGGACGCTGGCGTCGCTGACGGCGCTGATGATATCGACGATGCGAGGCATGCGCGTATTGGCGGGCGCCAATTGGGCGCGGACCGCGCCGCCGGCGTTCACCGTGGTGTGGAGGTTGAGGTAGTGATTCTCCGGATTGCGGAGCAGCGCGTTCAGCGAGGTGAGCGACTGGCCGCCGATGACGTTGATGGGACGCCAGATGTTGCCGAAACCGGTGGCGGAGACGACACTATTGGCCCCGCCGGCGATAGCGCTGTTGATAGTGACGGAACCGTTGACGCCGGCGGCGGCATCGTGGATGTGGAGGCCCGTGAAGGTGGTCTCGCCGGGGAAGCGATGGTTGACGTCGAAGACGAAACGGGCGGCCGTGATGTTGCCGGTGCGGTCGCGCAGCGCGTTGATGAGAACGTTCCCCATGGCGGAAGCTTCGAGACCCGCGATGGGGGGCACTTCGTTGGCCGGGGACATCATGGTACGGAAGCTGATGGCTTCGGTATCGAACAATTGCGAGCGGATGAGGCCGCCGGGGTTCACGCTGGTGTGGAGATTGACGTAGTAGTCGCCGGGGGAATCGAAGAGGCCTTCGAGCGTGGAGACCTGGGTGACTACGGCGGTGTTGACCTCGACCGGGTACGCTAGACTGCCGATGCCGTTGGAGGGCGCGGTCACCGGCGCCGTGCCGGAGATGCCGGTGTTGATGATGACCGGACCGTTAACGCTCGCGGTCCCGGAATGGATGTGGAGGCCGGTGATGGTGCTGTTGCCAGGGATCGAGTAGTTGACGTCAAACATGACGACAGCGGCAGCGAGACGGCCATTATTATAGGCGCGCACGGCCTCAATGGCGCCGACGCCCGAGGCGGTGACGTTGGTGATGGCGGGGATTTCGTCAGCGGGAGACATCAGGCCAAGCAGAGTGGTGCTTTCTGCGCGCATCACCTGCCCGCGAATGACGCCGCCCGGGCTTACCGTGGAGTGCAGATTGACATAGTAGCCGGCGGGATTATCGAACATTCCGCGAAGAGTGGCGAGGGCAGCAGCGTTGTCCGGCGGCACTTGCGCCTGGCGCGAAAATACGCCCCGGAAGGGGGCCTCGATGGTGACGGAGTTCGCCCCTGCGGCGATGCCGGTATTGACCGTAACAGGTCCGTTGACGCCGGCGGCGCCGGAATGAATGTGAAGTCCGGTGAAGGTGGTTTCCCCCGGGAAGTTGTAGAGCACGACGAAGTCTACGGAGCCCGAGACAATTTGATCTTGGGCATCGCGCATTACATGGGCGTAAAGGAGCGCGGTGCCCCGAGCCTCAATGCTGATAGGGGGAACTTCGTTCGCTGGGGAAAGCGCAGCGAGAAATGTGACGGTCTCAGAGCGTTGCGCAATAGCAGACGCGGTGAGAGCCAAAAGAGCGAAAATCGTTTTTTTCATGGGTTTACCCTGGATACCCAGACGATATCCCAATTGATGCCGGTTCACACGGGTCTGCGCAAAGAATTAACAATTTAGGTGGAGCGGGTGCGCGCGACCGCGGAATTCCAACCGGACCAGAGAGCGTCGCGTTGTGATGCGGTCATAGCGGGCTCGAAGATCCGGTCCGCTTTCCAGAACGATTCGACTTCGGCGAGGGATTGCCAATAGCCGACGGCGAGGCCCGCGAGATAGGCGGCGCCGAGGGCGGTGGTTTCGTTGTCCTGCGGGCGGACGACCGGGCAGCCGAGCATGTCGGCTTGGAACTGCATGAGGAAGTTATTCTGGGCAGCGCCACCGTCGACGCGGAGTTCGGTGAGGGGTGCGCCGGAATCGGCCTCCATCGCTTGTACGAGTTCGCGGGTCTGATAGGCCATGCTTTCAAGGGTGGCGCGGACGAGTTCCGCGCGGCCTGTGGCGAGGGTCATCCCGGTGAGGCTGGCGCGGGCGGAGGCGTCCCAGTGGGGTGCGCCGAGGCCAACGAATGCGGGGACGAGATAGACGCCGCCGGTGTCCGGAACAGAGAGCGCGATCTGTTCCGTATCGGGGGCGGACTCAATCAGGCCGACCTTGTCGCGGAGCCACTGGACGGCGGCTCCGGCAATGAAGATGGACCCTTCGACGGCGAACTGGGGTCCGGATCCGAGGTTGGCGGCACGCGTGCCGAGGAGGCGGTGGGCGGACACAGGCATTTCGCCGCCCGTATGGAGAAGCGCGAAGCAGCCGGTTCCGTAGGTGTTCTTTGACAGGCCTTTGTGGAAACAGGCTTGGCCTGCGAGGGCGGCCTGCTGGTCACCGGCGATGCCGGCGATGGGAATTTCGACGCCGAGAACGGTGGCGGCGACCATGCCGCAGACGCCGCTCGAAGGCACGATGCGGGGCAGCATCGCCCGAGGGATGCGAAAGATAGCGAGGAGTTCGTCGTCCCATTCGCCGGTGGCGAGGTCCATGAGCATGGTGCGGGAGGCGTTGGTGGGATCGGTTACGTGGGTCGCGCCGGCTGTGAGGTTCCAGATGAGCCAGGTGTCGATATTGCCGAACAGTAAATCGCCGGCCTCGGCGCGGGCGCGGGCGCCGGGAGTGTGATCGAGGATCCACTCGACCTTCGAGCCGGAGAAGTAGGCGTCGATGACGAGGCCGGTCTTTGCCGTGATCAGCGCGGCATCCGGAGAAGCGGCAAGCGCGCGACAGCGGTCAGCCGTGCGGCGGCACTGCCAGACAATGGCGGGGGCGATGGGCGCGCCAGTGTGGCGATCCCATACGACGGTGGTTTCTCGCTGGTTGGTGATGCCGACTGCGGCGATCTCCTGGGGCTGGGCGTCGATCTCAGCGAGGGTGCGGCGCATGGCGTCAAGCTGGGCTGTCCAAATTTGGGCAGCGTCCTGCTCCACCCATCCAAGTTGCGGGTAGCGGCAGGGGATGGGAACGGTGGCCATGGCGAGGCGGCGACCTTCGGGATTATAGAGCGCCGCGCGAGCGGACGTAGTTCCTTCGTCGAGGGAGAGAATGTAGCGCACCCGCCGATTATAATGGAGAGATATGTTCTTCAAGCGTGCAGCAAAAGAAGTGAGCACCTTCGCCAATAAGTTGGACGCAGCCAAGGCGCAAGGGTTTGCGAGTGAGAGCTTGGGCGGGAGCTACCTGGTGACGCGTAAGGGCTGCGCCGCGATCGTCAAGGAGAAACTGGACGGGCACGCCGAGATTGTGGAACATGGCATCCTGAGCGGCAAGCAAGTGGCGCGGCTGATGCACGGCGGCTATCAGATGTTCTTTCTGACGCCGGACGGGCACAAGCATCCGGCGCTGGCGGAGCACTTGAAAACGGTGCATGCGTTCAAGGAAGACTTGACCGAGGCGCTGGGGGCGACGAGCTTGTACAACCAGTCGTTAGGCAGCACCTGCGCGGGGCATGTGTACGACCGCGTGAAGGACCGTGACCACGGCGTTACGAAGCGGCCTTGGGAGTAAGCGTAACTTTTAGGTATCGGCCGGCGAAGAGACAGCCAATGCGACTTTCTCTTTTGTTTCTTTTGGCCTCAACCTTGTATGCGCAAGGCAGCGAGTTGGGTTTAACGCTGGGGCGAATCCTGCCGCGGCAGCGGGGGGATTTGGATCTGCGGGGCGGGCTGGCGCTGCAGGCGAACTATGGGAAGCGGGTGTGGGCCGGGCGGGGTTTGGCACTGCTGGGCGAAGCGCACCTTTTGGCTTCGCCGTTGCGGGAGGTGACGACGGCGAATCCGCAAGCGGCACGGGACTTCGCTTCGTTGTATCTGATGCCGGGGCTGCGCCTGAAGTTCGGACCGGAGCGCCGCTTGACCCCGTATGTGGCGGGGGGCGTGGGGTACGCGCAGTATCATTCAAGCGAGTTGCTGCAGAACAGCGCGGCGAGCCCCGTGCGGGACCGGCAGCATACGTGGGGTGGAAATTTCGGGGGAGGAGTGGAGGTGCGGGTGTTGCCGTGGTTGGCGGTGCGGGGAGAAGTGAGGGATTTTGTGACGCCGACGCCGCGCTTGAATACCCCGCTGACCGGCGCGCAACACAACGTGCAGGTTAGCGGGGGCTTTGTAATCCGGCTTACCAGATGAGCTTCAGGCCGAACTGCATCTGGCGGGGGTTGTTGGCCTGCGTGGTGACGCGGCCAAAATTCGCCCCGGCGGTGACGGAGGTGTTCGGACTGCCGAAGCGGACCCGGTTGAAAGCATTGAACGCTTCGGTGCGGAACTGAAGTTTCAACTTTTCGAGAATCTGGAACTGCTTGAAGACCGAGAAATCCAGATTGTTCGTGTGGTGATTGCGCAGATCGCTGATAAGCGGCGAGAGGTTGCCGAAGGTGAACGGAGCGGGCTGACTGAAGACGCTGGTATCGAACCAGCGGTCGAGTCGATCGTGTGCGCGGCCGCTTTGCGCCGCGCTGGTGCCGTTGTTGTTGGGGCGCATAGACTGGTTGAAGATGCCGGCCGTGTTGTTGGCGCCAATTCCGAGATTGGAGCCGGATTGGGCGGTCCAGATTCCGTTAATCTGCCAACCACCGACGAGGGCATCAGCAAGACGGGACATATCGGCGCCGACCTTCCGGCCACGCCCGAAGGGCAATTCATAAACGCCGGAGAAGACAAGGCGTTGCGGGACGTTGACACTCGATACAGCTCGGCTATCGCGGATGTTGAAACTGTCCTGGTGGCTGGTGCCATCATCCATGGCCTTAGCCCAGACATAATTTCCTTCGAAGACCATCCCCTGAGCAAAGCGCTTCGAGAACGTGACTTGAAGAGCATTGTAATCCGAGGTCGCGCCCTGCGAGAATATCGGGTAAATCGAATTGAACTGGGGGTAGGGACGGAGCAACTGAGCGCGGGAGACTTGCCGATTAGCCAGCACACCGGCGCCGCCGCGGCCGAAGAAAGGGTTGTCGACCAGCTGGTTCAGCTGGTTGCCGAGGCTGAGGTAGCGGGGGTCAAGCTGGTTGAGCGAGAAGCCGCCTTCCCCACCCCGGGAAAGCTGGCGGCCGCGATTGCCAACGTAGGCCGCTTCGAGGAGGATGGAGCCGGGCAGCTCGCGTTGGACAGTGAAGTTGTACTGGATCGTGTATGGGGTATTCGTGTCGCTGAGGGGCGCATCGAGGTTACTGCCGATGGCCGTAAGCGCGCCTCGCGCAGCGCCGGGAACGGGCTGGAAGCCGAGGGGGAAGGGGTTGCTGAGGCGGTTGAGCGGGTTGATGCCATCGAGGGTGGCGACCCACGGGGTCTCGACGCGGAAGCCATAAGGACCAACGGTGCCCTGAGCCGAAAGCGTACTGGGGCCGAACAGTTGCGCGAAGGCGCCGCGGATGGCCGTTTTGCTATCCAACTGGTAGGCGAAGCCGAGGCGGGGCGCCCAGTTGTTCCAATCCCCGGTGTATTGGCTGCGGTTGCCGCCGTCGACCCCCACGAAGCGGAGACCGCCGGTGAGGTTTCCGAAACCAGGAACGGTGGCGGCAAGGGGGGACGTGAGCGAAGGATCGAACCAGCTCATGCGGTCGTAACGCTCGGTGCGAGGCGTATCGAAATCGTAGCGCAGGCCAAGGTTCAGGGTGAGCTTCCGCGTGATGCGGTAGTCGTCCTGGATATAGAACGCATTGTAGAAGCTCTGCGAAGCAACGTTTTTCCAATTCTGGAAGATGTTGCCGCTGGTGCCGGTGCCGAGGAGAAAGGACGCGAAGCCATAGCCGGCGGTGGCGCTGGCGGCGGTGGGATTGGGGCCCTGGGTCATCAAGCCGGTGAAGCCGAAGGTGCCGGCTGCGCGGGCTTCCCAAACGTTGATGCGAAGCATGCGACCTTCATAGCCGAGCTTCAGCGAATGCTTGCCCGTAATCTTGCTGAGGCTGCCCGCGAGGCCGTGGTTATTAAATCCGCTCTGGCGATGGTCACTGCCGCCAAGAGAGGTCTGGCCGGAGACATCGAAGCGGGGAAACATGTAGCGGTCGACGGCGGTATCGATATCCCGCGGAAGGCCGAGACTGGACGGAACGAAGCCAAGGCCTTGGTTGTCGAACAAGAACCGGTTTCGCGCAAAGGAGGTCCGGAGATTCAAGAGCATCGACGGCGAGACGGTGTTGGTGTAATCGACGACCGCATTGCGGCCGAAGTCGTTGTTGTTGACGCGGCCTTCGGCGATGCCAAGGTCTCCTGGGAAAAGCTGGGGCGGCCCGTTAAAGGAGCGGCGGTACGAGAAGCGGCCGAATAGGCGCTGGGTATCGGAGAGGTTGTGGTCGACACGGACATCGAAATTGTTGGTGTCGATCTTGGCGGCGCCATTGTTGTAGAAGTTATTGCGGAACGTGCCGGGGTCGCCGGGCTGGTTCGCTTGCGGGAAGAAGGCCATCGCCCGGACAGCGACGGGATCGAAGCGGGAGGCCGGGATGATGTTGCCGGGGAAAACGCTGCGGATAGAGCCCGAGCCGTTCGGGTTTGGCATCGTGGTGGCCGGGTCGAAGATATTGATGATCTGGGTGGCGTTCGCGCGAGTGTTGGAGAAGTTGCCGGCGCGTTCGAGAGCGGTGGGCACAGTGGTAAGGCGTTCGGAGAAGCTGCGTTCGCGGAGACCTTCAAAAGCCGTCATGAAGAACGTGCGGTTCTTGATAATGGGGCCGCTAACCATGCCGCCGAACTGGTTGCGCTTGAAGCTGGAGAGGGGAGTGCCGCGCGAATTGGCGAAGAAGTTGTTGGAGTCGAGAACAGAGTTGCGGAGGAACTCGTAAGCCGAGCCGTGGAATTGGTTCGTTCCGGACTTGTAGACGACGTTCAGGACAGCAGTGATGCTGCGGCCGAATTCGGCGCTGAAGTTTTGCGCCTGCATTTTGAACTCGGCGACAGCGTCTACCGAGGGAAAGACGGAGATACCGGCGAAGCCGTTTACGGTGGGAAAGGCGGCGCTGGAGCCATCGACGAGGACGTCGAAGGTGCCGCCGCGGGCGCCGTTGACTGAGAAGCTGACCTGATTGTGCGCGTTGCCGATGCCGCCGGTGACGCCGGGAGTGAGGTTGACGAGCGAATATACGTTGCGGGTGTTGAGCGGGAGTTCGAGAATTCGCTTGTTGTCGACGACTTTGCCGATGGAGGACGTGGTGGCCTCGACAACGGCGGCGTCGCCCTGCACGGAGATCGACTCATTCACGCCTCCGACCTGGAGCACAACATCGACTCGCCCCTGCTGCTGGACGCGAAGGACAATGCCGGATTGGGTGAAGGCCTTGAAGCCGGAGGCGGTAACGTTCACTTCGTACGCGCCTGGCTGGAGAAGAGGGGCGGTGTAGTTGCCGAATTCGTTGGTGACGCTCTCAAAGCGGGCGCTGGTGCCGGTGTTGGTGACGGCAACCTTGGCGCCCGAGACGACGGCGCCGCTGCTGTCGGTAACCGTGCCCGTGATGGTGCCTGTGGCCGTCTGAGCAGACAGAACCGAACCGGAGGAAATGAGACTAAGAAGAACTGGAAGGAAACGCATAGACTCCCTCGGATGAGTCTAGCAAGGGAAATTTGCGATTGAATTACAAGCCAGCTTTCTTCCACATTTCGTCCACTTTCCGTTTGATTTCCGGGGTCATCTCAATGACGTCCGGCCAGCGGCGGGTGAAGCCCTCCTCGGGCCATTTGCGGGTGGCGTCGATGCCCATTTTCGAGCCCCAGTTGATCATACGGCTGGCGTGATCGAGGGAGTCGATGGGGCCCGTGACAAACTCGATATCCCGCTGCGGATCGATGTTGTTGAGCGCCTTCCAAACGACTTCGCTGTAGTTGTGGATGTCGACTTCTTCGTCGACGACGACGATGCACTTGGTGAACATCGCCTGGCCGAGTCCCCAGATGGCATGCATGACTTTGCGGGCCTGCATGGGGTAGGACTTGCGGATGCGGACGAGCATGAGGTTGTGGAAGATGCCTTCGGCGGGAAGGCACATGTCGCGGATCTCGGGGATCTGCATGCGCATCAGAGGCAGAAACGTGCGCTCGATGGCCTTGCCCATGTAGTAGTCCTCCATGGGGGGCGGGCCGACGATGGTGGTGGCGTAGATGGGATTCTTGCGATGGGTGAGGCAGGTCACATGGAAGACGGGGTACTCGTCTTCGAGCGAGTAGTAGCCGGTGTGGTCGCCAAAGGGGCCCTCCGTGCGGCGCTCGCCCATTTCGACGTAGCCTTCGAGAACGTATTCCGCGTTCGCGGGGACGTCGACATCGACCGTCAGGCACTGGACCATCTCAACAGGCTTCTTGCGAAGGAAGCCGGCGATCATCATTTCATCCAGATCCGGCGGCAGGGGGAGAATGGCGGAATACATAACCGTCGGCTCGGCGCCGATCGCAACAGCCACCTCCATCTTGGTTTCCCCCGCCTTGAAGCGCCGGCGATAGTGCTCGGCGCCCTGCTTATGAGCCTGCCAGTGCATGCCGGTGGTGCGGGCGTCATAGACCTGCATGCGGTACATGCCGCAGTTGCGTTTGCCGGTTTCGGGGTTCTTCGTGAACACCATGGGCAGGGTTATGTAGGGGCCGCCATCCTGCGGCCAACAGGTGAGGACGGGAATCTGGCGGAGATCAATCTGATCGCCTTTGAGGACGACCTCCTGGCAGGGGCCGGAGTTTACCTTCTTCGGAAAAAACGAACCCATCTCGGCGAGCTTCGGGAGCATCGACAATTTGCCCAGGAGGCCCTGGGGCATCTGCATTCGCAGGTACTCGGAAATGCGGTCGGCGATGTCTTGGAACTGGTCAACCTGAAGGGCGATCTGCATCCGTTTTTCGCTGGCGAGGCTGTTGATCAGCACTGGGACGTTGTAGCCCGTGGGCTTTTCAAAGAGTAGGGCCGGACCCCCGGCTTTGACCGCGCGGTCGGCGAATTCGGTGATCTCGAGGTGGGGGTCGACTTCGAAGGGGATGCGCTTCAGTTCGCCGGCCTTTTCGAGGGCCGCGATAAATTCGCGCAAATCGCTATATGCCATATGATGAGTCCATGGTAAATCGGAACGCTCTGATCACTGGTGGCAGCCGCGGCATTGGCCGGGTTTGCGCCCTCCGCCTGGCCAAAGCCGGCGCGCGAGTGATCGTCGCAGCAAGAAATGTAGAAAAGTGTGAAGAAGTGGCCGTAGAGATCCGCGCGGCGGGCGGAGAGGCTTTAGCCTTGGCCGTTGATATGTCCACTCGAGATTCGATTCAGGCGGCGTTCTCGCAAGCCGCAAAAGATTTTGGGCCCATTGGAATTCTGGTAAACAATGCTGGCATTACGAAAGACGGCCTGGCGCTGCGGATGAAGCCAGAGGACTGGAACATCGTCCTGCAGACGAACCTGAGCGGGGCGTTTTTCGCTATGCAGGCCGTAATGCAGGGAATGATGAAAGAGCGGTGGGGCCGGATGATCAACATCGTCTCCGTGGTGGGCGAGATGGGCAACGCGGGGCAGGCGAACTACGCGGCGTCGAAGGCGGGGTTGATCGGGTTGACGAAGTCGCTGGCGCGCGAATTGGCGAGCCGGAACATCACGGTGAACGCGGTGGCGCCGGGCTTCATCGAAACCGATATGACCGCGGTGCTGACGGACGAGCAGAAAGCCGGCATGAATGGGATTATTCCGCTGGGCCGCTTCGGGCAGGCGGATGATATCGCCGCGGCGGTCGAGTTCCTGGCCGGAGACGGGGCGAGCTACATTACGGGGCACGTGCTGGATGTGAACGGCGGGATGTACATGTAGCGGGGCGAGCAGGACATCGGCGAGAATTAAAGTATGTCAAACGCCTCTGATCAGCGCTTTCGCGTTGGGCTCGTGCAGATGTCCTGCTCGCTCTCCCCCGAAGAAAATCTCGAGAAAGCTGCGGGAAAGGTGCGGGAAGCTGCCGCGCGCGGGGCGCAGATTATCTGTCTGCAAGAACTGTTCCGATCGCAGTACTTTTGCCGCGAAGAGAACGCCGGCCTGTTTGACTTGGCCGAGCCGATTCCCGGTCCGGCGACAGACGTAATGGGCAAGCTGGCCAAAGAGTTGGACGTCGTGATCGTCAGCTCGCTGTTTGAGAAGCGGGCGCACGGGCTTTATCACAACACGGCCACCGTACACGATGCGGGCGGCGAGATGCTGGGAATATTCCGGAAAATGCACATTCCGGACGATCCGCTCTTCTACGAGAAGTTCTACTTTACCCCGGGGGACTTGGGCTTTAAGAACTTCGATACGAAGTTTGCGCGGATCGGCGTTCTGGTTTGCTGGGACCAGTGGTATCCGGAGGCAGCCCGGCTGACGGCGCTGCAAGGCGCGAGCATTTTGTTCTACCCGACGGCGATTGGTTGGCACCCGGCCGAAAAGGAAGAGTACGGCCCGGCGCAGTTGGATGCGTGGAAGACGATTCAGCGGAGCCACGCGATCGCCAACGGGATCTATGTCGCAGCCGTGAACCGGATTGGATTCGAGCAGGGGCCGAGCGATGCGGGGCTCGAATTCTGGGGCCACTCGTTCCTGTCGGACCCTTTCGGGCGCGTCCTGACGGAGGCTTCCGATAACCAGGAGGAGATTCTGGTGCATGAGTGCGACCCGAAGCTGCAGGACGAGGTGCGGCGGAATTGGCCGTTCCTGCGCGACCGGCGGATCGACGCCTACGGCGGCATCACGAAGAGGTTCCTGGATTGAGGGCTGCCAACTGGCGAATGCCCGCGGAGTGGGCTCCGCACGAAGGGACGTGGCTTGCGTGGCCCCATGAGAAGACCGATTGGCCGGAGAAGTTTGGCCCCATTCCTCATCTCTACGGCAAGCTGATCGCGAAGCTGACGCGCCATGAATTGGTGCATCTGATCTGCGCCGATGAACGGGCGGCCAAGGCAGCCGTGAAGGCGGCCCAGCAGGAGCACGCCAATCTGGCAGCGCTGGATATTCATCTGGTCGCGACCGATCGAAGCTGGCTGCGGGATACGGCGCCGATCTTTGTGAAGTCCGACACCGGAAAATTGAAAGTCACCGACTGGCACTTCAACGGCTGGGCGAAATACGACAATTGGCAGAACGATGACGCACTGCCGGAGTACGTGGCATCGAAGCTCGGGCTTGCGCGGGTGGCGCCGGTGGCAAAAAAGCGGCCCGTGGTGCTGGAGGGTGGGTCGATCGACGTCAACGGAGCCGGGACGCTGCTGACGACCGAAGAGTGTTTACTCAGCCCGGTGCAAGCGCGGAACCCGCACTTGACGAAGGCCGACATTGAGGCGGTCCTGGGAAAGTATCTCGGCGTGACCAAGGTGCTGTGGCTGGACAAGGGCATTACCGGCGACGATACGCATGGTCACGTGGACGATCTGGCCCGCTTCACCGATGCCCGGACGGTAGTCACAGTCGTGGAACCCGACGAAGCGGACGCCAACCACGAGCCGTTGCAGGAAAACCTGCGCCGATTACGGGAGATGACGGATCAGGACGGCCAACCGCTGCGCGTCGCGACGCTGCCAATGCCGGCGCCGGTATGGTTTGCAGGCCAACGTCTGCCAGCCAGCTATGCCAACTTCTACATCTCCAACCAGCAGGTGCTCGTACCGACGTTCAACGATCCGAACGACCGGCACGCGCTCAACACCCTAGCCGAGTTGTTTCCGGGCCGGGCCGTCGTAGGAATCGATTGTAGCGACTTGGTGCTGGGCCTGGGAACCCTGCACTGCATGACCCAGCAGCAGCCGGCCTAGCCGGTAATCTCCCAGTGAATCGTAAAGCGGTAGGTGTCAGCGCCGCGGGCAGGGTCGCGGATCTCCACGCGGCCCGCGGCTGGATCGACAAGTTTGACTTCCCCACGGCCGCGCAACTTTTCGAGCCGATATCGGGGGCTATAGTAGCGCGGGATCGGGGCCGTGCAGCTTTGGCTGATCTCGCGCTCCGGGGCTCCGACCAGGACTTCGTAGCTAGGAAGGTCACCGACGATCTCGATGGCGACGCTGCCATCGATAATCACTTCGACGGTGCAACTTCCAGCGCGAACCAGTGCGGGACTGGGTTCGGCCGGTTTTAAGGCCGCGGGCTCAGCAGGGTTTGCTGGCGGAGCTGTAGGAGTTGGGGTCGTCGCGGCGACCACGACCGGGTTATCGGTCAGGTTGCGGACGATAGCCACGAATTCAGGTTCGGGGCCGGCGACGTCGAGGTACGGATTGAATACGTAGTCTGTCGACATGGGGCGATCAGCCGGGAACCGCAGGTTCTGGGAGAAGCCATAGGCAGGATCAGCACCCCATTGGCCCGGAGCGAGAAGCTTCCTGCGCTGGGTGGCGACGTCGTGCCAGCCCCAGAATGGCTTGGCTTTGTCGCGGCCGTGCTTCACACCGTAGAAAGAGCCGGCGATGTTGGCGCCGCGCATCCGGGGTCGGTTGCCGAAAGGGGTATAGCGATAAAAGGCACTCAATAAGCGCTCTTCGGTGTTCGATTCCTGGGTCGCGCGAGCCCACCAATGATGATAGATCGGTAGTAACTCGTAGCCCACTTCCCGGTCGACGCCGTGCCGCGGGCGTTCGGCAGCGCCCTTATAGGTGTAAGTGATGCCGGTGTTCTGTTTCCAATCAAAGTTATTGCCGTCGAAATAGGATTTCCTGTCACCGCCGCCGAGGGCGCCGTGACCGCCCGCTTCGAGGAACACGACGGGGTGGGAACCCTTTTGCAGGACAAGAGTCCCGTCGACATTATGCGCCCCGTTGCGGATGCCAGATTCGGACGTCGTATAGGAGTAAATGTTGTTATGGGCGAGCGTCTCCATCGACTCAATCTTGCCGAACTCGGAACCGTCTTTCCGCACGGCGACGATCACTCCTTCGTTGTCGTTTTCATGGCAGGTGCCAACGACGCAATTGTCGGAATAGTCCCGGGCATGGAAGAAGTTATAGATCAGGAACCAGTGAGAGCGAGACTCGATGGCGGCATAGTAGACATAGGCTTGGGTCGAACCGGAGCCTAGGTTATCCCAGTTATTGCCGCCGTCCCAGTCGTTGTCGTAGTCGACGCGGCAGATCGCGTCGGCGCGCCAGTCGAACCAGGTTTCTTGAGCAACATAGGGAGAGTAGTGTTCAGCCAAGGGGCGGTACGGATCGGCAATCGGAGTTTCCGGGCCGAAGGTCCATTTTTCAGCGGCCTCGACGAAGGGTGCGGCGGCCGGGTCGACGGTGATTTCGACCTCCGTGCGAACCTCGCCGAGCCGGAACTCCAGGGTGTATTTTCCGGGGGCGTCAGGAGCGTGATAAACGATTGCGTCTTTGATGGTGAACTGGCCGGAGATTTGGCGGAAGATGGATCCCGCGAGCCCGGTGGACGGGTCGTAAAACGGCTCGGGGTCAGCGGCCTGAAAACGGAACGGTTTCGAAATCCAGCCGCCATTTGGAGTGGTTATGTCGACGGACCACCCTGCCTGACGGAGGCGGGCTTCCTTCGTGGTGTCGCCGCTCGGCACGTCGCCGTAGACTTTAATTTGAAGGATGGCCTCGCTGTGGGGGCGGACCTGGAGCGTAGCGGGCGTCGAAGATACGGCCATCCTCTTTGGCGTTTGCGCGGAGACCGCGATAAGGGATAAGAGGAGCAGGAGTGCAAGCCGCATCTTGCGATTATAGGCGCGGTTGGGAGGTTAATGCCGGATCGCCCGTATCAAACTGCGGTCCGGACGCGTTCCATTGTTCCAAGCGGAACGAACGGCCGAGACCGAACGGAGGCGGGAGTTCGCGGACGGTAACACGGACCTGTTCGCCTTCGACGCGAATCGTGAAGTAGTGATAGAACCAGCCGTGGCGGAAACCTTCGCCGCGAAGGAGGCCGCGGTCGATGTTGCCGCCGCTCGATCCGATTTCTGTATAGTGGATCCCCCCCGTCTCCAAGTGGACGAACTGGTGGCCGTGACCGCTGAAGATGTGGGTGACCCCGTACTTTTTCGCAATTTGATGAAGAGAGAACACGCCACTGCCGACGGCGGCCTGCGGAATCCAAAACGGTTTATGCAGGAAGACCATCTTCGGGCTGCAACTGGCGCTGGCTTGCAGGGTCTTTTCGAGGAACGCCAGTTGCGTCGGGGCCAGGGCATCCGTACGGCTGTTATCGAGGATGACAAACAGGGTGTTCTGATGAACCCAGGAGTGCTGCGGCGGATGGCCGGTGTGCCGTGGGAAGGCCGCGGCGGAGGCGTCGTTCCAGATGTCGTGGTTGCCGGGAGTGTGGCGGATGGGGAACGGGGCGGTGCGCCAAAGCGCCTGCATGTCGGCCCATTGGGCGGGGGCCAGGGAGTCGTTGACACCTTCAATGGCGTCGCCGATGGTGACAGCGAAGGCGGGGTCAGCAAGCAGGACTTCGCGAAAAACGCGCGAATAGATCTGCGGCCGGGCGGAGCCTGTGCGGTCGCCGATGAGGGCGAAACTGAAGTCGTTGGCCCCGGCCGCTGAGACGGGCAGCGCGGCGGCGGTGAGCAGGGGAAACAGTCGGCGACGGGACAGAGTAAACATAAGTGAGATTTCCAGGGAGGAAGAACACTAGTTTATCGAGTGTTTTCCGGCTTTCCAGCGGCGCTAGACGCTATCGTAGCCTTTTTGTTTCCCGCCGTGATGGGATGGCTGGTATTGAATGGCGTTGATGACCTGATTCTAAACCTGTTCTGGATGCGGCTTTGGTTCCGTCCAAAGGAGACAACGCCGGAGATTCGTGGAGAACCGGAGAAGACTCTAGCTATCTTTGTGCCGCTGTGGCAGGAGCACGAGGTAGTGCGTCAGATGGTAACGCACAACGTCACGGCGATCCGGTATTCGAACTATCACTTGTTCATTGGCGGGTACCCGAACGATACGCAGACTCTCGACGAGATCCGGGCGATGGAAGACCAATTTCCGCACGTGCATCTGTCGCTAGTACCCCACGACGGACCGACCTCGAAGGCCGACTGTTTGAATTGGGCGTTCCAAACGATGTTGCTTTACGAAGAGCAGAACGGAACGCGATTCGACGGGATTGTAACGCACGACGCCGAGGATATCGTCCATCCGGATTCAATGCGCTGGATCAGCCACTACCTGACGGATCACGACATGGTACAAGTGCCGGTGCTGGCGCTGCCGACGCCAGTGTGGGAGTTGGTGCACGGCGTCTACATTGACGAATTCAGCGAATTTCAAACCAGGGACCTGCAGGTGCGCGAATCGCTGGGCGGCTTCCTGCCGGGGAGCGGCGTGGGAACGGGAATCTCGCGGCGGGCGCTAGAGGCGCTGGCCGTGACGGCTGAAAACCGGATCTTTGAGCCCTCTTGCCTGACGGAAGACTATGAGAACGGCTTCCGGCTGCGCGATCTCGGTTGCCGACAGACCTTCCTGCCGGTGCGCATCATCGACGGGATCCCCCTGGCGACGCGGGAGTATTTTCCGCGGACGTTGCAGGCGGCAGTAAAGCAGAGGACGCGATGGGTGACCGGCATTGCCTGGCAGGGCTGGGAGCGACACGGTTGGCAGGGGGGGTGGCGGCAGTGGTGGTGGCATTGGCGGGACCGGAAGGGGTTGCTGGGGAACCCGATCGGACTCGTTTGCAATTTTCTTTTCTTCTATGGGCTGGTGTGGCCAGAGAAACTGCTGGCTCTGCCTGGGGCGCAGTGGCTACCGTTCACGGGGTTTATCGCCGTGTTGCAAGTGGCGGTGCGAGTGGGCATCGTGCAGCGGTTCTATGGCTGGCGGATGGCGTTGGCGGCCCCGTTGCGAATTCCGGTGGCGAACTGGATCAACGCGTCGGCAGGGGTGCGGGCGACGATGCGGTATGTGAAGGCCCGCGTCCGAAGAGAGCCGCTCGTATGGTTGAAGACGCAGCACCAGTATCCGAACCGCTTTGCGTTGGAAGCGCATCGGCCGACGCTGCCGGAGATTCTCGTGAAGTCAGGATACTTGGAGGCGAGCGCGCTGGAGGGGAAGCCCGCCGGCCGGCGGCTGCAGGACTGGTTAGTGGAGAGCGGGCGGCTGAGTGAAAGCGACCTGTACGAAGCGCTCAGCCTGCAGCTTTGCATGCCTGTGTGTTTGGCGAGCCCGGAGACGGTTTCGCGCGAAGTGGCGCGGTCGTTGCCGGCGCACGTCGTGCTGGAGTATCAAGTAGTGCCGGTGCGCGTCGAGCAGGGGCACTTGGTAGTGGCCGGACCGGAGGCGCCGCCAGAGACGCTGCCGGCCACGCTGCAGCCTTACACGCGGCTGCGGGTGAAGTTCGAATTAGTGCCGCGGTCGACTTTTGACCAGATAGTACAATTGCACCTTTAGCGTTTGCTGATCTCCCAGACCGTGGTGGAGCGCATGGGCACACCCTTCTTCACGACAGTCGACGGGAAGTTGGGTTTGTTCGGCGAATCGGGATAGTGCTGCGTTTCAAAGCAAAAGGCGGCGCGGCGGATGTACTTGCGGGCACCTTTACCGGTCAGCTTACCATCGAGGAAATTGCCGGTGTAGAACTGCACGCCGGGCTCGGTAGTGGAGATAGTCAGCACCCGGCCGGATAGTGGGCTGTGGGCCTCTATGACCTTGCGTAGCGTGCCGGCGGAACCGTTGAGCACCCAGTTGTGGTCGTAGCCGCCGCCGAACTGGATCTGCTGGTCCTTGGCGTCGATGCGGGCGCCGACGGCGGTTGGCTTCCGGAAGTCGAATGGGGTGCCGGTGACGTCGCGAAGTTCGCCTGTGGGGATAAGGCTGGCGTCCACCGGCGTAAAGCGGTCGGCATCGATCCGGAGGAGGTGATCGAGGATGGTGGGCTCGCCGGACAAGTTGAAATAGGCGTGGTTGGTAAGGTTGGCGACGGTGTCCTCGCTGGCGAGGGCGTGGTACTCGATGCGGAGTTCGTTGGCCGGGGTGATCGTGTAGGTTACGGTCACGTCGAGCTTGCCGGGATAGCCCTCCTCGCCAGCGGCGCTGCTATAAGCGAACTGCACGGCGTCGGCTTTTGCCTCCGCCTTCCAAACACGTTTATCAAAGCCGCGAAGGCCGCCGTGGAGCGCGTTGGGGCCATTGTTCACCGCGAGCCGGTAAGATTTGCCGTTGAGCTGAAACTCGCCCTTGGCGATGCGGTTGCCGTAGCGGCCGACGATCGCACCCATGTAGGGCTGCTCCTGCAGATAGCCCTGCAACGAATCGAACCCAAGCACGACGTCGAACTTGTCTGGCGTGGTAAGCGAGACGACCGTAGCGCCGTACGTCATGATGCGGGCCGTGAGCCCGGCGGCGTTCGAGAGGGTATAGATCTCGACGGCTTGCCCATCCGGGGTACGGCCGAAGGGCTCTTTCTTTACGGCGGCGGGCAGCGCCAGCGCGCAGGCGGACAGAAACAGGGCAGTACGGAGCAGCATCTTGCGATTATAGTTGGGCGATTATAGTTGCGCGAGATGATTGCGGTCGTGGCCGGCGATGATTTCGACTAGAGTACGGAAAGTGATCGCGCCACGCTCCGGATGGGTGACCAGCTTATCGAACGTGGCCGGGGGCAGCGCGCGGAGGAAGGTCAGCATCCAGGCGCGGACGCTTGAGAACACGGCGAGTGCGGCGGCAGGGTCGGCCGTGGGGTAGGTGTCGGCCCACCGGTCCTGGTCGAAGGGCTGAACGACGTAGTGATCTTCGGCCGCCGCCTGGCGGAGGCGGAAGGCGAAGGCGACTTCGCAATCGGCGAGGTGGGCGATGATCTGGCCGTAGGTCCATTTGCCCGGGACCCACGGGGTGTCGTAGCGCTCCGGCTCAATGGCAGCCAAGCAGGCAGGGGTCTCCGCGAGTACCGCGAGGGAGTCGAGGTCTCCGAGGAATATGGCGTAGGGATTGCTCATAGAATCGGCTTCGCTTCGTAGAGGACCGTCTCCTCGTCGTAGGTCATCGCGAGGAAATAGACGGTACCGTCGTCGCGGAAGTCGATGGCGTTGAGCCGGACGAGATAGTCGCCTGCCGGCGTGGGGCGGAAGAGATTGATCACCTGACGGATCTGATCGCCACGCCGGACGTGGAGGAAGTTATTGTTGTTGGACTGTTGGAAAAGTAGGTCGCCGTTTCGATTCGCGTCGCTGGCGACGATGCTGTTGGCCACCTGGCCATTGGGCATGATGGAAGAATTGTTAACGAGAATCTCCCACGCCGCGCCGGTCCATTCGGCGAGTATGTTGCCGCCAGCGGCAATCGTAAGCCCGGCGAACAAACGGGAGCCCCCGACGCGGTGGAGGTTGGCGATCCCGGTGATGAGATGGGCGCCGACGCGGGTGACGTTCGGTTCGGCAAGGCGGCTCCAGGCTTGACCGTTCCAAAGGTGGAGCACGGGGACACCGAGATTGCGGAAGCGCAGGGAAAGGAGGACCTGGCCGGTATCGGCGAGGGCGAACGAATCAAAGCTCGAAACAATGCGGCCGTTGAGGTCCGTGGCGGTGGCGGCCGAGGCGCTGAGGACGAGGAGTTGTTGGGCCTGACCGTTGGACCAGAGGAAGATTCGATTATCGCCGGCGCTGGTGGAGGAGTGGAATAGCAGGTCGCCGTTTGAGTTGACGTCGAACTGACCGGGGTTATTGACCGTTAGGGTGTCGATCCGAAGAGGAAAACGGAGAACCAGTTCCGGGGATCCGCCGCGGACGAGCCGGGCAATTCCCTGCCCCGTAATGAAGTACAGATCGCCATTAGCGGCCCGGCGGACATTAAAGGTATTGCCATGGAAACCGCCGAACCACATGGTGGTTCCAAAGACGCGTTCCCCTATGGCGATCGGTGCGTCGAAATCTGAGCCGTTCCATTCGGCCACCGAACCGGTAGTGCCTCCGGCAAGAACCTGCGGCGCGCCTTCGCGGCCGCCGCCGACGAAGGTGACCAGGTTGAGGGGCGCAGTGACCGGCATGGTCATGCCGGACCAGGCGAGGAAATCGGGCTCCGCCCCCAGGCGGACGAGGGCCATATTGATGGTGGTGGTCTGCGCGAGCAGGAAGATCTCGCCGCGAGCGTTGATGGCGCCGCTCTCGATGGCCTGGACGGTCGTGCTACCGAGCGTCGGCCGGGAGAAAAGAAATTGCGGCTGCGGATCCTTGCCCGGCTTCCAGAGGTAGACGCCGTTGCCGCGATTGCTGAAGGGGTTCCCCTGCAGAAGCGCGCCGTGATTGGGATGGTAGGAGAGGATTCCGGCGTGGTCGGTCAACTGCATCGACTGCAACTCATTCTTCCGGTCGATGTGGACGTAGTGGGTCGTGTTGTTATTGAGGATTACGGCGCAGAGCAGGTCGCCATTTTCATCGAGCCAGAAGGCGGGTTGATTGGCGCGACCGCCGGAGAATCCGCGAACGGTGGAATTAGCCAAGGCATCGCCCACACCGAAGACGCGCTCCCGCTCTCCGGTAGGCAGGTGGCGGAAAAAGATGCGATTGGGGCCCTGGAGGAGGGAGTAGTAGGCGGTGCCGTCAGCGGCGATGCCGAAATCAGTCTCCACGGTAAAGGCGCTGGCTCCGAACTCGGAAAGGCGGTCGGCCGTGGAGATAAGCAATTCGTAGTCGCGCTGATCGTAGGAGCGGAAGAGGCCCGTGTAGGTAGTCGGGTTGTTTTCGAAGCGGAACGTAGAGCGGGCCAGGATCGCGCCCGTAGAGGCCAGCGAGTTTCGGGTGATAAAGATATTGCCGGTGGCTTCCGTGGCGCCGAGGGGCGTGTTGTTAGTGAACACCGGAAAGACGCCGGCGCGATCCCCGATCGAAAGCTGGCGCCCATTGTTGTTCGTATCTTCGTAGGTCAGAATCTGCCCTTGGCGGGTGATGGAGTGGGTAAAGAGTTCGTTGGCGAAACTGCCGGTAGCAAAGCGGGGCATGCCGGTAGCGGTGACCAGGCTCCACTGGCCGTTGCGCCAATTGAGAAGTCCGCTGGCCACGCCGCCGAGCGAGGCGTTGAAATAGACATCGCCATCGTCGGTGGCCCAGAGCATGGAGGGGCGGGCGCGCAGTTCAAACTCCGGGCGCTGTTGGTTTATGTTGTGGAACAGGCGCCGGAGCTGGTAGGTGCGCGGAACATTGGTATTCACGCGGGCGGCCACCTGCCATTGACGCTGCAGACCCGTCTGCAGGTCGTTGTAGGAGTAGGTGGCGAGCACCATGTTGGCGCCCTCCGCGATGGCCGACATCACGCCCTGATTGGTGATGCGCGCGGTCTGCGTGGTGCCGTTGCGAAGGTTGGTGACCGACCACGTCCAACCGACAGCGGAGATGGCGTTCCCATCGGCGTCAAGGGCCGTCGCCGAGAACTGCTGCGTGGACCCGATCTCGACGTCTGCTTCCCTGGGTTCGATTCGCACTTCGCTGGGAATGGTCTGAACAGCGGCCTCCGCGCCGATCGAGCCGGACCGGGCCGACACCCGGACAGTGCCGAGCGCACGGGCGCTGAGCAGGCCGGTGCCGTCAACGGTGGCGACAAAATTGTTGTTGACCGACCAGGCGACCGGAGGGTTCGGCAGAAGATTGCCCGCCGCGTCTCGGGCGACGGCGCGGAGCTGGAGCGTGCGGCCGACCAGCACCTGCGAGGAGTCGCTTAGGATCTGCAGTGTCGCGGGGGTCTGCGCAGCGGCAGTGAGCGCAAGCAGAAACGGCAGCAGGCGCATCAACCGAAAACCTCGTTAACGGGGCGGAAAGCATATTCAGGCGATTGCACGATGTAGTCGTAGCGGCGGCCGGAGGGGGTATCGGCGATCGACTTGGTCCAGTCGATGCCAAGAGCGGAGTAGATGGTCGCAGTGATGTCTTCGACGTAGATCGCCCGGTTTCCCGACCAGCCGTAGTCGGCGATGTTAGCGGCTGTTGCGTCGCTCGATCCGATGGTGCGGCCGCCGCGGATACCGCCGCCGAGCAGGGCGACGGACATCACAGGACGATAGTGATCGCGGCCGCCACGGCTGTTAAGGACGCCCGGGGTGCGGCCAAACTCGCCCATGAGGACGATCAGCGTCGAATCGAAATCGCCGCTGGCCTTGAGATCTTCGACAAGCGACCCCACGGCGCGGTCAAGTTGGTTCGTCAACGTGTAGATGGTCGTTCCCTGAGCGGTGTCGAACTGGCCGACGTGGGTGTCCCAACCGCTCTGCGTGACGTTGATAAAGGTAGCGCCATTGCGCGCGCGGACGGCGTTACGAGCGACCAGGAGAGAGCGGCCTACGGTCGTATTGCCGTACCGGCCTTCGTCGGTGGCGTCGAACTTGAAGACAGCGTCGACGGCCTGGTTGTACATCATCGCCTTGGCCCGTTCGTAATAGCTGCCGTAGGCGGCCATGGCATCGTTGTAGGGCGCTTGGCGGATGGGTTCGTCGAGATCCTTCAGCAGTTGGAAGCGGCGCTCGAAGCGCTCCTGGCTCTGCGTCGCGTTGCCAAAAAAGTTGTGCGTCAGGGTGCTGATGCCCGCGCGAGCGGCCGGAGGCATCATCGGCTGAAAAAGACCGCCCAGGAAGGTGGCGCCTTGAAGATTGCTTTGATTAAACGAGAGAAAAGGCGGAATGAGCCCACTGGCGCCTTTCTCGCGAGCGACAACAGCGCCGATGTGGGGCATCTCGGCAGCCAGAGCGGGGTTCTGCGAGTGCGCCGTCTGCATGTAGAACTGGCCCCGTTCGTGGGCGGCCTCCCAACTGGCGCAGGACCGCAGGACGAGCAGATCATTCGTCAGGGTGGACAGCTTGGGAAAGAAGCGATTTGAAAGGCGCAGGCCACCGGAGTAGTCGCGGATGTCCGCGTCGCGCGGATTCCACGCCCCGTCTTTGGGATCGAACGTATCCATCTGGCTGGCGGCGCCGTTGAGATTGACGAAGATGCAGGCACGGGCGGAGCCGTGCGGCGTGACGCCGCGGAGCGAGGTGACTTCGGCGTCGGCATGCGCACCGAGCAGCGAGGCCGAGGCGGCGCCAAACAAGAAGTGGCGGCGGGTGTGACCGGCGCAAAGGGGACGAGTGAATTTCATGGGCCGGCCTCCGCTAGTAGTTAAAAATGAAATCGAGCTTGTTGAGCAGCGCCCATTGCAGGTCGCTCAGCCATTGGGCCCGCAGACCGGAACGGTAGGCGAGCACTCTCGCGGTCTCGGCCTCCGAAGGCGGCCGGGAGAGTGTCGAGAAGAACATGCGCCGGATGGCTTCTTCGTCCGAGACAGGAGAGCTATCGATCTGCAGAACGCGATTACGCGAGCTGACCGCGAGGGTCGAGTTGCCAAGCGAGCGGTTGACGTTTTGCGTGTCGTTCATCGAATAGAGCAGGCCGAGAATGGAGGGCTCGCCGGCGCGATCAATCGTGAGCCAGTTCCCACGGCCAGCTTGGTTGAGAAAATCCGTGACGCGGAAATCAGTGGCGGGCTCGGTGGGGTCGGGAAGCTGATTGGCGTAGAGCAACGGGCGGCTGATGCCAGAGGCGATCATGGGCTGTTCGGTGCGGGTAGCCGTGATGAGCGAATCGTACATCTCTTCGGCTGAAAGGCGGCGCGGTTCATGCTTGGCGAAGTACTTCACGAAGGCAGGCTGCCACTGGCCCTCGTAGCGGCTCGAAAGCTGGTAGGCGTCGCTTGAAACCAGCAGACGGAACAAGGGCCGGAACTGATAGTTGTTCTGGATGAAGAAATCAGCCAGCGCTTCGAGCAACTCGGGATGTGTGTTTTGAATTGGCCAGTCGCCGGGAGGCGGGCGCTTCGGGTCGGTGCGTTCGAAGTCCCACGCTTCGGGGGGATCGACGATGCCGTGCGAGAACAGATAGGCCCAGATATGGTTAACGGTAGCCCGGGCGAACTGGCGATCGGCGGTGAGAATCGAGCCAAAATCGCGGCGCCATTCGCCGGTACGTGGTTTGGCCCCGTTCAGAATAAATTCAGGTTCGACGATGGCGCCCAGGCGCGCCGGACGGTTGCCGGGGTTGGACGGGTTCACAGAGCCGGTATAGGATCCGTAGGTGCGATCGTTGACGATGACGCGCGGCCGGAAGCCGATATTGTCATCGCTCCACCGGACGAAGTACATCCGGGACAGCCAGGCGGACATGCGCCAGAACTGGCTGCGGGTTCGCCGTGTGAGATAGAGATTGATCTTCTCGAGATGGGCGCGACCGTTGTGGCAGGAGATGCATTCGGTTTTGAAGCCGAGGAAAGTGGTCGTGATCTTGTCGGTCGTGTCGTCCCAGGAGTCTTGAATCGGGCCGGCGGGATCCATCCAACGGGCGAAGAACTGGGTACCGGGAACTGAATCCACTTCACCCGACGCCGAGAGCATTTCGCGCACTAGCGAATCGTAGGGCCGGTCCGCGGCGATGGACTGCCGGAGCCACTCGTAGAACGTATTCCGGCCAATGGTGCCGATGTTCTCGTGAGTACGCGTGACTTTAAACTTATTGGCCCAGAAGGTGGTGAGTTGGTCCGCGTAAGCGGACGAAGCGAGTAACTGGTCAATGAGTTTGGCCCGTTTGTCCGGAGCGGGGTCCGCCAGAAAGGCCTCAGCGGCTTCCGGCGTGGGAATCCGGCCCGTGAGATCGAGATGGACGCGGCGAAGAAATTCTGTATCAGAAGAAGCCGGAGCAGAACGGACGTTATCGGCCGCCATCTTCGCGAACAGGTGCTGATCAACCAGGTTGGTCCGGGCTGTCTCTTGCCGCCGGGCAGCTACGCCGAACTGCACCCGCCGGCTGTAGGCCTGATAGGAACGGTCGAGTTCGAGTAACTCGATCTGCTCTGCGCGAACCGCATCGGGATAGCGCGGACAGTGAGGATCAGCGGCAAAAAGGTTGGCCGTCAGCGCGGCCGGAAGCAGATAGCGGGCGTTGATCATAGGCGGACTTTGTGAGTTTAGCAGATCGCCATACCGGCTTCGCGGAGGTGGGTACGCAGAGCAGAAGCCAAGTGATCGGGATGATCGAGGCGAAGGACCGTGAACCCGGCAGCCTGACCCGCCGCGACACCGGCATCGGAATCCTCGACCACCAGCGGCTTACTCACGTTCAGCCGGCGAGCGCCCTCCAAATACGGGTCCGGGTGAGGCTTCAGGCGGGTGACGTCTTCAAAGCAGACGAGCGTTTCAAAGCGGTGGAGCAAGCCGGCGTTGGCGAGAACAGGCTCCAGTTCAGCGCGGCCGGAGGAACTGACCACGGCGATCGGCAGTTCCGTAAGTCCGAGGATCAATTCACGAGTCTCGGCAGAGATGGGAGGATTCGCCGCGGCCTTCTCGCGGAAGAGCGCCTTCTTGCGGGGATACTCGGGCCAGAGCAGGTCGATATCGTAAGGCGGATTGACCCGGTGACGAAGGACTTCGAGCATGGCGCGATCGGTGATGCCGATGCAGTTGGCACGGTAGTCTTCCCACGTCAGCGAAATGCCGTGGGCCGAAAGAATCTCAGTCCAGCAGGCGTAGTGAAGGACTTCGGAGTCGGCGAGAACACCATCGAAGTCAAATAAAATTGCGTCGTAAGCAGGCACTCTCTGTAGAATAACGCTCATGCTCACTTCGCCATCGCGATGGGTCCTTTGCGGCTTCCTGCTGGCGGGGACGACGATCAACTATCTGGATCGCCAAACGCTGAGCCTCCTCGCGCCGATGATGCGGGAGGAGTTGAATTTGAACAACGAAAAGCTGGGCTTGCTGTTCTCGTTTTTCTACTACGCCTATACGCTGTCACAGTTCGCGGTGGGAGGATTGATCGATCGGCGGAACCTCCGCTGGAGCTACGGCGGCGCGGTGCTGTTGTGGTCCTTGGTGGGGCTGATGACCGCGTTCGCCACGGGCTTTGCGAGTCTGGCGGTCTTCCGCATTCTGCTCGGGATAACGGAAGCTCCCAACTGGCCGGGAGCGTTGAAGATCGTCTCGCGAGCGCTGCCGGAAAAGGAGCGGCCGATGGGGAACGGCATCTTCACAAGCGGGCAGAGCGTAGGAGCGCTGCTGGCCCCGGTGCTCATTCTGACTGTTGCGCAGGCCGCCGGATGGCGGATGGGGTTTGCGGCGGTGGGAATGCTCGGGGTGGTATGGTTTGCCGCCTGGGTCTGGTACACGAGCCGCCCGGAGTTTGCGGCGATCTGGCCGCCAGTGCCGACCGGGGGCCTAGCCGCCAGTTACCGCGCCATTCTGCGAACCAAGGCGTTCTGGTGCGTGGTTGTGATCACCATCACGGTAAACCCAATCCTGTACTTCAACGTAAACTGGCTCCCGACGTACTTCAACCAGCAGCGAGGCATGGCGGCAGGGTCCGACGAGATGAAGTGGATTCTCACGGCGATCTTTCTGGCGCTCGATTTGGGATACCTGGTATTCGGCTTGGCCTGTATGCGATTGCCCCGGACGCTCGTATTCAGCGTTGCGACGGTGCTGGTGGCTTGCGCCTCGGGCGTGCCGTGGGCCACCGGGAGGACCGAATTGATTGCGCTGCTGGCAATCTCCAACTTCGGGTTGGGGATGTGGATCGCGATGTATCTCACCTTCACCCAGGAAATATCAAAGGAATCGATCTCGACCGCCATGGGTTTGCTGGGCGGCACCGGCAGTCTGGCCGGGGCTGTGGTGATGTGGCTGGTGGGCGTAACGACGGAACGAACCCATTCGTTTGACCTGCCGCTCTACGCCATCGCCGGGGCCATCGCGCTGACATGGGTGGCCGGGATTACGTTGCAGAGAGGCAAGGCATGAGACTGATTTTCGGACTTTTGATGGGTTCGTTCTTGCTGGCGCAGGAGCCATACTCCTACTTTCGAGCTGGAGCGAACGAGGATGTGACACGCCCGGGCCGCGGCGGCTGCGTCCTCATGGGCGGGAGTACGGATGTCGCCGAGGCATTTGCCTGGATGATCGAACGCAGCGGCAATGGAGACTTCCTGGTGCTGCGGGCAGCGGGCACAGACGCTTACAATCCATTCGTATTGAAGGAGGGTCCGGCAAACTCCGCGGCGACGTTGATCGTGAGAACGCGGGAAGCCGCGGCGGATCCTTTCGTCGTCGACAAGGTCCGGCGGGCTGAAGCCATTTTCCTCGCCGGCGGCGACCAATGGAACTATATCCGGCTCTGGAAAGGCACGCCACTGGCGACGGCTCTGCAAGAGCGCATTGACGCTGGTGCTCCGGTAGGGGGAACAAGCGCGGGCCTCGCGGTGCTGGGTCAATACTACTTCTCGGCGGAGTTCGACACCATCACGTCGGCCGAAGCAGAGGCAGATCCGGCCAGCAAGAAGATCACACTCGGGAAGGATTTCCTGCGCGTGCGGCATCTGGAGGACGTGATCACCGACAGCCACTTCAGCGAGAGGAATCGCGAGGGACGGTTGGTAGTGTTCGTTAATCGGATCGGTGAGCCCGATACCCTGGGACTTGGCATTGATGAAAAGACGACCGTCCTGCTGGATCCGGATGGGCGCGGCCGCGTGGTCGGTAAGGGAGCTGCGCACATTTACCGGAAAGGTCGGCCGCCCCGGAGCTTTGCCTCCGGGGCGGAACTGTTACTTGTGAAGCCGCGCGAATAGCCACTCGAAAGAGTCGGTGGCACGCTGAGCCAATAAATCAAGGTTCGACCAGAGGCCGTCGAAGTTGGAGACGAGATCGGAGGCATGCTGGAGCAGCCCGTCAATTCCGCCGGTGGACTGTTGGAGAGAGGATAGAAGACTTTGCGATAGATTTACCCAGGGCATCGTTATGCTCCAATGAACCACTGAGAGCAACTTAGGCGCCAATCGCAAGTGCTTCATTCTACGGCCCGTCCACCTGCCGTAGTGTCCGAAATCAGCCACGGTGGCGGAAATCAGCCAAATTAGAAAGTGAAAGCGAAACCTACGCTAAGCCGTTGCTGAGCGATCTTGCCGCGTTCGAGCCGCTCCGGCATAATCTGCGGCTCCAGAGACTTGCGCAACAAATCCGGCCGGGGGCTGCACGTATTGCGATAGTCGAAACGAAGTGTCCAATGGGGACTGACGCGATAGCGGACCCCGCCGCCCACTTGCAGACCCGTCTGAAAGATCCCGCCGCCTTCGAGAGGAGGTACGTTGCCAAAACCATACGCAGCCCGGAACATGCCAACATTGTTCAGCCCAAAACGGAAGATCCCTCCAGCCTTGGTGAATGGCGCCTCGGTGAGATGAACAAGTTGCAAAACAGGGCCGACGGCGAAGTAAGGACGCCAACGGCTCTCGCGGGGCCGCATGTGGATCAAAGCGTTGTAGCTGAACTGGCGGGTGAGAAATCCGCTTCTCTGTTCCGTGACGCCTGAGACCCCTGCCAGGTCCATGCTGAATTCGCCCCGCTGATACCCAAAGCCCAGCTCATGAGAGAACCATCGGAACTGGTTTATCGTAACCGCGCCGCCCAATGCGAATGCCGGTGCGACGCGGTTAGCCGCCCGAAGCGTCAGGCTGTCGTCCGGGCGGTGAGGATGGGCAATCCGGAGGCCCTCCGCACCTATCGACGAATGGCTGAATACCATCAGCCCGGCCTGCAAGCTCAGTTCGACGCTAGGCGGCGCCCATTCGGCGGGATCGCTGACTACCTTCGGCCGCTTCGGCGGGGTTCCGGTAATGGTAGGTCCGGGAAGTGACCGAATCAGGGTTTTGGCGTGGCGATAGTGACGGAAGCCTTGCGTGAGAATCGTAGCGCCCTGATACCAAATACTCCCGCGATAGATGTCGTTCCGGAACGTGAGAATCGTCTGGCGGGCGATGCGCTTGGCGCGGTTGCCGCGGTGGGGCCCCGGGGCGGCAGCGATCGGTTCGTCGAACCGGTGCACACGCAGGCAATCGTTGAAGACAAGGACAGCGGCCTCACGGTCGGTGATCAGCGTCTGGCCCGTCGAATTGTAAGCCTCCCCGGCCACCCACGGCCGGGACACTTGACCAACCGACTCGACGCAGCCGGTGAAAAGCAGGTCGTTGACCACTTTGCTGCGTTCCCGGTCGATGTTTTCATCAATGAGATGGGTGAACAGGTCGCGTCCACGAGAGAAGTTAATGCCCACATCCTGGGTGGCGGCGGCAGTAAACACTGGCCGGTCAAGCCAGCGTTCGGCGGTCGAATACACCCGGAGATGATGTCGCTTAGAAAACGTATTCAACGCCTTGGCCCAAGCCTGGACCGGGGGCTGATCGTCCAGCAATAGCACCGAGATCGGCGCCTCTTTGTACTCCTGGTTCTCGGCCATTGCACGGAGTGTGCGGTAGCGCGTGGCCGAGTTCAGCAACTCTGGGACCTGCCAGCCCGCAGCCAGAAAGGCCCGTTCAATCGCAGCCGCCTCACCAGCGAAGATGAGGTTGGTGATGTCGGATTCTAGGCGACGCTCCACAGTATGCGTGCGATAGGGCAGCCGCTTCAACAAATCCTCCGACATCGGCTTGGGTAGACCGAGCAGGGGCGGCGGGAGTGGGGTAAGACCCACCGGGTCGAGAAGTTCTACTACGAGTTCGGTGCCGGCCTGCAGACGGATCTCCGGTTCGGAGAAGCGCAGGAGCGTCGCGAAAGCGGCCGTTGAGAAGGCGAGCGCAATGGGATCCACGGCGGCAAGGGAAGTCAGCAGGCCCGACGCGCGGAAGCCGGGAGTGTTAGTCGAGCGGATGCCACGAATCCGGCCGGCGCCGTCGACGCGCTCCCTGGCGTTATCGATCGTCAGGACTTTAGCTTTGATGAGGAGTCGTACATTTTGGCCGACTTCAATCTCCGAGAACCGAATCGTGAGCGCCGCCGTCTCATGAACGAAGCCCACGCCGACGCGGCGCACCTCTGCCACCTCGCCCCACACACGGGCCCCGGGGGCGATCCGCTCCAGACCGTCGACTCGAAAAGGCGCGATCAGCACCGCCTGCACCCGGTCTCCGGCCTTTGAGGAGTACGAGTTCACCTCCTGTTGCAGACGCAGCTCCAGGCATTTGTCCCGCGGTGGTTCGGCAGGTGCGCATGCCCCCGGCGCGACGACCAGAACTAGCAGCAGCGCAGGGAGTCTGTACAAGTGCCCTAGCATATCGCAAGATAGAAACGATGAGTTCCGTCCCCATTCTCCGGGTGCACACCGGGTCCGATGCGAGCAACGTGCAAACCTGGCGATTTCAGACGACCTTTCATATAGGCCGGGCCGATGAGTGCGAACTGAAAATCGCCGACAGCCATATCAGCCGCAAGCACGCAATTGTGTCGTTTCAACAGGGCCAGTGGTGGGTGCAGGACATGAACAGCGCCAACGGAATTCTCGTCAACGGCGAGCGGATTCCGGGCGCGCCGGTGGCGCCGAATCTGACCGTCCGGCTGGGCCTTGAGGGACCCTGGGTTTGGTTCGAAGTGGAGCAACCCGCCGCCGCCGCGGCCCCCGAGGCGGCGCCGAGCCACACGATGGTGCTGAAGACCTACACCGAGAAATACCTGACCTCCGGCGGCAAGGACGAAGTGGTGGGCCAGCAGACGATGATGATCCGCAGCGCGTTCCAACGCGTGCAGAAAAAGCAGCGGTCGAAATTCGCCCTGGCCTTGGGCGGCGTAGCGCTGGTGGCGTGCGGGATTGCGGGGTATGCGTATTATCAACATCGGCAATTAAGTGAACGGAAGGCTCTGGCGCAAGAGCTTTTTTATCAGATGAAAGCCCTCGACGTCGACATCGCCAATGTCCGGTCGGAGAACGTGGCCATGTACCGTTCTCGTCGGCTGGAAATGGAGAAAAACTACGAGAAGTTCCTAACTACGCTGAAGGTATACGACCCGAAGATGAGCGAGCAGGACCGGCTGATCATGCGTGTCTCGCGCGTCTTCGGCGAGTGCGAGCTCGATATGCCGCCCGGGTTCAAAGAGGAAGTTGAGAACTACATCAAGAAATGGCAGGGCTCGGGCCGCTACAAAGCCGCCGTCGCGCGGGCCAAAGAAAATGGCTACACGCCGCGGATTACGAATCAACTCTTAAACCAGGGCTTACCGCCGCAGTTCTTCTATCTCGCCATGCAGGAAAGCAATTTCGATCCGTTCATTAGCGGGCCGGAGACCTACATGGGCATCGCCAAGGGCATGTGGCAATTCATTCCTGAGACGGGCGCGAAGTACGGCCTCCGGATCGGCCCCTTAGCCGACATGCGGCGGCCGGACACCAGTGACGACCGCCACAACTGGGAGAAGGCCACCGTGGCGGCTTCCAGTTATTTGAAGGACCTCTATTCCACCGACGCACTGGCTAGCGGTTTATTGGTGATGGCTTCGTACAACTGGGGCGAGGGCCGCGTCATCAAACGCATCAAGAGCCTGCCCGGAAACCCCCGCGAACGGAACTTCTGGCGGCTCCTGACCGAATACCGGTCTGACATTCCGCAGGAGACCTACGACTACGTTTTCTACATCGTTTCGGCCGCTGTGATCGGCGAGAACCCCCGCCTGTTTGGCTTTGATTTTGATAGTCCTCTGGGTGATCTGGAGAAGCGGTAGTGCCGGAACTGCCCGAGGCGGAGTACATGGTCCGCCGGCTCGCCGAGTGCGCCCCGGCAACCAGAATTCGCGAAGTAACGATCTTGCGGCCAAGTCTGATCGCTCCGCAATCACCGGACGAACTCGCGGCCACGGTACAGGGGCGCAAAGTGCTCGGCTACGCGCGCCGGGCGAAAAACGTGCTCCTTCATCTCGATAAAGGATGGACACTGCGAGTGCAGTTGGGCATGACCGGCCACTTCTTCTGGATCCCCGATGCCCGCCAGTTGCCGCGATTTACGCGCGTCTGGTTCGCACTACCCGGCGACGCGGCGTTTGTGTTCGACGATTCGCGCACCTTCGGCAGCGTGCACGTCCACCGGACGGCGGACTTGCCCGCGGTGTTCGCTGCCTACGGGCCGGAACCGCTCGACGACGGGTTCACCTGGCAGCAGTTAAAATCGAGCGCGGCGCGCGCGAAGGGACCCGTGAAGCCTTTTTTGCTCGACCAATCGAAGGTGGTGGGCCTTGGCAATATTTGGGCGGCTGAGAGCCTGTTCGTTGCGCGCATTGCGCCTGACCGGCCGCTGCCTGGGTTATCCGACCCGGAATGGAAGGCGCTGCACAAGGCGATTCGAAAGACGCTGTCGGCGGCCATCGACAATACGTTTCGCGTCACCGCTTCGGCCGGGGAGTTCCCGGAGGCGGACCTGCTCGCCTGCTTCACATATGGCCGGACCGGCGAACCGTGCCGCCGCTGCAAAGAGCCGATTGCGCGCTTTGTGCAGGCTGGCCGCAGCACGTTCCACTGCGCTCGCTGCCAGCATTAGTGACACAATCGGGCATGCGAGTTCTTCTGGCCCTGCTATTGCCGCTTCTCGGATGGAGCGCGTGCAAAGAGGTCCGCATACTGACTTACAATATCCACCACGGCGAAGGAATCGATGGGAAGTTTGATCTCGAACGCATCGCCAAAGTGATCCGCCAAAGCCGTGCCGACATCGTGGCGCTGCAGGAGGTGGACCAGCGGACCAAGCGCATCGGCGGAGTGGATACCCTGGCGGCGCTGGGCGAACTCACGGATCGGCGGCCGCTTTTCGGCAAGTCGATGAGTTACGACGGCGGCGAATACGGCAATGCGCTACTCGTGCGAGGCAGCATCCTCCGCCATAGCGTCCACCCCATTCCTACATCGCCCAACCGCGAGCCGCGCTCGATCCTCCGGGCCGAGGTGCGCCTGAGGGATTGTGCCCATCCCATCCTCGTAATGGCGACGCATTGGGACCATCAGTCGCAGCTAGACCGGATGGCCGGGGCCGAATTGGCGAACCAGTTGGCGAACGATTCGCCAGACCTGCCGGCGATCTTGGCGGGTGACTTCAACGCGAACCCGTCCAACGCGGCCGTGAAGCTGCTAAGCGCGTCTTGGATGATCAGCGGCGCTGGCACCGAGTTGCATACCTATCCCGTGGAACACCCGAAAGTGCAGATCGACTATATTCTGGCACGGCCGACCGCAGCCTGGACCCTTCGCGAAGCCACGGTGCTACCCGAGATTCTCGCGAGTGACCACCGGCCGCTATTGGCTACTCTCCGCCTGTACTAGGTACGTTTCCACAAGTCCGGCAAGTTCGCGACGGCGAATTGTTTTAACGTTAGGGCTGCCATACTTCTCGGCCCTCGATGGCGCAGTCCGACCGAGAACCACCCTCCGCGGGCTGATCGCGGCAGCCAGATCGGGCAAGTCGTATTGCCGCAGCACATTGGGCAGAACCACGTCGAACACCTGACGATGGATGGGCGTCGTCGCAAGCGTCCGGTAGGTGGGCGGCAGGTCTTCAAGGATGAGTTGCGTCAGCCGTTTATCCAGAACCGCCGCATGCAGCATCGCCACCCCGGGGTTGCCTCGCGCAAAGCCGATCACGCCGTTTGGCGTGGCGATGCCACGCTCCCGCAGCACGTCAATTCCGCGGACAATGTCGGCCATCCGCATGCCAGTCACCGTGCGGCCCACCATCAGCGCCAGCCAAATCGCCTTGTCCTGCGGGAACCAGTCGTTCGAATAGCTGCCCACGCGATGGGCGGTTTCGCCAGTCAACGCGACGTCGACAGCGAGCACTGTGTAACCGTCCGCGACAAACTCCTTGACCGCAGAATCGTCTCCAGCGAGCAGGACGACCGAGCCATTGGGAGCAGCCGGCCGATGGAGCGTCGCCGGCACTCTGCGACCAGATTCGGATTCATAGGTGAAGCGCTCGGCGGCGCCGTCCTGAAGCTGCAATGGGCCGGCGAAGGGCTCATAGCGCGTGACCTCGCGGATCTTGTGCAATAGGTCGCCCGGCGTGGCTCGGAGCGCACCGAGGCGCCGCAGGTTGAGTGTGCTCGCGGTCTCGCCGTCTACTTGGCCGGACCGCGAAGCGTTCAGATCCTCTTCCAATTCCACCGTGAACCGAGGCTCCGGCGCCGGGCCCGGCGTGTTTTGCAACCACTTGCGCATCCACGCATAGATGGCCCCGCGCGTATCGGCGCGCATGCCGTGCCCACCCGGCGCGGTGAACCAGGCGATCTTGTCTTCAGCGCCGAACCGGCTATAAATAGACTTCGCTTCCTCGTAAGTCCGCCGCGCCCCGGCGATCGGAAAGAAGTCCTCCGTCGTCGAAGCAATCAGATAAGGCTTCGGCGCGGCCGCAATCACAAAGTCGCCGTGGTCGAAGCCGTCGCGCAGTTGATCGGGAAACTGTTGCTCGGCGTCCTGCGGACCCGTGCCGCCCAGTTGCTCCTGCCAGGAGGAGATGTAGCAGGCGGGGGCAGCCGCTTGCACACGTGGATCCAGAGCGGCCAGGTAAGCCGTCAACGTGCCACCCCCGGAGCAGCCAGCGACACCTAAACGCTTCGGGTCCACCTCCGGAAGGGACGCGAGTAAATCGAGTGCGCGAATTCCGTCCCAGATCATCGGCCGCGCCAAACTCTCTCCACCCAACAGCGACTGGATGCCAACCATCTGATGCTCCACCGTAGTGCCCCCGACCTTGGAATCGCCGAGGTCGCGGTCAAAGAAGATGCGGCGTTCCCCTTGGCCCAGCGGATCATAAGTCAGTACCACGAAGCCATACTTAGCGAAGCCGATAGAAAGGCTCTGATAAAGCTCGCGGGCCTTGGCCGTCAGGCTGTGGCCGGTGGGCTGCACAATGGCCGGAAACGGACCCGGGCGATTCGTGGGGACATAAAGGCTGGCCGTCACGAAGAAACCGGGCTGCGATTCGAAGATGATCTTCTCGACGCGATAGTCAGCGCGTTCAATCCTGCCGGTGCGCTGGACGTTCAGCGGGGTCCTTTCGCTGGGCAAGCCGCCGATCCATCGCAGGAGTTTCTCGCGGACCTGGTGCCCGTAGGCGCGGATCCCCGCCGGAGTCTTCAATTGGGCGACGACTTGGCGGCGTTGCGCCAACTGCTGCTGGGCCAAGCCTTCAAGCCACGGGTAAGGCGACTGGGCAGCCAGCAGAGGGACGAAGAACAGCAAAAGGGAGCGGGGCACTGGCTTTTTAGCCTATCGCAACGAGCGATTCAGTAAGATAGCGGAGTGACTCGCCGAACATTTTTAGCAGTGAGCGGGGCCGCCCTTGCCGCCCCCAACGACCGGATCAACGTGGGCTTCATCGGGGTCGGAAACATGGGGACCAGCCGGCTGAACGGCTTCCTGAAACACCCCGACGTGAACGTCGCCGCCCTGTGCGACCTGGATGACAAGTATCTGGCTCGGGCAACGGGAATCGTCAAAGCCAGCCGAGGCGTGGAGCCGCCCGTAATGAATGACTTCCGGAAGTTGCTCGCGATGAAGGAGATTGACGCCGTCTGCATCGCGACGCCCGACCATTGGCACGCCATGCCCACCGTGCAGGCCTGCGCCGCCGGCAAGGACGTGTTCGTCGAAAAGCCGCTGAGCTATTCGATCGGAGAGGGCCGGGCGATGGTGACGGCCGCCCGAAAATATCAACGCGTAACGCAGATGGGCAATCACATTCACAACGACCTGCCGAATTACCGCCGTGCCGTCGAACTGATCCGTGCCGGAGTGGTAGGGAAAGTGAAGCGGGTCCAGGTCTGGAAGACTTCGGAATCCAAGGGGCTGGGCGCCCCGGCCGATGCGCCGCCGCCCGCCGGCTTCGACTATGAGACGTGGCTCGGCCCTGCGCCGCGGCGGTCGTACAACCCCAACCGGGCCCACTTCAATTACCGCTACTACTGGGACTATTCCGGCGGCATGTTCATCGACTTCTGGTGCCACATCACCGACGTCGCCTACTGGGCTCTTGATCTGACGGCGCCGAAATCGGTGATGGCCACCGGTCGCCGCGAGATTGAAGACGACAACGCAGAGACACCCAACTATATGGATCTCGTCTACGAGTACCCCGGGATGAACCTGACGTGGGGGCTGAACCCGATGGCGCCCGCAGGCTTTGAGGATAAGGGCATCGGCTGCGTCTTCCAAGGCAGCGCCGGGAGCCTCTTTGTCGACTACGGTTCCCACCAGCTCTTCGTAAAAGGCAAGCCGGTCACGGACTTCGAGCGGCCAGCGCCTTCAATCCCAGACTCGCCCGGCCACATCCGCGAGTTTCTCGATTCAGTGAAATCGCGCAAGCTGACGACATGCGACGTGGAGTATGGGCATAGGCTAACGAAGGCGGGTCTGCTGGGCAACATCGCTTACCGCACCGGCAGGCGGATCACCTGGGACGATGCGAAGGAACAGATCATCGGCGATTCGCAAGCCAACAAAATGGTGACCCGGAAGTATCGGAAACCCTGGAAACTCTCATGATCCTGCTAGCTGCCATTGCGTTGAACACCATCCTGCTTCCGGGCGGGGTGGCAATCTATTCGGGGGAGGCGGAGCATGTGCTCGTCACCTCCACGCGGCGCGATATCCTGCCGCCGAGGGGCGCGTTGATCGTGCCCGCCGGTGAGGCGGCGGCGCTCGAAGACCCGGCAAAATTCTGGCGGCTGTTTTCGCAATTGCGGTTCCACGACTACGCGCAGAAAACGACCAAGGTGCCGGTGGCCCGTCGCGCGATCGAGCGGACGGTCCGCGGCGGCGATGTGCTGACGTTCGGCGTTACGAGAATCACGGTGCTCGACACGCCCGGCTATTCTCCGGCGGCGGTTTCCTACGTCTTCGAGCAGAACGGCAAGCGCATCATCGCCACCGGCGACCTGATTTATTCCGGTGGCCGGATCCTCGATCTCTACAGCTTACAAAACGAGGTGCCCGAGACAAAAACCCGCGGCTATCATGGCTTCGCCGCACGGACCGGCCAACTGATCAGCAGCCTCCAGGCCGTAGCGGCGCTGAAGCCGGACCGGCTGATTCCGGCACGCGGACCGGAGATTGCAAACCCGCAACAGGAGATCGCGCAGTTGATCTCCCGGCTGCAGCGCCTGCTCGACAGTCACTTCTCCACTGACGCCCTGCGCTGGTACTGGGGCGAGGAGAGCTGGCAAACACGGGCCAAGTTGGCGATGGGCCGGGCGCCCTCGGCGCCAATGCCGATGTCAGAGCAGCGCGACCTGCCCGATTGGATCATCCCGATTGGGAACTCCCGGCTGCTGGTCTCGCCGTCCGGCGCGGCGTTTTTGCTTGACGCGGGCTACCCGCAAATCGTCGAGAAGCTGGAGGAGCTGCAAGCGGCGGGACGCTTCAAGAACCTGGAGGGCCTATGGATAACGCACTACCACGATGACCATACGGACTTCGCGAGCAAGGTGGCCAAGCGGTTCGGAGCCAAAGTGCTCTATAGCGCGAAGATCCAGGATATCGTGGAACACCCGGACCGGTACCGGATGCCGTGCCTCACGACGAACCCGGTGACGGGCGAAGTGAAGGGCGAAGCCGATTCCTGGCAATGGCGGGAGTTCCGCATGGCGAGCTACTTCTTCCCGGGGCAGACTCTCTACCACGGGGGACTGCATATTGAGCGCGAGAGCGGCGAGAAGATCTTCTTCGTCGGCGACTCGTTCACGCCGTCGGGGACGGACGATTACTGCTTGCAGAACCGGAACTTTGTGGGCGAGGACGAGGGCTATCTTTACTGCCTGCGTCTGCTCGAGAAGCTCGGCGGCGATCCGTGGCTGATCAATCAGCATGTCCTGCCCATGTTCCGGTACGACGCGGCGCGAGTGGAACGTATGCGCCTCGAACTGCGCCAGCGGGCCAAGTTATTGGCCGAGATCACTCCCCTGCCCCACGCCAATTACGCCGTCGATGAAAGCTGGGCCCGGATGTACCCCTACGCCTCCTCCGGCGAACCGCTGGAACTGCGCCTGATGAACCATACCTCCGTCGAGCAGACCTTCCGCGTGAAGTGGCACGTCCCGCCGGGCTGGTCCATTAAGCAAGCCGAGGAGACGGTGCGAGTCCCCGCCCGCACCGAGGGTAAAGCGGGACTTGTGCTCAACAAACAAGGCGCGAAGGAGTTGGGCGTCGTGACGGCAGATGTTACCTTCGCTGGATTCGAATTCGCGCACTGGACCGAGGGGTTGCTGCTTCCCTAGCTCCACACGCATTCACGGCTAATCATGCTAGAACGCAGGTGATGAATGCAAAACACCTCACTGTGCGAAACCTCCCCCCGGGCTTGGCCGACGCCTTAGAGCGGGCGCGCCGAGAGAGTGGCCAAAGCCTCAACAGCACTGTAATCGCGGTGCTGCAACAGGGGTTGGGAGTGGCGACTCGCCGATCGAACGGCATCGCCAAACTCGCCGGCGGTTGGAACCAAGCCGACGCGGAGGAGTTTGAACGCAATACGGCTGGCTTCGCGGAGATAGATTCCGAGATGTGGAATTGAGCCGGTACGCCCTGGACACAAATGCGTACAGCGCATTTCGCCGCCTGGATTTGAGGGTCATTACGCTGTTGGACGAGGCCGCGTGGATTGGCATCTCCAGTGTCGTCCTCGGTGAATTGTCCGCTGGTTTCGCGCTCGGAACTAACCGCGATTTCTCACAAAGCGCTAGCAAAAAGCCGTTGTCTCTGGCATAACTATGTGTGAAGACATAAAGTTAGAGACCAAGGAGCAACGGCTTTCGCTATGACAGAGTGTATCCAAGCTGGATTCGATTTTGGGAGCGGGT
>JBBQRA010000006.1:0-54235 GCA_038215275.1 Bryobacterales bacterium | reverse complement strand
GGCGTTTCCGAGCGGCCGGGCGATGGTGCGAACGTGTGCCGTGGGGCTGATGCTGTTGGGGGTGGCGAACACGTGCCTGACGTTCAGCGAGACGATGATTCCGAGCGGGTTGGCGGCGCTCTTTCTGACGACGGCTCCGTTCTGGCTGGTAGGACTAGAGGCGCTGGTGCCGGGCGGAGAAAAGTTAACGTGGGCGGTGACGGTGGGGCTGGCAATTGGGTTATGCGGGACGGCGCTGCTGGTGACGCCGGGCGCGGGGGCGCTGGAGATTACCCCGGCGGTGTGGACGGGTTTTCTAATTCTGCAAATCGGAAGTTTCTTTTGGAACGCGGGGTCGATTCTGCAGCGGCGATGGAAGACGGAGACGCATCCGATGTTGACGGGGGCTCTGCAGCAGATGGCGGTGGGGGTGGTTTGTCTGGTGCTGGCGCTGGCGATTCCGCAGCGGGCGGTGCATTGGACCTGGCCGGGGGTTTGGGGGGTGGCTTGGCTGGTGACGTTTGGTTCGATTGTGGCTTATAGCGCGTACATCTATGCGCTGGAGACACTGCCGATTTCGCTGGTTTCGATTTACACGTACATCAACCCGGTGGTGGCTGTTTCATTGGGGAAGCTGTTTTATGACGAGCCGTTCGGGGCGAAAGAGTTGGCGGCGATGATGGTGATTTTCCTGGGCGTGGGGATTGTGAAGCGGTTTAGTCACGCGGGGCCGAAGCCGGTGGCGCCGGCGCAAGAAGAGGCTAAGGCCTAGGGCAGGCGCCTTTTGAACCGGGTCTGGCGGGCCGGAACTCCTTCGGGCCAAGGTTCTGCTTCTTGGGTTCGGTACCGGCGCATTAGCCGTCCTTTTTAAACACCTTCGCGGCGAGGATGCCGCCGAGTGACGGCAGGATGGTGGTAACGCCGAAGAGAACGGCGATGACGAGCAGAATCAGCAGCGCGAAGCTGGCGGGCTGCTTAATCACCTCAACGGCCTGTTCGACGCCGGGGTCGTTTCCACCGTTCTGGCGCATCTGTTCGGACCAGGCGCTGATGAGGTCACCGTTCGAGGAGATGGCGACCGTGGCGATCGTCAGGACGAGCAGCGTGAGGACAAAGGCGAAGATGCCGGTGATCCAGCCAATGCGGGCTCCGCTTTTGATGGTCATCACCTGGCCGGTCCAGCGGCGGTAGAAGACTACAGAGAGGAAGCCTCCGGCGACCAGGATGACCACGCGCCACAAGAGCGCGGCGGCGAAAGGCAGCGGAACGGTGGAGAAGAAGAAGATCAGCGACGCGGTGAAGAGGGCGGCGCGGATGGCCTTGCCGTTGTGAAAGTCAATGGGCAGCGGCCCTTCGATGACCGGGGGCGTCAGAGTTACGGCGACCGCGGCGGCGGGAGCAAGTTCCGGCTCGGCTTCTTCGAACTGCGGCTTGCCACATTTATGGCAAAACCGCGCATCAATCGGCAACTGCGCGCCGCAACTACAAAATTCTGGCACTGCTTTAGTTTCCGCCACCTTTGATGGATGCCGCAAGCGGCATGATACGGTGTAGATCATGCCCCACTTGAGCATCATGGTGATTTCGAATCCTGCCGCCCCTTACCTGCGTTGGCTGGACCAACTGCCGGCCGGCACCGAGGTTGTGATTGGTAACACGCCGGAAGCCTTCGCTTCGCTAGGCGATCGCGCCGACGTCGTCCTCTACTGCATGAACGCGGGCGTGAAGCTCGAAGCGCTTTGGCACCTGGCGCCGAATGCGCGCTGGCTGCATTCGATGTCGGCCGGTCTGGAATCGACGATGTTCCCTGCCCTGGTGGAAAGCCCGATTTCGATGACGAACGCGCGTGGCGTGTTCAAGGAGTCGCTAGGCGAATTCGGCATCGCGTCGATCCTCTTTTTCGCGAAGGATCTGCGGCGGATGGTCAGAAACCAGGAAGCGGGAAAGTGGGAGCAGTTTGACGTCGAGATGATTGCGGGCAAGACGCTGGGCGTGGTGGGCTACGGCGAAATCGGCCGGGCGACCGCGGTGCGGGCGAAGGCGTTAGGGCTGGAAGTTCATGCCATCCGGCGGCGGCCGGAGCTTTCGGGGAACGACCCGGTTGTGTCGAAGAGCTTTGCGATTGCTGACCGGGCCGAGATGCTGGCGGGGTGCGACTACGTGCTGCTGTCGGCTCCGTTAACGGACGAGACGCGGGGCTTGATTGGCGCAGAAGAGTTGGCGGCGATGAAGCCGTCAGCGGTGCTGATCAACCTTGGCCGCGGGCCGGTGGTGGATGAGACGGCGCTGGTGGAGGCGTTGACGTCCGGGAAGATTCGCGGTGCGGCGCTGGACGTGTTCGACGTGGAACCGCTGCCGGCGGGGCATCCGTTCTGGACCATGGAGAACGTGTTGATTTCACCGCACTGCGCGGACCACACGGCGACCTGGACGGACGAGGCCTTACAGTTTTTTGTGGATAACTTCTTCCGGTTTGCGAAGGACGAGCCGCTTGAGAATCTGGTGAACAAAAAGCTCGGCTATTAGTTCGTCAGGCGTACGGCGTTTCCCCGCGCCCGAGCATCGCGACGAACTCCACGATGCGGCGGGCGCGGGTTTCCGCTCGTTTCACGGTTTGGAGCCGGAAGAGAATGGAGTAGCGGTTCTGGTTTTTGAGGCTGGCGTAATGGGCGGCGGCCTGAGGGTTGTCAGCGAGGGCAGCGGCCAGATCGGCCGGGGTTTCGGCAGTTCTCGGGGAGTCGTAGGCGGCGTCCCAACGGCCGTCGGCTTGGGCGCGTTCAACCTCGGCGAGGCCGGGCGGACGCATGCGGCCATCTGCGAGGAGCTTGGCGACTTTCTCCCGATTGATTTTGGACCAGATGCTGCGGCGGCCACGGGGCGTAAAGCGTTGGCGATAGGTGGTGGCCGATTCGCTTTTCACTTGCGCATCGATCCAGCCCCAACAGAGGGCGGCGTCGACGGCCTCCGGGTAAGTGACGCTGGGAATGCCGGAACCCTTTTTTGCGAAACGAAGCCAAATGCCGGCGGAGGCTCGATGGTTCTCCTCGAGCCACAGCAGGAGTTCTTCCTGGGAGGCAAAACTTAGGATCTGCGGCTCTTCCACTTTTCAAGCTCCACGGCGACAAAGATGATGAGACTGAGACCCATGGATACGCCCAGTTCCTCGACGGTGAGCGCGGTGGTGGAGAAGAACGTCTGCAGGAAGGGGACGTATATCAGGGCTAGCTGGAGGACGAACGTGAGAGCGACGGCGGCGACCAAGTAGGGGTTCGAGAAGAGGCCGATGGTGAAGAGCGATTGCTCTTCCGAGCGAATGGCCATGACGTGAGCCATCTGTGTGAAAGCGAGCGTGCTAAAGAGAATCGTCTGCCAGTTGGGGTTGCCTTGGCTCCAATACCAGTAGCCCACACCGAGACAGAGGGCGCCCATCAGCAGGCCGACCCATGCGACGTGGATGCCCAGGCCGCGGGCGAAGACGCTCTCCGACGGCGGATGGGGGGGCTTCTGCATGACGTTCTGTTCAGCAGGTTCAACGCCGAGGGCGAGGGCGGGCAGACCGTCCGTGACGAGGTTCAGCCACAGAATTTGCAGGGGGAGAAGCGGAAAGGGCATGCCGGCGAAAGGCGCGGCGACCATGAGGCAGATTTCGCCCGCGTTGGTGGCGAGGATGTACTTGATGAACTTTCGAACGTTGTCGTAGATGATGCGGCCTTCTTCAACAGCGGCGACTATGCTGGCGAAGTTGTCATCGAGGAGGACCATGTCGGCGGCCTCCTTGGCGACGTCGGTGCCGGTGATGCCCATGGCGATGCCGATGTCGGCTTTCTTGAGGGCTGGGGCATCGTTGACACCGTCGCCGGTCATGGCCACGATGTGGCCGAGGCTCTGGAGGGCGTCGACGATCTTGAGTTTGTGCTCGGGGGAGACACGGGCGTAGACGGTGGTCGAGTTGGCGCGCTGCTTGAGTTCGTCGACGGTCATGCGTTCGAGATCGGGCCCCTTGATGACGATGCCCTCGCCGGCGAGGCCGAGCTCTCCAGCAATGTGGGCCGCGGTGAGGGGGTGGTCACCGGTGATCATGACGCCTTGGATGCCGGCGGATTTGCACTTGGCGACGGCGTCGGCGGCTTCTTTGCGGGGCGGGTCGATGATGCCGGTCATGCCGATGAATGTGAGGTCGGCTTCGATGGCTTCGGCGCCGGGGGATAGCTTGCGGAAGGCGACGCCGAGGACGCGCATGCCCTGGCTGGCCATTTTTTCGTTGGCTTGTTCGAGTTTGGCGATCCAGGGCGCATCGAGGGGCAAGGCCTGGCCGTCAGACCAGACGTGAGTGGAGAGTTTCAGGAGGCCGTCGACGGAGCCTTTCGTGAAGGCGAGGCGGGGGGCGGACTGCAGGGAGGGCGGGAGCATAGGAGCTTCGCCATTACGGTCGTGGACCGTGGTCATGCGCTTGCGGCCGGAGTCGAAAGGGATTTCACCGACGCGGGGGAGGACGGGTTCGACGCGGGCGCGGTGGAGATCAAACTTGGCAGCGGCGACAGCGAGTGCGGTTTCGGTGGGATCGCCGAGGACCTGGCCGGAGGCTTGAACGACGGCGTCGTTGCAGAGGGCGCCGCCGAGGAGGAGCAGGCGGGCGTCGGGAGAGGGGTCGACCATCTCGGCGTCGGCGGGGCCGGTGGGTTGGAGGGTGGCGACCGTCATGCGGTTCTGGGTAAGGGTGCCGGTTTTATCGGAACAGATGACGGTGATGGACCCGAGGCTTTCGACGGCGGAGAGGCGGCGCACGAGGACTTTCCGCTTCAGCATGCGCTGGGCGCCCAAAGTGAGGGCGATGGTGACGACGGCGGGGAGGCCTTCGGGGATAGCGGCTACGCCGATGCTGACGGCGGTGAGGAACATGAGCTTGAGTTCTTCGCCGCGGAGGAGGCCCTGGACGAATATGGCGGAGACAATGACGAGGGCGATAGCGGCGAGGCGTTTGCCGAGGACGTCGAGGCGCTTTTGGAGGGGGGTCTGTTCCTGCTCGACGGTTTGGAGGAGGGTGGCGATGCGGCCGAGTTCGGTCTTCATGCCGGTGCCGGTGACGACGGCGGTTCCGCGGCCCGCGGAGACGAAGGTGCCGCGGTAGACCATATTGCGGCGATCGCCGAGGGAGAGTTCGGGGGTGTCGAGGGGTTCGGTGATCTTGCGGATGGGTTCGGACTCGCCAGTGAGGGCGGCTTCCTGGACCTGGAGGTGGACCGATTCGAGAACGCGGCAGTCGGCGGGGATGAGGTTGCCTGCTTCGAGGTAGAGGATATCGCCGGGGACGAGATCGGAGGAGGAGATTTCGCTGGTTTCGCCTTCGCGGCGGACGCGGGAGTGGGGGACGGCCATTTTCTTGAGAGCGGCCATGGCTTGTTCGGCGCGGTATTCCTGGCTAAAGCCGAGGATGCCATTGAGCAAAACGATGACGCCGATGGCGATAGCGTCTTTCAGATCGCCGAGTGCGGCGGAGATGACGGCCGCGACGATCAGGGTCAGCACCATGAAGGCGGTGAACTGTTCGAAGAGGATCTTCCAGGGGCTGCGTACGCCCTGGACGATGAGGTCGTTGGGACCATGTTCGGTGAGGCGGCTTTGCACCTCGGCGGCAGAGAGACCTTCTTGAGATGCGGCTACCTTCGCCAGCACGTCTTGCTCGGAGAGGCGATACCATTCCATAGCACCATGATAGGAGGTATTCAATACTATGAAAGCGAAAAAGATCATGACACGGCCCGTCCACGTCGCGCCCGAAGATTGTTCGCTCGAAGCGGCGGCGCTGTTGATGCTCGAAAAAAATATGGGCTGTTTGCCCATCGTGAATGCGCACGGGAAACTGGTGGGCATTCTGACGGAATCGGATTTCTCGGGACAGGAGAAGGGCATTCCGTTCTCGTTGTATAAATTCCCGCAGGTGTTTGGCGAATGGATGCCGAAGGCTGGCGTCGAGAAGATGTTCGAAGCGGCGCGGACGCGGAAGGTGAGCGAGTTTATGAATCGAAGGGTGACGACAATCGACGTCGAGGACTCTGTGGAGGCGGCGATCACGGCGATGCAGCGGAGCGGGCATCACCGAATCCCGGTGGTGTCGGACGGGGTGCCGGTGGGCATTATTACGCGGCATGATTTGCTGCGCCTGATGGTGGGGGCGGCTGCATTAAAATAGAGGGAATGCTCCTTCCATGTGCGGAATAGCCGGCTACACGCACCGTAGCCGCTCGGCCACCCCAGGCCGAATCGAAACCGCTACCCAATCACTGCACCATCGCGGGCCTGACCAATGGGGTGTACACGTGTCGCCGGAGGTGTCATTTGGAGCGGTGCGGCTGCGGATTATAGACCTGGCCGGGGGAGAGCAGCCGATCTATAGCGCGGACCGGGACACGGTGATCGTGTTCAACGGCGAGATCTACAACTACCGGGAGTTGCGGGAAGAGTTAATCGGGCTGGGGCGCCGGTTTGCGACGCATTCCGATACGGAAGTTGTGCTGCAGGGGTTTCTCGAATGGGATACGGGCGTGTTCTCGCGGCTGCGCGGGATGTTTGGCGTCGCGCTGTGGACGGCTTCGCGGCGGCGGCTGGTGTTGGCGCGGGACCGGATGGGGATCAAGCCGCTGTATTTGTGCCGGCATCAGGGCGAGTTGTATTTCGGTTCGGAGCTAAAGGCGATTCTTGCGCATCCGGAGATTCCGCGGCGGATATCGCGGCCGGGGCTGAACGCGTTTCTGCAGTGCAACTACATCCCGAAGCCGTACACGATGCTGGAGGGAATTGAGAAGCTGGCGCCGGGCCATTTTGTCGAATGGCAGGGCGGGCGGGAGCACGTGGAGCCGTATTGGCAGTTGTGGTTTTCTCCGATTCCGACGATGAGTTTGGAGTCGGCGAAAGAGCAGTTGGACGGGCATTTGCGGGATGCCGTGCGGGAGCATTTGATTGCCGATGTGCCGCTGGGGATCTGGGCTTCTGGGGGCGTGGATTCGACCGCGGTGCTGCACTATGCGGCGGAGGTGGCGTCGGGGCGGCTGAAGACGTTTTCAGTGTCGTTTGCGGGGCGGAAGTTCGATGAGAGCCCGTGGTTCCGGGAGGTGGCGCAGCGGTACGGGACGGAGCACCATGAGTTCGATTGCAACCCGTCGCAGGACTTGGCCGATGCGGTGAGCCAGCTTGCTTACTACTCCGATGAGCCGTCGGCCGACGCGGGGGCGTTGCCGGTTTGGTATTTGTCGCGAATGACGCGCGAGCATGTGACGGTGGCGCTGTCGGGCGAGGGCGCGGACGAGTTGTTTGGCGGGTATTCCACGTATCTCGCAGATGACTACGCGCGGCGGATCCGGCTGCTGCCGGGCAAGGGGTTGGGGCTGAGTTTGGCGAAGGCGCTGCTGCCGGTGTCGGACGATAAGATCAGCTTTGAGTACAAGGTGAAGCGGTTTTTGACGGGGGCGCAGTTGGACCCGTTGTCGGCGCATTTGTATTGGAACGGGACGTTTACTGCGGCGGAGCGGGAGGAGTTGCTGGCGCGCAGGTGGTTTGCGCCGATGCATCAGCCGCCCCCGTATTCGGACTTTTTGGAGCTGGATCAGAACTGGTATCTGCCCGACGATATTTTGTACAAGTGCGACCGGATGTCGATGGCGCATTCGTTGGAGGTGCGGCCTCCGTTTCTGGATCATCGGGTGGTTGAGTTCGCGGCGCGGCTGCCGCAGTCGCTGAAGATCAGCGGGGGACAGTTGAAGTACGTGCTGCGGCAACTGCTGCGGGGGAAGGTGCCGGATAGCGTGCTGGACCGGAAGAAGGAAGGTTTTGATATTCCGGCGCATGACTGGTTCCGGACGGCGTTGCGGCCACTGCTGGAAGATACGCTGCGGACGCCGAACCCGCTGTTCCGGCCGGGGGCGGTGGAGAAGATCCTGGACGATCATCTGGCGCGGCGCGGGAACTATGGCTACCACTTGTGGGGCTTGCTGACTTTATTTTTGTGGATCAAACGATGGAACGTAGATACCAACTGATCGTCGTCCTGGTTGCTGCGATCATTTACCTGGGCTGCATTGTGAGCCCTCCGGGCCTGATGGATGACGTCGACGCGGTGCAGGCGCAGATTGCGGCGAATATGCTGACGAGCGGCGACTGGGTGACGGCGCGACTGAACGGGGTAGCGTATTTGGAGAAGTCGCCGCTGATCTATTGGTCGATGGCGGCGAGCTATGCAGTGTTCGGGATTCACGATTGGGCGGCACGGATTCCGTTGGCGCTTAGCGTGATTCTGTTGTGTTGGTTGACGGCGCGGATGGCACGATGGGCGTTCGATGAGTTGACGGGGCTGTATGCCGGACTGATTCTGGCGACGTCGATTGGGCTGTGGTTGTTCACGCGGATTCAGATTCCAGACGCAATGTTGACGGGGACGATCGCGCTGGCGCTGTGGGCCTTCTTGCGGGCGATGGAGGGCGAGCGGCGATGGGCCTACGTGCTGTGGGCGGCGATGGCGACGGGGTTGTTGTTGAAGGGCCTGATCGCGATGGTGTTCCCGGTGGGGGCGATGCTGCTGTGGATGACGCTGACGCGGAGTTGGGCGGAGTGGCGACTGCTTTCGCCGGTGGCGGGGGTGGGCATTGTGGTGCTGATCGCGGCGCCTTGGCATGTGGCGGCGGCGATCGCGAATCCTCCGCTATTCGACTTCACCATGCATAGTGGGCCGGGCGAATACCATGGCTTCTTCTGGTACTACTTCTTCAATGAACATGTATTCCGATTCCTGAACATGCGGTGGCCGCGGGACTACAACACGGTGCCGCGGGCGCTGTTCTGGGCGTTCCATTTGCTGTGGCTGTTCCCGTGGTCGGCGTTCTTTCCTGGCCTGGCGAAGTTGAGCTTCCGCGGGGAGGACCGGGCGCATCGGACGCGGCTGCTGGCGCTGTGTTTCACTGTGTTTTTGCTGACCTTTTTCACATTTTCGACGACGCAGGAGTACTATTCGATGCCTTGCTATCCGGCATTGGCGCTGCTGCTCGGGAACGTGTTGCGGATGGAGAACGGTTTGGTGACGGTGGGGCGGCGAGTGCTGGCGGGGGTGGCGGCGGCAGCGTTCGCGACGATCGTCGCGATCCTGGTGCAGGTGCAGAATCTGCCGACGCCGGGGGACATTTCAAGCGCCTTGGTGCTGCAGGCGACGGATGCGTATACGCTGTCTTTGGGGCACATGGGCGATTTGACGATTGAGGCCTTTGCGTATCTGCGGCTGCCGCTGATGATTGCCGGGGCGGCGTTCTTGATCGGCTCGGTGGGAGCGACGCTGTTTCGCGGGGTGCGGTTGGTGCTGGCGCTGGCCGTGATGATGATGCTGTTTTTCCACGCGGCGCGGGTGGCGCTGATCACGTTTGACCCGTACCTGGGCTCCCGGGCGTTGGCCGAGGCCTACGTGGCCGCGCCACCGGGGCAGTTGATTGTCGACAATCAGTACTACACGTTTTCGTCGGTGTTCTTCTACGGGAAGAACCCGAACGCGCTACTGCTGAATGGGCGGGTGAACAATCTGGAGTACGGTTCGTACGCGCCGGGGGCGGCGGAGGTGTTCCTGGACAACGAACGGTTTGCGGAGTTATGGAAGTCGCCGGCGCGGCACTATCTGGTGATTGAAGGGCCGGCGCTGAAGAACGTGCAGAAGTGGGCAGGGAAGCAGAACCTGTTTCTGATTCAGTCGAGTGGCGGCAAAATGCTATATAGCAATCAGTTGGTGCGGTAGACTGCGGGCATGACGTGGTCGCTTCCGCTTGGCTCCATCTCCGGCATCCGGCTGCAGGTCCATTTTACGTTTCTAGCGCTGTTGGGCTGGATGGTCGTGAGTGGTTGGCAGAAGGGCGATTTGTCCGGGGTGGTGTTCTTTCTGGGTTTGTTTTTGTGCGTGCTGCTGCATGAGCTGGGCCATGCGTTGATGGCGAGGCACTACGGTATTAAGACGACGGATATTACTCTGCTGCCGATTGGCGGCGTTGCGCGGTTGGAGCGCATGCCGGAGGATCCCAGGCAGGAGCTGTGGGTGGCGCTGGCGGGGCCGGCGGTGAATGTGGTGATCGCCGCGATTTTGTACGTGGTTGTGGGTGGGTTTTCTCCTCAAGCCGAGAGCATTGGGTCGGGTCCCATACTAGAGCGGTTGCTGCTGGCCAATATTACGCTGGTGGTGTTCAATTTGTTGCCGGCGTTTCCGATGGACGGGGGCCGCGTGCTGCGGGCTCTGTTGGCGACCCGGATGGAGTATACGAAGGCGACGCAAACGGCGGCAACGGTGGGCCAGGTGATGGCGGTGCTGTTCGGGTTCGTGGGTTTCTTTTTGAATCCGTTTCTAATCCTTATCGCCGTGTTTGTCTGGATCGGCGCGGGGCAGGAAGCGAGCATGGTGCAGGTGAAGTCGGCGCTGGGCGGCATTCCGGTGCGGGCGGCGATGTTGACGGATTTTCAGGTGATCGGGGTGACGGCTGGTTTGGACCGGGCGGTGGAGTTGATTCTGGCCGGATCGCAGCTGGATTTCCCGGTGATGGACGGGGACGCCTTGGTGGGGATGTTGACGCGAGACGATCTCTTACAGGCGCTGGCGCGGAAGGAGGAGCGGGGCGTGCGCGACGTGATGCGGACCGACATCCAGCCGGCCCAAGCGGGGGAGATGCTCGAAGGCGCGCTGCAGCGACTGCAGCAGTGCGCGTGCAGGACGATGCCAGTGATGCAGGGCGAGAGGTTAGTTGGCCTGTTGACGGCGGAAAACGTCGGGGAGTTTTTGACGATTCAGGCGGCGGTGGGGAAACGGGCAATCCGAACGCTGCCGATGTTGCTGTTGGTGGGGTTGATGGCGTGCGGCGGCGGAAAGCAGGCGGCGGCGCCGGAGCAGGCTTCGGCGTACGCGGACGCGCGGAGCTGCGCGCCGTGTCATCCGCAGCAGGCGAAGCCGTATGCGTTGACCGGGATGGGACGGTCGTTCAAGAAGGCTTCGGCGGCGGATGCTCCGGCGGGCGCGTTTGCCCATGAGGCTTCTGGACGGACGTACACGTTTGCGCAGCGGGAGGGCAAGCTGTTTTTGCAGAGGACTGGTGCGGGAGTGGAGACGGTGGAGAAGGAGATCCACTATGTTTTGGGATCGGGGAATTCGGCGAAGACGTATCTGCACCGGACGCCGCAGAACCGGCTGTTAGAGATGCCGGTGAACTGGTATTCCGGGGGCAAGGGTTTTTTGGCGATGAGCCCTGGGTATGACCGGGCGGACCACATGGACATGCGGCGGACGATCGGATACCAGTGCATGTTCTGCCATAACGGATACCCGGAGGGGATTCGGGACGCAACCTTGACGGCGGACCCGGTGTATCCGGGGGCAGTGCCGGAGGGGATCGATTGCCAGCGTTGCCATGGGCCGGGGCGGGCCCATATTGAATCCGTGAAGGCCGGTAAGCCGGCGAACATCTACAACCCAAAGCATGAGACGCCAGCCAAGCAGATGGAAGTCTGTATGCAGTGCCACCTGGAAACCACGAGCTTCTCGCTGCCGAATACGGTGATCCGGCCGGAGCGGGGCGTATTTTCTTTTAACCCGCGGGAGCCGTTGGAGCAGTTTATCGCTCACTTTGACCATGCGCCGGGGACGGGGCACGAGGATAAATTTGAGATTGTTTCATCGGTGTACCGGCTGCGGCAGTCGCAGTGCTTCCTGGGGAGCGCGGAAAAGTTGACTTGCACGACGTGCCATAACCCGCACGAGACGCAGAAGAACTTCGACGCGCAGTGTTCGGGGTGCCATTCGGGGATAGCCAAGGCCGCGAACCATCCCGCGAAGAAGGAGTGCGCGAGTTGCCACATGCCAAAGCGGCGGACGGAGGATGTGGTGCATGTCGCGGTGACGGACCATAAGATTCAGCGGCCGGGCAAGGGTGGGAATTTGCTGGCCGCGCGGGCGGAGCGGCATGAGGTGATCGGGCAGAGTTCGTACAAAGGCGAGGTGGTGCTGTACTATCCGCCAAAGTTGAGTGGTCCGGCAGAGGAGTTGCTTCCGGCGATGGCGCAGTTGGCGCACCAGAGCAATGTGGCAGGTGGGGTGCCTCGACTGCAGAAGGCGTTGGCGGCGCACAAGCCGCAGCATCCGTACTACTACCTGATGCTGGCGCAGGCGCAGAAGGGGACCGAGGCGTTGGCGGCGTATCGGCAGGCGTTGGCAATTGACCCGAACTATTTGCCGGCGCTGCGGAACTACGGGGTGGCGCAGGGAGTGGCGGGGGTTGAGACTTTGGAGAAGGCAACGAAACTGCATCCGGGGGATTCGTTGACCTGGCTCGAATTGGCGCGGCTTTACCGGCAGGCGCGGCGCGGAAGCGATGCCGATACGGCGGCGCGGCGGTCGGCGGAGTTGGAGCCGGAGACGGTGGAAGCCCATGCGTTTCTGGGCTCGCTGCGGTTGGAGGCCGGGGACAAATCAGGGGCGGCGACGGCGTTCCGGGCGGCGCTGCGGGAGCAACCGGACCATGCGGAGTCGTTGGCGAGTTTGGCGACAGTGGTGGCGGGAGCGGAGGCTGAGGGGTTGTATTTGCGAGCGATCCGGCAGAACCCGAAGCTGGTGGCGGCCCGGTTTAATTTTGCTTTGTTCTTGGCGAACGCGCGAAGGTTTCCGGAGGCGATTCCGCAGGCGCGGGAGGCGGTGCAGTTGGATCCGGCGAACAGCGGGGCAAGGGATTTGTTGGCGAACTTATATATGGCGGTGCGGGATTTTGGGATGGCGGCGGCGACGTATCGGGCGACTTTGGATAGAGAGCCGCAGAACGGGAGGGCGTTGTTGGGATTGGGGACGGCGTTAGGAGCGGTGAGCGATTTCGCTGGGGCGCGGCGGTATTTTGGGCAAGCGGCGCAGTCGTTGGACCCGGCAGTGCGGGGGGAGGCGATGGAGATGTTGGGGTCGTTACCTCGTTAACTGAATAGGGTGACTGATCGAGCGGCGCGGGGTCTTTTGGCGAAATGGATAGATACGCCGCGCGGGGGCGCAGCGGTCTTTTGCGCAGGCGGGGCAGTCGTTGGACCCGCCGTGCGGGGGGAGGCGATGGAGATGTTGGACTCACGGCCCTGTCAGCCGGGCAGGGCGAGCCAAAAGGCGGCAGCGGAGTGGACCCCGCCGCTGGTGGCCGTGGCGAAGCGGATGGTGAACCCGGTGGTCGTGATGCTCTCCGGCACGACGCGGACTTCGAGCCGCGCCGACGGGCCGTCACCGACTTCAAGCGCGGAGAGTCCGGCTACGACTTTGGGGGTCCGGGAGAATGGTTCGTCGAATGCTACCCTGGCCGTGTAGTGGTATCTTCCAATTTCGGGAGCCAAGGCCCATGAAGAACTGGGAACATCGACTTCCAGCACCCCGTGACAGGCGGCGGGGGACGGTGCAGTAAGGCGCACGGAAGACAGGGTTCGGCGGCGACAAGCGGGAGACAGCATACTGAAACAAGCGAAATCTGCTGCCCAAATTGGACAGACATTTTAAGAAAGTTTGGCCTTCGCCCGCTCGGCGAGTTCTCCCATGGTGACCCACTCCCGCTGGGCGTGCGCGATTACCTGAAGCGACTGTTCAAAGCGTAGCCGCTTCTCTTCGAGCGAACCGCCGATGCGCTCGAGCGAGTTGATGGGCATATCCGGGAAGTCCTGATCGCAGGTCAAGTCGGCGGGATGGACGACGTAATAAAAGAACTTACGGGCGGCGAGGGCCGCGCGGAGCATCGCGAAATGCTTCTCCCAGCCGAGGAGGAAGCCGGTGGTGTGCCAGATGGTGAGCCCGAAGGGACCGGGAGTGCTGGGGACAGGAAGCATAACCATGCCGCGGTCGAGATAGGGTTCGCGGGAGCCGGTGAGCGGGGCAAGCCAGTCGCGGCGGTCGAGGACGCGCCAGAATTTTTCGCCTTGGGTGCGATGATTCCAGGCGTTCTTGAAAACGAAAGGGTAATAGAGCAGGCTGGGGAAGAGGCTGGTGTCGTAGGCGTAGCCTTGCTCGGCGAGGACGTCCATCATCCGATCGGAGTAGCTCCAGGCCGGGGCGATGAAGCCGTTGGGGGCGTGGCCGGTAGCGTCGGCGAGGGCAGCGTGGGTGCGGTGGATCTCTTCGGTGAGTTCGGCTTTGGGGAGGGCGCCGAGGTTGGTGAAGTGATTCCAGGTGTGATTGCCAATTTCGTGGCCTCGCTCCGCCCAGCAGCGGACTTTGGCGCGGTGGCGCTGCTTCTCGAGGTCGCGGCCGATGACGTAGACCGAGTATCGGAAGTCGAACTGGTCGGCGAACTCCTCAAAACGATCCATGACAGGACCGAAGGTGGGATCTTCGTAGCCGGCGGGGTAGCCGAAGGCGTGATCCATGGAGTCAAGATTTAGACTGACGGCGGCGTAGCTCATCCCTATGGGGATGTATCGACCTAAGATTCCTCAAACATTAGGTAGTCTGTCGCGGACATGCCGAGGCGTTGGTAAGTCTGCTGGGCGCGGTGGTTATCTTTTTCAACGTAGAGGCGGAAGCCGCAGCACCCTCCTTCGGCGGCGGCGGTAGCCTTCACATGTTGATACAAAGCTCGATAGACGCCTCGGCCACGGTGGGTCGGCTCGACGAAAACGGACTGGACCCACCAGAACATGCCGTTGCGCCAGTCGCTCCATTCGTAAGTGATCATGAGGCAGCCGACGGGCTGGCCGTCGAGTTCGGCGACGAAGTAGCGCCCAAGTCGGGGGTCGGCGAGAACGCGGGCGACGCCGGCGCGGATGGTGGCTGGAGGGAGCACTTTGTGCTCGGTTTCGAGGGCCATGCGTTCGTTGGCGCGGGCGATGAATTCGGAGTCGGCGGGTTGGGCGGGGCGGATCATTTCGTGACGAGGAGGATACGGATGTCCATGACGTTGGTGCGGGTGGGGCCGGTAATAAGGAGATCCCCGGTCTGTTGTAGATAGGGATAGGAATCGTTCGCGTCGATGGCGGCACGGGCGGCGCGAGGGTCCTTGGCGGTGGCGGAAGTGGCATATGCACCGGCTGCGTCGGTGGGGCCGTCGGTGCCGTCGGTGCCGGCGGAGAGGACAAGAATTCTGGGTTCGTTTTCGAGATCGAGGGCGGCGGCGAGGGCGAACTCCTGGTTGCGGCCGCCTTTGCCGGAGCCGCGGAGGGTGACCGTGGTTTCGCCGCCCGAGAGGATACAGACTGGGGGCTTGGCGGGGTGGCCGCTGCGGAGGCATTCGCGCGCGATGGCGACATGCATGCGTGCGACGTCGCGGGTTTCGCCTTCGATGGTGGTTGAGAGAATCAGGGGTTTGTAGCCGAGTTCCTTCGCCTTGGCGGCGGCTGCGAGGACGGATTGAGCGTTGCTGCCGACGATGCGGTTGGTGACGTTTGCGAGCTTCTTTGGGGTTTCGCGATCGGGGAGGGGGTGGGTGATGCCGTAGCGGTGGAAGATGGCGGCGACGTCGGCGAGGGTGGAGGGGTCGGGGGCCGTGGGGCCGGAGCCGATGGTGGAGAGGTCGTCGCCGATGACGTCGGAGAGGATGAGGGTGAGGACGGGGGCGGGGGCGGCGAGTAGGGCGAGTTGGCCGCCTTTAATGGCGGAGAGGTGTTTACGTACGGCGTTCATCTCGTGGATGTTGGCGCCGGAGGCGAGGAGCTGGCGGGTGATAGCCTGTTTTTCGGCCAGGGTGACGCCGGGGGCGGGGAGCGGCATGAGGGCGGAAGCGCCGCCGGAGATGCAGCAGATGACGAGGTCGTCGGCCGTGGCTTCACGGGCGAGTTCGGCGATGCGTTGGGCGGCGGCGACCCCGCGTTCGTCGGGCACGGGGTGGCCGCTTTCGCGGATTTCTGCGTAGCGGAGGGGGGCGCTGTGGCCGTCCTTGACGACGATGCACCCGGCGGCGATGCGGCGGCCGCAGACCTTTTCGACGGCTTGGGCCATGGGGGCGGAGGCTTTGCCGGCGCCGAGGAGGAAGATGCGTTTGGCGCGGCGGAGGAGGGGTTCGTCAGGGGAGAGATGACCGAGGACGGCGGCTTTGGGATCGGCGGCTTTGAGAGCGGCGTTGAAGATTTGGCGGGCTTGGGTTCGTTTCGTCATAGAAGGGGCAGGATGGTGGCGACGGCATCGGCGGGGTCGTCGGAGGTGATGGGGATGGCGTGGTTGGCCTGGGCGTAGGCTTCGCGGCGGGCTTGGTAGAGTTCGGCGAATTTAACCGGGTCCTTCGCCAGGGGTCGGTGGCCGGCGCGGGAGACCCGGCGGAGGGCGCGTTCGAAGGGGACGTCGAGCCAGATGACTTTGGCTTGGCCGCGGAGGAGGTCTCGATTGCGAGGCTGGACGTAGGCGCCGCCGCCGAGGGCGAGGATGCCGTCGCCGGAGAGGGCGAGGGCGAGTTCGCGGTGTTCGAGGTCGCGGAAGGCGGGTTCGCCGTCGTGCGCGAAGATATCGGAGATGGCACGGCCTTCGGCGGCTTCGATGCGGTCATCGAGATCGACGAAGGGGAGGTGGAGATGGTGGGCGAGGCGGCGGCCGACGGTGGTTTTGCCGGAGCCCATGAAGCCGACGAGGACGATCATTTATGGTCTCTTTGGAGTTTCTGGAAGACGCGTTCGATGAGACGCGGGACGACGCGCCACCCAGCGACGAGGGCCCAGCCGGCGGCGGGGTGGAGCACCTGGCGACGATCGCGGGCGATGCCGTCGGCGATGGCGCGGGCGAGGGCCGGGGCCGTGGTGGCGAAACGGCGGCCGGAGGCGAGCTCATCGGGGGGGCGGCCGACTAGAACGTTTTGCTGGAAATTCGTTTTGACGTAGCCGGGGCAGACAAGCATGGTTTTCAGGCCGGCGTCTGAGTTTTCCATGCGGAGGCCGTCGGTGAAGGATTCGAGGGCGTGTTTGGTGGCGGAGTAGAGAGTGAACCAGGGGAGGGTGACTTTGCTGGCGATGGAGCCGATGTTGACGACCATGCCGTGGCGGCGTTTGCGCATGCCGGGGACGGTGAGCTGGGCGAGGTGGAGGGCGGCGAAGAAGTTGAGCTCGAACATGTGGCGGACGGCTTCGTCGTCGGCCTGCCAGGAGGGTTGATAGAGGCCGATGCCGGCGTTGTTGATGAGGATATCGATGCGGCCGTAGTGGGCGAGGGTGGTTTCGATGAGGTGGCGGCGAAAATCCGGGTCGGTGAGGTCGCCGGGGACGGTGAGGTGGCTGGGTTGAGTGGAATGGGCTTGGGGGGTGATGGAGCGGGCGGTGAGAGCGAGGCGGGCGCCGCGCTGGGAGAGTTCGGCGGCGAGGGCTTGGCCGATGCCGCTGGATGCGCCCGTGATGAGGGCCACCTGGCTTTCAATGCGCATTGCTTGTCTTTTCGAGACCTTGCGAAGCAATAATAGTAACATGCCGGGTCCCCTTCTCCCTCTCTTTCCACTGAGCGTGGTTCTGTTCCCGCGCACGGACTTGCCGCTCCATATTTTTGAAGACCGATACAAGGAAATGGCGGGGGATGTGCTCGAGGGGAACCGGGAGTTCGGCGTGGTTCTGGCGCTCGACAGGGGGATTGCTTCGGTGGGTTGCACGGCGCGGATCCACGAGGTGGACAAGAAATACGACGACGGGCGGTTGGACTTGTCGACGGTTGGATTCCGGCGGTTTGAGATTCAGGACCTGGACGAGGAGCGATCGTACTTGAGGGGGAAGGTAGAGTTTTTCGATGATGAGGGCGGGGAGTTGGCGGAGGAGGCAGTCATTCAGAAGGCCATCCGCGGCTACTACTCGATTCGGGCATTGGAGACGGGCCACAACCTGCCGGAGCCGATGTTGAACGATCCGCAGTTAAGTTTTCAATTGGCGCAGGCGGTGACGGATTTGAATGTCCGGCAGATGCTGCTGATGTCGAAGAGCGAGGCGGAGCGGATTCGACGACTGGCGGAGCACTTCCCTGTGACGGCGGCGCGGGAGCGGCGGATTGAACACTTTCGGACGATTGTGCCGCGGAACGGACACGGGAAGTTATTGCCAGGCGAATGACACGCCAGCATCTGATTATCGACGCCGACGATACGCTGTGGGAGAACAACATCTTCTTCGAACAGGCGTTCGAGGAGTTTGCGGACTTTTTGGACCATCGGCATCTGACGCGGGAGCAGGTGCGGGATGTGCTGGATTCGATTGAGGCGGTGAACGCGAAGATCCACGGGTATGGGTCGAAGCGATTTGGACGGAACTTGGTGGAGACGTATCATCGGTTGGCGCAGCGTCCGATAGGCGATGCGGATTTGGAGCAGGTGGTGGCGTTTGCAGAAAAGGTTCTGGTGCACCCTATCATTCTGCTACCGGACGTCGAAGAGACCCTTGTGCATTTGGCGGAACGACACGATTTGACGCTGTTTACGAAGGGGCATCCAGACGAGCAGCAGGCGAAAGTGGACCGGTCGAGACTGGGGCGGTTCTTTAGCCATGTGGGGATTGTGAAGGAGAAAGAAGTCGGGGTGTATCTGCGGCTGGGGGAGGAGCGGGGGTTCCATTTTCCGCATACGTGGATGGTGGGCAATTCGCCGCGGAGTGATGTGAACCCGGCGCTGCGAGCGGGATTTAATGCGGTGTATATTCCGCATCCGCGAACGTGGATTCTGGAGAGGGAAGAGGTGCAACCGGTGGAGACGGCGAAGTTGTTGCATCTGGAGCGGTTTGGCGAACTTCGGGAGTGGTTCTAAGGAATCTTCCGCAATTTTTTCTCAAGTTTTGAGAGCCGGGGCCGAAGTGTGTTTTAGGTCCCCCTATGAACATCCTTTTGACGTCGCTTGAGGGCTTGGATCGCGCCCAGGCGAAAGTGGAGCGTGCTGCCAAGCGCTTGGCGCAATTTGCGGCATTTGAAGATCAATCGCCGGTTGATCAAGTAGAGCTGAGCGAGGAGATTGTCTCGCTGGTGGCGGCGCAGAACGCGTTTTCGGCGAGTGCGGCCGTGGCGCGGAGCGGCGCCGAGATGGAAGCGAAGCTGTTGGATATTCTGGCTTAAGTTGAGAGAACGAAGGCGCCGGGTTCGACGGCGGGAAGTTTTCCGCGCAGAGCAGGATGGCGCAGGCGAGAAGGGCGGAGGCCAAGTGCCGCGGGATGGGGACGCAGGACGCCCAGAGGAAATCGGCGAGGGTCGCTGCCGCTGTCACGAAATACCTTGGAGCGTCTCGATAGGGAACCCCTCAGCGAGGTGAGGCCGGTTACTTGACGAAGGTGGCGAAGCGGTTGGCGTAGTCGAGGACGAGGCCGGGGAAGACGCCGAGCGTCAGGATGCCGGCAGCGCTCACCCACATGGTCAGTTGGATGCCGCCGGGGACGGGTTCGGGATCGTCGGTGGTCTTCGGGTCATGCATGTACATGGCCGAGAGAACGCGGAGATAGTAGTAAGCCGCGATCGCGGAGTTCAGCAGGCCGAGGGCGCTGAGCCAGTAGAGGTGGTTGTCGATGGCCGCCTTGAAGATGTAGAACTTGCCGAAAAAGCCGGCCGTCAGCGGAACTCCGGTGAGGCTGAGCAAACAGACCGTGAGGAGGCCGGCCAGGATGGGCTGCTTCGAAGCGAGGCCTTTGAGATCGTCGATGGTGACGTGGGATTCGCCGCGGCCGGCCAGATGCGTGATGGCGGCGAAGGCGCCGAAGTTCATCAGGGCATAAGCCGCGAGGTAGAACATGGCGGCGGCGGTGCCGACATTCGAGTTCGTGGTGACGGCGACGAGAACGTAGCCGGCGTGGGCGACGGAGGAGTAGGCCAACATCCGCTTTACGTTCGACTGCCAGAGCGCGGAGAAGTTGCCGACGAGCATCGTGGCGAGGGCGAGAATCCAGAGAACGGGTTCGTAGCGGGAGGAGAGCGACTCGAACGAGGTTTGGAAGATGCGGAGGAAGATGGCGAACGCGGCGGCCTTGGGGCCGGCCGAGAGGAAGCCGCTGACCGGGGCGGGGGCTCCCTGGTAAACGTCCGGGGCCCAGGCCTGGAAGGGGGCGGCGGAGACCTTGAAGGCTAGGCCGATCAACATCAGCGCAGCGGCGGCGACGACCATGGAAGGGGCGTTGGTGCCGACGGCGAGAGCGTCGCGGATGGCGGTGAGGTTAGTGGCGCCGGTGACGCCGTAGATCCAGGAGATGCCATAGAGCAGGAAGGCCGTGGCGAAGGAGCCAAGGAGGAAGTACTTCAAGGCCGCTTCGCTGCCGCGCTTGTCGTCGCGGAGGAAGCCGGCGAGCACGTAGCTGGAGATGGAGGCGATCTCGAGGCCGAGGAAGACCATGATCAGTTCATTGGACGAAGCCATGATGCCTTGGCCGGCGAGCGAAAAGAGGACAAGGAGATAAAACTCTCCGGTGTTGGCTTTTTCGCGGCTCAGATAGGACGTGGAACAGAGGAGCGTGAACAGGCCGACGAGCAGAGTGACCATGCGGAAGAAGGCCGCGAAGCCATCGGAGACGATCATGCCGTTGAACGAAGTACCGGGATTGGCGAGTGCCACGGGGACGGCAAACATCGCGCCGAGGACGACGACGATGGCGACGTAGCCGAGGCTGGTCTTGTCCTTGTTGTCACCGGTTAAGGCTTCGAGGACAAGGAGGAGGACGCCGCCAATGGTGAGGATCATCTCCGGCAGGAAGCGGAGGAAATCCGTCGCGGTCGGGTAAAAGGCTGCGGGGTTCATTGGGCCACCTGCAGGGCGATTTTAGAAGTGGGTCTTTCGAGAAGCACTTTGTTGGAGGCGCTGATGCCGGGGAGCCAGGTTTGGGTGAAGATGCCCATCCACAGCATGAGGATGAGCAGCGGGGTGACGGTGAGCCACTCGGTGGGGCGGAGGTCGGCGAGTTGCGTTTTCGCTTCGCCGAAGAAGGTGCGCTGGTAGAACCAAAGCATGTAGCAGGCCGAGAGGACCACGCCGAGGGCGGCGAAGCCGGCCCACCAGATGTTGGCTTGGGCAGCGCCCTGAAGGATCAGGAACTCGCCAACGAAGTTGTTGAGAAGCGGCAGGCCGATGGAGGCGAGGGTCGCGATCAGGAATACGGCCGCAAAGTTCGGGGCAGGCGTGGCGACGCCGCCGAAGTCGGCGATTTCGAGGGACTGCTTGCGGTCCTGCAGGTACCCAATCAGGATGAAGAGGGCACCGGTGGAGATGGCGTGGCAGAGCATCTGGTAGACGGCGCCGTCGAGACCGAACTGGTTGCCGGAGAAGAGGCCGAGGACGACGAAGCCGAGATGGCTGAGCGAAGAGTAGGCCACGAGGCGCTTCATGTTCGGCTGGACGAGGGCGACTAGAGCGCCGTAGACGATGCCGATGATGGCGAGGGCGACGATCCAGGGGGCGCAGTCGTGCGAGGCGCGGGGGAAGAGATTCAGGTTGAAGCGGAGGAGGCTGTAGGTGCCCATCTTCGACATGACGGCGGCCAGGAGGAACGTGGCGGCGGTGGGGGCTTCAGCGTAGGCGTCCGGCAGCCAGGTGTGGAGCGGGAAGATGGGGACCTTCACGGCGAATGCGAGGAAGAAGGCGAGGAAGAGGGCTAGCTCTTCGGCCTGGCTGAATGCAACCTTGCCGGCTTCCATCTGGAGGAGGATGGCCGGGAGATCGAAGGTGCCGGCCTTCGTATAAATGTAGAGGATGGCGACCAGCATCAACATGGAGCCGGCCATCGTATATACGAAGAATTTCGTGGCGGCGTAAATGCGGCGTTCGCCGCCCCAGATGCCGATGAGGAAATACATCGGGACGAGGACGACTTCCCAGAAGACGTAGTAAAGGAACAGGTCGAGGGAGCAGAAGACGCCGATGAGGCCGAATTCGAGAAGCAGGAGATACGCGTAGAACTCTTTCTGGCGGTGGAGAATTGTCCGCTGGGAGATGTACGCCGCGATCGGCATGAGGAAGGCGGTGAGGATGACGAGCCAGAGGCTGGCGCCGTCGACGCCGATGTGGAAACGGATGGCCGGGGTGTCGATCCAGGCGGTGTCGGTGACCCAGGTCATGCCGGCGGGGCTCTGAACGGTGGTGCCGATGAGCAGAAGCGACACGGCGAAGATGAGAAGCGAAAAGCCGAGGACGAAGCGTTTGGTGACGGCGGCGGGGAGGATGAGCGCGGCGGCGAAGCCGATCAACGGCAGCAGAAGGAGGATGGCGAGGATATTCATCGGGCACCTCCCAGCATCGAGAAGGCAGAGAAGATGAAGACGGCTCCGAGGACGACCCAGGTCGCATAGTTGCGGACGACTCCACCTTGGAGGAGGCGGAGGAGGCTGCCCAGGCCGAGCGCGCCGGAGGTTACGCCGTGGACGATGCCTTCGTCGATGAGGTTCTGATCGAAGAACTTCCAGAGGAAGCCGCGGGAGACACGCTCGATGGGATGGACGACTGCCGCGTCGTAGACCTCGTCGACGAAGTACTTGTTGTAGACGAGATTGTAAAGGCCGGCGAAAGAGGACGCGAACGAGTCGGCAAGGCCGGGGCTGGCGACGTAGAAGAGATAGCTCAAGGCGATGCCGAGGAGGCCGGCCGAGGAGCCGATGATCTCCAGGGTCATGTCGTGCGCGTGGGCGTGAGCGGGAAGCACGTTTTCAAGAAAGTGCGGCACGTTGAAAACGAACCCACCGATGACCGAGAGCACAGCGAGGACCGCAAGGGGAATCCACATTGCGGCCGGGGATTCGTGGGGGTGGGCGTGACCTTTATACTCACCGAAGAACGTCAGCCAGATGGTGCGGAAGACGTAGAAGGCGGTCATCATGGCGGTGAGGACGGCGACCCAGAACATCCACGGAGCGTGAGCGTGGGCAGCGCTGAGAATGGCTTCCTTCGAATACCAACCGGAGAAGAAGGGGAAGCCGGCGATGGCGAGCGCACCCATCAACAGCGTGAAGAACGTGATGGGCAGTTTGCCGCGGAGGCCGCCCATTTGGCGCATGTCCTGTTCGCCTTCGAGGGCGTGGATCACCGAGCCGGAGCCGAGGAAGAGGAGGGCCTTGAAGAAGGCGTGGGTGACGACGTGGAAGATGGCGGCGGCATAGGCGCCGGAGCCCACGGCGAGGAACATGAAGCCGAGTTGGGAGACGGTGGAGTAGGCGTACACCTTCTTGATGTCGTTCTGGACCAGTCCGATGGTGGCCGCAAAGAAGGCCGTTGCGAGGCCGATGTAGGCGACGGTGTCCTGCGCGATGGGCGCATGTTCGAAGAGGGCGGAGGCGCGGCAGCAGAGATAGACGCCGGCCGTGACCATGGTCGCGGCGTGGATGAGAGCGGAGACGGGGGTGGGGCCTTCCATGGCGTCCGGGAGCCAGGTGTAGAGCGGAATCTGCGCAGACTTGCCGGCAGCGCCGAGGAGCAGGAGCAGGCAGATGGCGGTGAGGATGCCGGCGGAGAGTTCGACGGGCATCACCTTCACTTTGGCCGCGATGGTGGCGAAGTCCAGCGAGCCGAAGGTGTTGATGAGCAGCAGCATGGCGAGCAGGACGCCGAAGTCGCCGATGCGGTTAACGATGAACGCTTTCTTGCCGGCGTCAGAGGCGGATTTCTTAAGGAAGTAGAAGCCGATGAGCAGGTAGCTGCACAGGCCGACGCCTTCCCAGCCGACGAATAGGAGAAGGAAGTTGCCAGCGAGGACGAGCACCAGCATGAAGAACATGAACAGGTTCAGATAAGTGAAGAACCGGTAGAAGCCGCCTTCATGCGACATGTAACTGGTGGCATAGATATGAATCAGAGTGCCGATGCCCGTGACGACCAGGAGCATGACGGCGGAGAGGCGATCGACGACGAGATCGACACTAAGGGAGAAGTTGCCGCTCGAGATCCAGGTGAAGTAGCTTTCGCGGATCTCCGCGCCGGGGGCCGGCATGTTGTTGACGAGGATGTTGACGACCCAGAGGAACGACAGGAGAACGCTGCCCACGGCGATGGCGGATTGGATGCCCTGACTGGTGCGGCGGCCGGTGAGGCCATTCAGCACTGCGCCGAGCAAGGGGAAGATGGGAATGAGCCAAAGTTGCATTGGGTTTTAATTTTTGAGCGTGTCGATCTCGTCGATCTGGAGCGTGCCGCGATTACGGAAGATAGTGAGGATGATGGCGAGGCCGACCGCGGCTTCGGCGGCGGCGACCACCATGACGAAGAAGCTATAGATCTGGCCGTCTACCTTGCCGAACTGGTAGGAGAAGGTGACGAAGCTGAGGTTCACCGCGTTTAGCATCAACTCGATGCACATATAAATGGTGATAATGTTCTTGCGGAACATGAAACCAAATGCGCCGATGGCGAAGAGGATGGCGCTGAGGATAAGGTAGGCGTTCAGCGGGACGGTGGCCGTGAAGAACTCCGGGGGCAGCAGTTGAGACATTAGTCGATCTCCTTGCGGGCCAGGACGACGGCGCCGGCGATGGCGATGAGGATGAGGATAGACGTGACTTCGAATGGGAGGAGGTAGCGGGTAAAGAGTTCCCAGCCGACTTCGCGGGGGCCACCGCCGGAGAACGCGCCAAACTTGACGGCCTTGGCGTTAGACATCGACTGCGTGATGACGTAGCTGGCGAAAACGAGGAGGATGGCCGTTAGCGGCAGGCCGAGGAACTGGGCGAAACCGCCCTTGCGGCTTTCGCGCTCGGCACCGGCGTTGAGCAGCATGATGACGAAGACGAACAGCACCATGATGGCGCCGGCGTAGACGACCAACTGCGCGGCGGCGATGAACTCCGCGCCGAGGAGGAGGAACAGCACCGAGAGAGCGACCATGACCGCGACGAGCGAGAGGGCGCTCGAAATGGGATGTTTCTGCAGGACGAGGTTTACGGCGCCGACGATGGCGACGAGCGCGAAGAAGGTGAAGAGAATGACGTCCATGTTAGTTCGATTTGGCCGCGACGACGAAAGCGGTGAGGAGGAGGTTGACGAGGGCGGCCGGGAAGAGCACGAGCCAAGCGAAGCGCATCAATTGGTCGTATCGGAAACGGGGAACCGTGCCACGAACCCAGATGAAAAGGAAGATCAGGAAGCCGACTTTCGAGGCGAACCAGAAGAGGGGCTGCGCGAGATCCTTCACGACCGGAACCTGGAACATCAGGCCGATACCGAGGATGATCGCGCCGATGACTCCCATCGAGAGGCGGTCCGAGGGGCGGGCCGGGTTCAGAGCGTGATAGAAGAGGACGCCGGCGAAGAAGAAGCAGATCAGCGTCGGGATAAACTGGCCGCCGAGTTCGTTGGGGATGATGGGGTGCCATCCGCCGAGAAAGAGCGTGGTCGCCACCGAGCAGGCCGTGATGATGTTGGCGTATTCGGCCATGAAGAACGCCGCGAACTTCATGGAGCTGTATTCAGTGTTGTAACCGGAGACGAGTTCGTTTTCAGCTTCGGGAAGGTCGAAGGGGATGCGGTTGGTTTCGGCGAAGGCGCAGATGAGATAGATGATGAAGCTGAAGATCTGCAGGCCGCCGACGGCGTTCCAGTTGGGGATGATGCCGAAGACGTAGCCGGCTTGGCCGTTGACGATCTCGCGGAGGTTGAGCGAATTGACGATCAATAGCGGCGAGGCGATGGCGATGGCCATCGGGAGTTCGTAGGAGATCATCTGGGCGGAGCTGCGAAGGCCGCCGAGGAGGGAGTACTTATTGTTTGAACTCCAACCGGCGAGCGCGATGCCATAGACACCCATGCCAGTGAGGCCGAGGATGAGGAGGAGACCGATGGAGATATCGGCCTGGCCCATGTTGGTTTTGACGCCGAAGATTTCGACGATGGGGCCGATGGGGATGACCGACATGGCCGTGACAGCAAACATCAAGGCGAGCCACGGAGCAAGCCAATAATAGACGTGATTGACGTAACTGGGGATGAAGTCTTCTTTGGTGAGCAGTTTGATGGCGTCGGCAATGGGCTGCAGCAGGCCGTGGGGGCCGACGCGGGAGGGCCCCATGCGGAGCTGAACGTGTGCGAGCACCTTTCGTTCGATCCAGACTAAATAGGCAAGTGTCCCGAGTAGCACGGGGGCGGCGATGGCCGTCTTCAGAATCGACAGGAGGATGAAGTCCATTAGCTGTAGAGGGCTCCGGGTTTCTCGAGCACTTCGTTGAGGATTTTGGAGTAGCGTGTGAGCGAGCCGGTGGTAAACAGGGTGTCGCGAGCGCTGGCGATGATACCGGGTACGGAACTGGGCGGGACACCACCGTTGACCGGATGGGTCTGGACGGCGCCGCCGGTGAGGATGACAGGCATCGGCAACTGGTTGTAGCCGGGGACCTTGGCGGCGATCTCGGCGAAGATCGCGTCAGCATCTACTTTACCGAGGTTAACGCCCATGCCGCGCGCGAGGAGGCCGATGATGGCGAGGTCGGTCTTAGATCCGACGGTTTCGATGCCCTTCTTCAGGCGCTGGACTTGGCCGCAGACGTTGGTGACGGTGCCGTTCTTTTCGTAGGCCGAAGCGGCGGGGAGCACGACGTCGGCGCGTTGTGCGGTTTCGGTGAGAAAGAGATCCTGGACGACAACGAAGGCGCCCGGGGAGGCGAGAGACTTGCCGCCTTTAAGCGGGTTGGCGCCGACGACCCAGAGGGCAGAGAGATCGGGATCGTCCAACATCTGCTGGAGGCTGCGGCCGGGGGCGGTGGCGTGGTAGCCGGGGCCGAGGTCGGGTAACACGCCCATGTCGAGCGCGCCGCGGGAGTTGGCGTAATCGACGAGGGCGATGTACTTGACGGGAATACCGAGCGATTCTCCGAAGGCGACGAGTTGGCGAACCTTGTCACCTTGAATGGCGTCGCCGAAGAGGATGACGAGTTCGGCTTCCTTCGAGAGGGATTCGCGAAGTTGTTCAACGCCGGCGAGGGAGTCCACTTCCGGGATGCGGATGGCTTTGCGCGCGATTTTGTCTTCGCGGACAGGGCCGGGGGTGACGGTGTAGACGGCCGATTTGTGGTGGCGGAAGTTGGCGCGGATCTTATTGGCGAGGAGGGGCTGCTGCTGCGAGAGGTCGCTGGCGACGACGAGTACGGCTTTCGTCGTGTAGAGATCTTCGGCGATCGCGAGTTGGCCGGTCTTGCCGCTGAGCGAGTCAACAAGGGTAACGACGTCGCCGGTGCGGTGATGATCGATGCTGCTGGTGCCGAGCGCGGTGCGGGCGAACTTCTGCAGGAGATAGTTCTCCTCGTTCGTCGTGCGGGTAGAGCCGATCACGCCGAAATCGGGTCCGGCGAGAGCCTTAAACTTTTCGGCGACGAGCTTGAGCGCGCGGCTCCAGCTTGCCTCTTCGAGTTCCCCGGCGGCGTTGCGGATGAGAGGCGTTTGGAGGCGTTCCGGGTGCTGCGTGAAATCGAAGGCATAGCGGCCTTTGACGCAGAGGAATTCGCCGTTAATGCCGCTCTTGTCGCGATTGTTGCCGCGGATGATTTCGTTGTTTCGGACGCCAAGGGTAGTCTTGCAGCCATTCGAGCAATGGGTGCAAATGGTGCCGACGTGCTCCATCTCCCAAGGGCGGGTCTTATAGCGATAGGTTCCGGAGGTCAGCGAGCCGACCGGGCAGATATCGATACAGCTTCCGCACTCGTCGCATTCGAGATGGTCGCCGTTGGACGGAATGATCTCGGCATTGACGCCGCGATACGAGACGCCGAGCGCGCCGACGCCCATGCCTTCGTCACAGACGCGAACGCAACGGTAGCAGAGGATGCAGCGGGGGGCATCGTAGAAGACAACCGGGCTCCACTGCTTCTCGGGCACATGCTGTTTGATTTCGGTGAAGCGGCTTTCGCCGACCCCGTACTTAAACGTCATGTCCTGCAGTTCGCACTCGCCGCCCTTGTCGCAGACGGGACAATCGAGCGGATGGTTCGAGAGCAGGAATTCGAGGGTGGTCTTGCGGGCCTTGACGACGGGCTCCGATTCGGTGCGGACGACCATGCCTTCAGCGACGGGGAGGGTGCAACCGGTCATGAGCTTGGGAGCCTTTTCGACTTCGACCAAACACATGCGGCAGGCCGCTTGGAGCGACATGCCTTCGTAGTAGCAAAACGCGGGGATTTCGATGCCGTTTTGCTTGGCGACCTCGATGAGCAGGGCGCCGTTTTCGGCCTGGACCTGGACCCCGTTAATGGTGACGTTGACGAGTGCCATGGATCTCCTAAGCGATGGATACGAGTTCGGGAGAGGCGAAGGGGTTCCGGGCCACGTACTCCTCGAACTCATTCCGGTATTTCTTGACGATGGCGATGGTGGGCATCGCGGCGGCGTCGCCGAGCGGGCAGAAGGTGCGGCCCATCATGTTCTGGGCGAGGTCGCCGATCAAATCGATGTCGCGGGTTTGGCCGTGGCCATCGGCGACGCGCTGCAGCATCTTCTTAAGCCAGGTCGTACCCTCGCGGCAGGGGATGCACCAGCCGCAGCTTTCATGCTGATAGAAGCGCATGATGCGGAGCGCCACCTTCACCATGTCGGTAGTTTCATCCATGACCATCAGGCCACCGGAGCCGAGCATGGAGCCGGCCTTGGCGATGGCATCGTAGTCCATCGGGATATCGCATTCTTCGGCCTTCAGCAAAGGACTGGAGGAGCCCCCGGGGATGATGGCTTTGAGCGCGCGGCCGTTCCAAACACCGCCGCCGATTTCGTTGACGAACTTCATCATTGGGAAGCCGAGGGGGACCTCGTAAACGCCGGGTTTGTTGACGTGCCCGGACATGCAGACGAGGCGGGTGCCTCCGGAGCGGGGCACGCCGAGATCGGCGTAGGCTTGGCCGCCCATCCGCAGGATGGCGGGGACGGACGAAAATGTTTCGACGTTGTTGAGGAGCGTCGGCGACTGGAACGCGCCCGAAATGGCCGGGAAAGGCGGGCGGATGCGGGGTACACCTCGCTTGCCTTCCAGCGATTCGAGCAGAGCAGATTCTTCGCCGCATTCATAGGCGCCAGCGCCGGTGTGGGTATAAAGATCGAACTCGAAATCGGTGCCGCAGATGTTCTTGCCGAGGTAGCCGTTTTTATAGGCTTCGGCGATGGCCTTATCCATGATGTGGATGAGGTAGTTGTATTCGCCGCGAATGTAGATCCAGCCTTTCTTGGCGCCGACAGCAAGGGCGCCGATAAGGCAGCCTTCGATGAGTTGATGGGGATCGTTTTGGATGAGGAGCCTGTCTTTACAGGTACCGGGTTCGGATTCGTCGGCATTGACGACGATGTACTTTGGTTTTTCGGAGACGCGGGGGACAAAGCTCCACTTCAAGCCGGTGGGGAAGCCGGCGCCTCCGCGTCCGCGGAGGTTGGAAGTCTTGACCTCGTTGACGATGTCGTCGGGGGTGATTTCGAGGGCTTTGCGGAGAGCCTTGTAGCCGTCGTGGGCGAGATAGGTATCGATGGACGCGGAGTTTTCGAGGCCAAAGCGGAACGAGATGATTTTGGTTTCGAGCGGACTCGGTTCGTTGAACAACTTCACTTCTTCAGGTCCTCCAGGATCGTATCTAACTGATCGGTGGTGACTTCGTGATGGAAGTCGTAGTTCACCTGAATGGCGGGAGCCCAGGAGCAGGCGCCGATGCATTCCACTTCTTCGAGTGAAATGATGCCGTCGGCGGAAACCTCTTTGTGGCCGAGGCCGAGCTTGTGGCAGGCGTGATCGTAGAGTTCAGCGCCACCACGGAGCAGGCAGGCCACGTTGGTGCAGACCTGCACGTGATACTTGCCCATCGGCTTTTTGTGGAGCATCGAGTAATAGCCGACGACTTCGTCGACCTGCATGGCGTTGAGGCCGAGGCGTTTGCCCACCTCCAGCATGAACTCGGGGGTGATAGAGCCGACCTCGTCCTGCCCGAACATCAACATCGGGATGAGGGCGGCGCGTTGGCGGCCTTCCGGATAATGCGTTACGAGGTCGGCGAACTTAGCTTCCAGTTCCGGCGAAAACGTCATCGATCACAATCTCCCAGTACAAAGTCGAGGCTGCCCATGATGGCGATGGCGTCGGAAATCTGCCGCTTTTCAACGAGGTTGGGCAGACCTTGCAGGTTGGCGAAGCTTGGGGTGCGCATGTGTACGCGAAGGGGTTTGGCGCTGCCGTCGCTGACGATGTAGTAGCCCAGTTCACCGCGGGGCGATTCCACCACTTGGTAGACTTCGCCTTCGGGCACGGCGATGCCTTCGGTCACAATTTTGAAGTGGTAGATGAGCGCTTCCATCTGCGTTTTCATCTTTTCGCGTTCCGGCAAAACGACGCGGTGAGCGTCGGCGCGGATGGGCCCTTCGGGCAGGCCATCAAGTGCCTGTTGGATAATCTTAAGGCTCTCGCGCAACTCGCGCATGCGAACGGAGTAGCGGGCGAAGACGTCGTTTTCGGTGGCCGTCGGGACGTTGAAGTCGAACTTTTCATAGCTCGAGTAGGGCGTCATTTTGCGGGCGTCCATCGGGATGCCGGCGGCGCGGATGAGCGGGCCGGTGATGCCAATTTCGAGCATCTCTTCGACGGGAAGAATGCCGATGCCTTTGGTGCGCCGGAGCCAGATAGGGTTGTTGTTCAGTAGGGTCTCGTACTCGTCGATCTTGTTGGGAAAATCGGCGAGGAAGGCCTTCACCGGCTTCTCCCAGCCGCGGGGCGGATCGAGGGCCAGACCGCCGGGGCGGATGTAGCTGGTCATCAGGCGCTGGCCGCTGAACATTTCGAAAATGCGGAGCAGGTCTTCGCGCTCGCGGAAGGTGAGGAAGAACATCGTCATTGCGCCCATGTCGAGAGCATGGGTGCCGAGCCAGACGAGGTGGCTGTTGATGCGGGTGAGTTCGGTGAGGAGGACCCGGAGCCATTGGGCCTTCGGGGGGATTTCGAGGCCGAGGAGCTTTTCGACAGCCAAGGAGTAGCAGAGATTGTTCGAGAGATTAGCGAGGTAGTCGACGCGATCGGTGAGAGTGATGATCTGCTGCCAATTGAGGGCTTCACACTGTTTTTCTATGCCAGTATGCAGGTAGCCAATTTCGGGAGTGGCCTTTTCGATGAACTCGCCATCGATTTCCAATACGACCCGCAACACGCCGTGCGTCGACGGATGTTGAGGGCCCATATTCAGCGTCATCCGCCGGCTGCTGCGCGCTTCCGGCTCGTGATGCAACTCGGGATCTGTGATAATTTCGCTCATGTTCCTTGGAGAATTATTTCTGCTCGCCGTAGGTGTACTTGAAGCCATGCGTGGGGAAATCCCGGCGCAGGGGGTGGCCTTCCCAGTCGTCCGGCATCATGATCCTTTTCGGATTGGGATGGCCTTTGAAGACGACGCCGAACAGGTCGAACACTTCGCGCTCATACCAGTTGGCCGCGGCGTAGACGGCGGTGGCGGAGCTGATTTCATCGCTGACGGAAGCTTTCAGGCGGATACGGAGGTTCCGGGCTACCGACTGGAGATGGTAAACGAGTTCGAAGCGGGGCTCCATCGGGTAGCGGTCAACCGCTGTGACCGTGGAGAGGCGTTCGAATTGCTGCTGCCGCTTGAAAAACTCCAAGACGGTAAGGATGTCGCCGGGTTCAAGGTGGAGGGTGAGTTCGCCGTGGGCGAGAACGCCGTCGATGATGGCGGCGGGATAGACGGCGGCGAGGGCCGCGGCAAGTTCATTTTCCTGAAGGGTTTCAGGCAACATTGATAACCTTCTCGGGCGTTGGGCAATTGTCGGTCCGCAGCAGGGTCCCGGCGGCGGCTTTCCGTTCCACCTCTTCGGCCTGGCTCCAATCGAGGACTCCCTTCTTCCAGATGTAGAAAAAGCCGGCGAGGACCAAAACTACGAACAACAGCATTTCTACAAAGCCGAACCATTTCAGGTCGCGGTACACGACGACCCACGGGTACAGGAAGACGGCTTCGATATCAAACAGGATGAAGAGCATCGCCACCAGGTAGAACTTGACGCTGAAACGCTCTTTAGCGCTGCCGGTGGGGGTGATGCCGCATTCGTATGGGGTGTCTTTGGCCTTATTGCGGAACTTTTTGCCCAGAACGTAGCCGGCGACGATAATGCCGGTCGCGTTCGTAATCGCAAACATCCATGTCAACAGGACGGGTAGATAAAACTCTGGCAGTGACGTTGGCAACATCGGTAAAGTGTGTGGTCGGAAGGAGGGGAGAAGGACCCCCTATAAAACTATAATGACCTTAGCTAGGGCTAGTCAAAGAACCGCTTTGGCCGGACGAGGGGAAAACCTAAGCATTTATGCATGAAATTGTTTTGAACGGAGAGCCGCGCCAAGTGGCTGAGGGGTCTACCGTGCTGAGTCTATTGGGCGAACTCGGAGTTCCGGCGCAACGGGTGGCAGTGGAACTGGACCGCGTAATTTTGAAGCCGGCCGCGTGGGCGGAGACCTTGTTGCGGCCGGGCGCCAAGGTGGAGATCGTCCATTTCGTCGGCGGGGGCTGCCGCTAGTTTTTCTTTTCGAACTGGGCCATGGCTTCGGCGACCACCTCGCCACAGCGGTAGTCTGGATGATCTGAGGGTTCGAAGGGCTTGACGGCTTCCACCTCTTCGACCGGTTTGAGCATGGCGCGGATCTTCTTTTCGCCGAGGCCGACGGACTCCTCCCAGCGGACTTCGCCGCCGTCGGAGAGGCCCTCGGTGATTTCGATCACCTCGCGGACACCGCGGAAAGTGATGGTGACCTTGTGGCCGTCGGGATTCAGGTATTCGTCGGCGGCCTCGACGCCGAACTCGGTTGCGCGGGCATAGGCGTGTTCACCGTCGCGGGCCTGAAGCAGGCGGGTATTGACGTGGACGACGTTGCGGGTTTCGCCCTCCACCCGGATTTCAAGAACCTCTTCGGCGAGATACCAGCCGTAGCCTTTTTTGAGACGCATGTCTCCATTGTCTGATATAACAGCGGCGATGCTACTGCTTGCTGCTGTGACGGTGATGTTGCGCTTGACGGACGGTTCTACGGTCGAGGGGCCGGCTTCCTTTTCGATTGGAGGAAAAGCGGCCGCTCAGATTTTGTCGTTCCACAGTGCGTCGACGGCGTCTCCGACGGAGGCCAAGCAGATTGCGGCCGATCTGGCGACGGTGCAGACGGACAAGGATCGGGTAGCTCGGGACTTGGCCATGGAACGGTTAACGGCGATCGGCCTGCCGGTGGTGACTCCGCTTTTGAACTTGTACAAGGACACGGACCAGCATGAGCCGCGGCCGTTGTACCGTTTGTTCGAAAAGATTATGCCGAGCGAGGCGGACGGGTTCGACCGGACGCAGGGCCTGCTGCGACTGACGAACGGGCAGATGCTGCGGGTGGGGACGCCAACGGGATCTGTGAAAGTGGACAAGCGGGAGATTCCGTGGGGCGAGGTGCGAGCGCTGGCGGTGCGGCAGAAACAGGTCGTGAAGGCCGCGGAGGTGCATTCGATCCGCCATTCGACCCAGATTGAGTACTTCGATACGGGGATTGAATTGGGAGGTGGGTCCCAGTTGACGGCGAGCGCGAGCGGATTTACGCGGCTTTCGTGGAAGGACGACGGTTGGGCGACGGACCCGAATGGTCTGACGAAGCCAGGCGGCCCGGCGTACAAGACGAATCTTGTGGATGGCCACCCGTTTGGGGCGCTGGTGGGCCGGATGGGATCGAAAGGCGCGACGTTTGCGATTGGGAAGGCCTATGGCCCGAAGGCGCCGGGAGCGGGGCGATTGGGGTTGGCGATTAACGACAATCGGCACTGGCAAAACAATCTCGGGACTTACCGGGTGCGGTTGACGGCGAAAGACGCTTACGACTGGGGCGAAGGACAGTAAATAATTAATTCCGCCACTGAATTCGCTATACCCGAATCGCTGTATCTACAATGGCAATTGTGACAGCGCGGATGCGAGCGATTGGGGTGGTGGGATTGGTCAGCCTGTTGGGGCTGGCGGGGTGTGCTTCGTCCCGAGAAAACACGAAGGCGGGTGCGCGGCCGACCTTTGCGATTCCGGCGGACCCGTACGCGGACGATGCGGCACGCTTTCTGGCCGGGATGCCCGGGCGGGCGGAGAGCCCGTTCAAGCAATTTGAAGACGAAAAGCAGTGGCAGGCGCACGCGGCGGGATTCGATGCCGCCTTTGCGCGATGGAATGCTGGACGCCGTCCGCCGATTGCAGACTTTCAAAAGACAGAGTTAACCGGCAAGGACGTGGAGTCGGCGACAGCGTTCTATCCTTTCGGCGGACCGGATGTGGTGCATGTGATGACGTTCTATCCGCACAATCCGGAATATATTCTGGTGGGATTGGAGTCTCCGGGTAGCTTGGCGAAAGTGGGCAAGCTTTCCGAGACGGCGCTTGAAACGCAACTTCCGCATGTGCGGCGGACGTTGAGCGACGTGCTGGGCAAGAGTTTCTTCATCACCCGGCAGATGGCCCAGCAACTGCGCTCGGGCCAAGTTACCGATGGTTTGCTGCCGATTATGTTGGTGCAACTGGTGCGGATGCAGGCGAGGATACTGGGAGTGACCCCGGTGACGCTCAACGACGCAGGGGACGTGGTGGCGCGGGAGCCGGCGTCTGGACAAGCGAACCGGGGAGTCGCGATTGAGTTCCAGATGTCTGGCGGGACCTCCCATCGCAGGCTCTACTACTTCTCGGTGAATCTAGGCGATGAGAAGTTCTCGGGCAACACGCGGTTCCATAACTTCCTCGCTCGCCCGGCGCGGATGGTGAGTATGTTCAAGTCCACGTCGTACATGCCGCACCGGAAGGACTTTTCGAAGATCCGCGAGGTGGTGATGGGCCGTAGTCTGGCAGTGGTGCAGGACGATTCGGGAATTCCGTTTCAGTATTACGAGCCGGGGCGGTGGGACGTCGCGCTTTATGGGAGTTACAACACCCCGTACGGTTCGTTTCGCAATCTGGTGCAGCGCGACCTGCAGCAGGCGTACAGTGATCCGAAGAGAACGAGGCCGTTGCCCTTTAATATTGGGTATGGGTTTCAGCGTGCTCCGTCGAACCTGCTGATCGCCCGCCGGAGGGGTTAATATCATGGCGCGAATGCGGCTGCGGGCTGAAAACAATCGGCTCAAGATTGAGCATTCGATCATTGAAGGGGTGCGGGAGATGCTGGAGCGGTTGTTGCGCGAGTATCCCGAGGACGTCATCCGTTCGGTGGTGCCGGGGCGGATTTCAAAGGTACGGGATGCCCGGGGGGCGTTGAAGGTCCACATCACGGTGCCGGTGATGAACGGATGGAAGGCGATCGCTTTGAGCGCGGGGTCGCGGCAGGAGTTATTCATCAGCACGACGCTGAGTGAGCACGAGTTACAGGCAGGTTTGACACGAGCGGCTACGGGGTCTCGTAAAGGCGAATTGCCGGCTGCTGGAGGCGATTGAGGAAGACTCGGCTGGGGCGCGTTGAAAGGACGGGGGCGGCGGCCGCGCGGATTCCCGGGAAGAACGGGGCAGCGCCATCGGCCCATTCGAGTAGGCAGACCCGGGGGTCGCCAGCCCGTTGGACGGCTTTGGCGCTTTCGGTAGGAGGAAGTTCGGGCCGCCACCACTCGTCGGCGATCGTGGTGACCTGGTAGCGGCCGCGGCCGAGGGCGGTGAGGTTTTCGCTGAAGCCCCAATCGAGGGCGTAGACGCCGCCGGGACATACGCCAGGTTTCGACAGATGGGCGGCGACGGGCGCAGTGGCGTCGGTCCATTCCCGGAGGGTCCCGAGCGCGGCGCCCTGCCAATAGAGGGCCCATACGTTGACCTGCAGAACGGCCAGCAAGCCGAACGCCGCGATGAAAGACCAGCGGGGGAGAGGCAAAGCCGCGAGGGTGGTGCAGACGGCAGCGCCTAGCAGCGGCCAGACGAGGACGTGATGATGGACCGAGCCGCCGGCGCCCCCAGTGAGCAGCATGGCGGCGAGCGCGGCGAAAGTGGCCGTCCAGAAAAAGGCAGGCAGACGGCGGCGGACCGCAAAACCCAGGACAGCGAGCGCGGCGAAAACGACGAGTAGCCCAATGGGGGGATGGACGAGCGGCAAGCGGAAGAGATAGGTCGCCATGGCGGTGCCGTCGAAGGTTCCGCGGAGAGCGTCAATCTTGGGGCCGAGGCTGGCGAAATCGATGTCGGTGCGGAAACCGGCCATAGCATTCCGATTCGCGAGACGGTAGTAGACATAGGGTGAGGCACCGAGGAAGAAGGCCGCCAAGACGCGCCAATGGAGGAAGGGGCGCAGGCGGGCCGGATAAAAAATAGCGGCAGAGCCGGCGACGGCGGTGAGCACCCACACGGCGACGGCCTTATCCCAGACCATTAGTCCGGCCAGGAAGCCAACGGCGGCGAAGGAGTGGGATCGGTAGGCGTGGAAGGCCAGGAGCGTGAAGAGGAGTTGCAGGCCGACCGGTCCCCAGTCCAGCACGACCGGGATGGTGAAGTGGGGGTGTGCCACGATGAGTGCGGCGGTGAGAGCGACGACAGCGCCCGAGGCGAGGCGGGACCAGAACCACAGCGAAAGCCCGGCGAGAACGGGCACGAGGAGGACCATCGGAAGGCGAAGCGTGACGGCGTCGGCAGGGACAAGCTTGAGGTAGGGCAGATACAGGGCGGCCTTTAGCGCGCCAACGTAGGGCATGATCATCAACGCAATCCGCCCTTTGCGGATCGAGAATGCACAGTGCCCGGGATCGTCAATGGCCTTGAGGAACAGAGCCTCATCCTGCTGCAGACCGCACCAGTTGGCAACAATCCAGCCCAGAAGAATCAGCGCACTAAGAGTGCCCGCGAACGCCCAACGCATGATTCAGGGTAGCGCCCTGGCGCGGGCGGCGGCCGGAAAGCAGCGGTAGCAGCGGGACGGCGGGTCCGGCGGGCTGCCGGTAGAAGAGACGCTCAGACCAGCGGGCCGCCACTTCGCAGCCGGCTAGCACTTGGCGTTGGACGAGCGGCTTCTGGTATTGCGGTAGAAAGAGAACGTGGCTGCGGCGGCGGAAGCGAAGTTCGTAAATGAACTCAGGGAACGTGCGGGCGGGGGTGAGGTTGAGATTGGCGCTGGGTTCGCTGCCGTGGCGGTCGCCTCCGCTGACGTAGGGCAGTCCGAGGTCGGTGGCCATGCCGATGACAGTTTCGTTTTCGTACCAGGAGCGGAGCCCGTTGAGTTCAAGGGCGTGGAGGCAACTGCCGTGGCGGGTGAGGAACTCGCCGAGGAGCAGGCCGTGGTGGGCTGGGCCGAGGCGGGCTTCGTCGTAGAGCGGATGGTTGACGACGAGGAGCACTTCGGGGAGGCCGTCGAGGTGGTGGAGCAGGCTCGAGAGTTTTGCGGGTTGGGGGCGGGCAGTGTAATCCGCCAATTCGGCCATCAGAGAGCGGGCAGAGTTACGGGGGAGGTTGTGGACGCCGAGGTGGAATAACGCGCGGCCGAAGGGGACGGTCCATTCAACGGAGATAGGGAGATCGGTGCAACCCCGCTGGCCTTGGAGGCGGAGGCCGGCGTCGCAGTTGTCGTGGTCGGTAAGGGAGACAAGGGGGTGGAGTTGGAGGCCGGTGATCTGGTTTCGCTCGACGGCCAGAGAGTCGGCGGGGTTGAGGGGCGGCGTCCAAAAGGCACGGCGCCAATCGAACGCCTCCCCGCCCTGTCGGCGGGCGTAGCGGGATTCAACCCAGCCGGCGAAGGCGCGGACGGGCGCGCATGTGGTGTGGTGGAGAATAATGTCGAGCGCTTCTTCCGAGTGGGAGGTGTGGCTGTGCAGGGACACGGCGGCGCGAACTGGGGCCGGCGTGGTTTGGTCCTGCCACCAGAACTGAAACGAGAGTCTGGACATAAATGGGGGATCCTGACCCTGACGATAGGGCCGCGCCGATAACGGAACGATGACAAAATCGTGAAAGTTCAACGCGATAGGACGGAAATGTTTGCGAGGGTAAGGGATAGCGATTGGTACACTAAAAACAGGCTTCGATTTTGAGGTAGCGTTTGGGTCTTCGATTTTTTCTATTCTTCGTTCTCGCTGGTCCCTCTCTTTTCGCGCAAGACCTTCTGCAGCGCTATTTTGAAGCAAACGCGCGACAGACGGACCGGACTCGCGATCTGCAGATGGAAATGGATTTTGACGCCCGGCTGCTGAAGCTGAAGAAGGTGGGCCATCTGACGGGGACGCGCTACGTGGCCAAGAATGGTCATGTGGAGTTTGCCGTGAAGGCCATCACGGGTGACGATGCCGTAAAGAAGCACGTGATTGCCCGGTACCTGGCAGGCGAGCAGGAAAACAGCACCAAGCAGCTTGATACGGGGATCAACGACAAAAACTATAAGTTCAAGTTCAAGCGAGTGTTGGAGCCGGAGGGCCGTCGGGTGCATGTCTATGAGATTTCGCCCCGGAAGAAGCGAGTGGGACTGTACAAGGGCGAGCTTTGGATCGACGAGGAAACGGCGCTGCCGGTGCGGGAATCGGGTCAGTTCTCTAAGTCGCCGTCGCCCATATTCCTCAAAAAAGTTAGCTTCACGCGAACCTATCTGATCCATGAGGGAATTGCCTTGCCGACGAGAATTGAATCGTTGATCGAGACGCGGATCGCGGGAAAGGCGGAGTTGGTCATTAATTACACGAACTTCCGTCCGGGCGGCGACCCTCCCGCCGCTGAGGCTCAACCTGGGACCAATCACTAACCGGATGGCACTGTTTACTGATCGCGGGTTGTGATTCCAGGCCCGGGTGCCGTACCGTTATAGAGAGGCTTTATGCGCACGCTTTTTCTAAATCCTCCTTCCTTTGAAGGATTTGACGGCGGTGCCAGTTCTCGCTGGCCTGCTTCGCGGGAGATTGAGTCGTACTGGTATCCGGTGTGGCTCTGCTATCCCGCAGGTATGCTGCCAGATAGCAAGGTGGTCGACGCGCCACCGCACGGTATTTCCATTGAGCAAACCGTGGAAATGGCGAAAGAGTTCGAGCTGTTGGTGTTGTTCACCTCGACCCCGGGCTTCCATGTGGATGTGCACATGGCGGAGATGATGAAGGACCTCAATCCGAAGCTCAAGGTGGCCTTTGTCGGCCCGCCCGTTACCGTGGAGCCGGAAAAATCGCTGCGCATCGCTCCCGCAATCGATTTCATCGTCCGCAAAGAGTTCGACCACGCGATTGTCGATTACGCCAAAGGAAAGCCGCTCGAAGAGATTCCGTCGGTTTCCTTCCGCCGGCCGGACGGCTCGTTTATGCATAATCCGGACGGGCCGGTGATTGAGAATCTCGACGAGTTGCCTTGGGCGTCGAAGGTCTACAAGCGCGATCTGGACTTCCGGCGTTACAACGTTCCGTTTCTTCACAATCCGTACGTGGCGATTTATACGTCTCGCGGCTGCCCGGCACAGTGTACGTTCTGTCTGTGGCCGCAGACGCACTCGGGCCACCGGTGGCGCCTGCGCTCCGTGGACGATGTGGTGAACGAGGTGAAGTGGGTCAAGGACAATTTCCCGGGCCTAAAAGAGATCTTCTTCGACGACGACACCTTCAACTACCAGAAAGCCCGGACGATTGCACTATGCAACGAGTTGGGGAAAGTCGGCGTGACATGGTCCTGCACGTCGCGGGTGACCACCGACTTCGACACGCTGAAGGCAATGAAGGACGCCGGCGGCCGGCTGATGATTGTGGGCTACGAGTCCGGCGATCAGCAGATCCTAAAGAACATCAAGAAGGGCGCGACGATTGACATGGCTCGCCGGTTTACGGCCAATGCGCACAAGCTCGGACTGACGATCCATGCCGACTTCATCGTGGGCCTACCGGGCGAGACGCGGGAATCGATCCGGAACACGATCAACTTCGCGAAAGAACTGGATTGCGAAACGATCCAGGTCTCGCTGGCGCATCCGTATCCGGGTACCGAATTCTTCGACTACGTGAAGAAGAACAACCTGATCACGCTCGACGCGATGACGGACGAGAAAGGGCACCAGTTGCCGAATATCGTCTATCCGGGTCTCGACCGCGGCGAGTTGGTGGATTCGGTGGAGCGGTTCTATAGCGAGTATTACTTCCGGCCGAAGGCTGCCTGGCGCATTGTGAAGAAGTCGATTTTCGATTCGACCGAACGCAAGCGGCTGTACAAAGAAGCCCGGGAGTACATGGCGCTACGGAGCAAGCGGAAGCAGTTCGTCAAAGACCAGAAGGAACAGAAAGAAGCCTCGCTCGCCGGTGTCAAGTAATCGGCTGGTTAGGAAGACGCGGTTGTTCTCGGCCATCGTTATAACGACCAATGTTCTTGGCAACTTTGCGCTGAGCTGGGGGATGAAACACGGGGCTGAGCTCGACGGCAGCCCCCTGTCTTTTGTCCTGGTGGTTTTCAATCCGTGGGTGCTGGTTGGCATCACTTTACTGGCGGGCTGGGTTCTGTCGCGGATGGCGCTATTGAGCTGGGCAGACCTGAGCTACGTGATCCCGGTGACGTCGGTGGGGTTTGTGTTGAACGCGATCATGGGCGCAGTGTTTTTGGATGAGACGATCAGCCTGATGCGGTGGATGGGCACGTTGTGTATCGTCGGAGGGACGGTGCTGGTGGGGTTGACTGCGCCGAAGACGGAACGATGAGCCCCTGGATCTATGTCGCGATCATCGTCGTCAGCACCGTGGCGAGCGACCTGTTGCAGAGTTGGGAGATGAAGCGGCAGGGCGAGGTGATGGACTTCGGTATTGGCAGTCTGCTGCGGACGCTGCTTTCAAAGGCGCCTCTGATTGCGTCGGTGGTATTCCTGGCGATTTCGTTTTATGCGTTCCTGGCACTGCTGCAGGCAACGGACCTGAGCTTTGCGGTTCCGGCGACGGCGCTGAGCCTGGTGGCGGAGACGATTCTTGCGCGACTGCTATTGAAGGAGAGGGTAACGTTGGCCCGCTGGGCCGGGACGGCGCTGGTGACCGTCGGCGTGTACCTGTTGGCGCTCTGATGGAGTTCGTCTTTCTTGTTCCGCTGGCGTATCAGCTCATTGCGTTGCTCGCCAGCATCAAGCGATTGTTCCAGACCGATGCGGCACCGACGGCCTTTCCGCCGATTTCAATTTTGAAGCCGGTTTACGGAGCCGACCCGAAGTTCTATGAGGCACTTCGCTCTCATGCGGCGCAGGACTACCCGCACTTCGAGATTCTGTTTTCGGTAGCCGATCCGAACGATCCGGCAGTGCCGCACATCCGGCGCTTGATTGAGGAGTTTCCGCACCGGCCCATCCGCCTGCTCGAACGGGAGACAGTGACGCCTAACCGGAAGGTGGGGGCGCTGATCGACTTGGTCAAGGCAGCGCAGTTCGACGTCCTGTTGATCAACGACGGCGACATCCTGGTACCGCCGAAGTATCTGCGGACGATCATGGGAGGGCTGGAACAGCCGGGGGTGGGCCTGGTGACGGCGCTTTACCGGGGCAGGGCGCAGAGCTTGGCGGGAATGGCTGAGGCGCTAGGGGTGGCGACGGATTTTGCGCCCAGCACGCTGGTGGCTCCGTTGGTAGGAGTGGCGGAGTTTGCGATGGGTTCGACGCTGCTGCTGCGGCGAGCGGATCTCGAAGCGATTGGCGGAATGGAGGTGCTGGCAGACAAGATTGCGGACGATTACCAGTTAGGGCTGGAGGTGAGCAAACTGGGCAAGCGGGTACACCTGAGCACGGCGGTGGTCGAAACGAGCTTGGGAGCGCGGAGTTGGCGCGAGGCGCATCAGCATCAGTTGCGCTGGGCGAGGACGATTCGGGTATCGCGGGGCGGGGTGATCGGGTATTTGGGGATGCCGGTGACGTTTGCGACGGTATGGGCGATTGCGGCGCTGGTGGCGGGGGAGTGGGGAATTGCGTTTCTCCTTTTGGCTATGCGGATGAACGTAGCGATTGTGGGTGGGATGATGGGACTCGAAGATCGGAACGTGTTGTGGCTATTGGGGTTTGTCCCGTTACGGGATTTGTGGGGCGCGGCGGTGTGGGTGAACGGGCTGTGGGGCGATACGGTGGAGTGGGGGGGCAGGCGGCTGCAATTGCGGGCGGATGGTCGAATTACAGAGTGAAATAAAGACCGGCTGAAGCCCCCCAAACGGAGCCCGCTATGCTAATCTGGGTGATGTCACGCCTTTTCGTGCGCTCGTAGCTCAGTTGGATAGAGCGTTTGGCTACGAACCAAAAGGTCGGAGGTTCGAATCCTTCCGGGCGCACCATATTTTGGACGATCGAGGTTCAAAAAGCCAGCGTGACCGTTAGCGGCAGAGGCGAATTACTTCGCCAGCTATGGCGTGGAGCGGCAGGATGCGGTCAACACTGCCAAGCTTGATGGCTTCGGCGGGCATGCCAAACACCACACAGGACTGTTCGTCCTGCGCGATGTTGAAGGAGCCGGCCTGCTTCATCTCGGCCATTCCCCGGGCTCCGTCGTCACCCATGCCCGTCATAATCACGCCGACGGCGTTACGGCCGACGTAGCGCGCGGCGGAGCGGAACAGGACGTCGACACTGGGACGATGTCGGGCGACCAGTGGACCGTCTTTGATCTCGACCAGATAGCGGGCCCCACTACGCTTGATGAGGATGTGGCGGTTGCCGGGGGCGATGAGGGCTTGGCCGCGAATTACGGTATCGCCGTCGGTCGCCTCTTTGACGGTTACCTGACAGAGGCCGTTCAACCGCTCCGCGAATCGAGCCGTGAACTTCTCCGGCATATGCTGCACGATTACGATGCCGGGCGCATCGGGGGGCAGGACTTCGAGGAACTCGCGGAGGGCCTCGGTGCCCCCTGTGGAAGCACCGACAACGACCACCTTCTCCGTGGTCTGGATCATCGCCGTGCCGCCTCGTTCGAGCATGGCGTCGGCCGTCATTTTGGGCCGGACTTCGATCGTGGCGGCTACCGGCCTACGCTTCAGCCGGGCCTGCGCCGCAGATTTGACCACATCGCAGATGCGGACGCAGGATTCCTGGAAAAACTCGCGCGAACCTAGCCTGGGCTTCGTGATAATGTCCACGGCACCGTGTTCGAGGGCGGCCAAAGCAGAGTCGGAGCCACGTTCGGCCAGGGTGGAGCAGATCACTACAGGAATGGGATGCTGGGCCATCAGCTTTTGCAGAAACGTGAGCCCGTCCATACGTGGCATCTCGATATCGAGGGTGATGACATCGGGAATCTCCGCCTTGATGCGCTCTGCGGCAGCGTAGGGATCCCCAGCCATCCCGATTACGGTGAGCGCGGGGTCGGATTCGAGCACCTCCTTGAGCGATTGGCGAACACTGGCCGAATCGTCAACAATGAGAACGCGGATTGGCTTTAGCATAGCGATGGGAGTCAGCTGAGTTTCTGGAAGACCGCGAGCCCGGCTTGCCGCAACGGGAGATTGAGGCTTGAGATCGATTCCGAGTGACCGACGAAAAGAAAGGCGCCGGGACGGGCATGGCGCAGGATGCGCTTGATCACCATCTCCTGAGTGGGGCGATCAAAATAGATCATCACATTGCGAAAGAACACGACATCGAACAGGTTGCGGATCTGGTAGTCCGGATTCATGAAATTGAGGCGGTGGAAACCGATCTTCCCGCGGAGCTCCGGAACCACCCGGACGAGATCCTGGGAACGATTACGATGACGCCTGAGATACTTCTTGCGAAGCGGTTCGGGGATCGGAGCGATGCGGGGCGACGGGTAGATTCCCGCACGCGCACTCTCGAGGACCCGGGTGCTGATATCGGTCGCCAGAAGAGAAAAGGGGAAGTCCCGATGTTCCGTCCGCTCCGTTTCAGCGTGCTCGTTCAACAGCATCGCCAAGGTATAGGGCTCTTCTCCGGAAGAACAGCCGGCGCACCACAAGTGGAACGGTTGCTGGCGGTTCATCGAGCGCTCTCGCGAGAGGAGGGGAATCACAGTCTTCAGCAGATAGTCGAAGTGCTGTGGTTCGCGAAAGAAATCCGTTTTGTTGGTCGTGACGGCGTCAATGAAATGAACCCGCTCATCATCCCGGCCGGGGCTGTGGAAAAGGTAGTGCTGATAGGCGTCCAGGCTATCGAGGCCTAGCGAGCGGACGCGGCGCATGAGGCGGCTCTGTAGCATCTGCGCCTTGTTGGCGGGCATCTTGATCCCCAGTTCGCGGGTGATCAGTTCGGCAAAGCAATCGAAGTTGGCGGAACCCATCTCCTCACAAGTAGGTGCGGTCGGATTCATCATAGGATTTCCCGGTCTGGCGCTGAGCAGTGGGTGCCCCCTTCCAACAGGGCATCGATCTGTCTCAGGAAGTCGTCCTGGGCGAAGGGTTTGGCGATCGTCGTATCAGCGCCCATCAACCGGGCAGTGGCCAGCATGTCCCAATGGCCCTCCCGCCCGCTCATGGCCACGATCTTCACTGCTGGCCGCAGACGCCGGCACTCCCGGATGATCTGGATGCCATCCGCTCCGGGCATGTAGATGTCGGTGACGAGCAGGTCGTACGGACTGGCAACTAGGTGGGCAAGGCCGTGGAGTCCGTCACCGACGGACTCCACCTCGTGCCCACGCGTGGCCAGCATCTGCTCCACAACCTGCAAAGTGGATGGAGAATCGTCAAGGAGAAGAATGCGAGCCATAGAGGTGCCTTCCTACGTCAGCGCAAGACTTTCACTGGAGGCCGCACTGGCAGCCGCGGCAAGGTCGTCAAGAGCGAAAACGGACTGGATATCGAGCACAATGATAAAGTCATTCCCACGCCGCCCCATTCCGCGAATCAACTCGTTGCGCCAACGCAACGCGATCCGCGGCGGAGGAGTGATCTGGTCGTTTTCGAGTTCAATGACCTCGTGCACGCTATCGGCGATGCCGCCGATGACCGTCGCCTCGCCATCAATGCAGACGTCCATCACCACGATCCGCGTGTTTACGCTCTCCGAAGTTGGAGGAAGGCCAAACTTCAGGCGGAGATCCGCCACCGGGATAGCCTTACCACGGACATTCACCACCCCCCGCATATAGTCCGGCGCTGTGGGCACCCGGGTAATATGCGGAATCTCTAGAATCTCGCGGACATTGGCCACCTGGATGGCGAAGAGCTCATCGCCCAGCTTGAAGGTGAGGTATTGATTGGATCCTGACATGATGATTCTCCTCCGCCCTTAATAGGACGTGAACTCCTGGTCCCGGCTGTCAGCCGAGCCCCTGCCATCTTCAAGATCGATCAGCGCCCCCTCGCTCTTCACCGCCGAACTGAGGTTGGCGAGTTGCCGTCCGCTGGGACGGCCGGAGGATCGGGAGGGGGAAGCGGCAGCCACGGGGCGAGCCGCCGGGCGCGAAGACCTCCGCACCGTCCCAACGGTCCGTGCCTGCGGCCGTGCTCCAGCGTTGCTGACCCGGAAGAAGCCAATAGCCGACTGGAGCAACTCCGCTTGGCTCGACATCTCTTCCGACGTTGAAGCGATTTCTTCGCTGGCCGCCGAGTTCTGCTGGATGATCTGATCGAGCTGCTGCATCGCTTTGTTCACCTGAGCGGCGCCCGTGCTCTGCTCCGCGCTGGCGGCGGCGATCTCCCGGACCAACTCCGCGGTCTTGCGGATGTCAGGAACCAACTTGGTCAGCATTTGCCCAGCCCCTTCGACCAACGTGACCCCTTCCGTGGTCAGCTTGCTGATCTCGGCGGCGGCCAACTGGCTACGCTCGGCCAGCTTCCGTACTTCACTGGCGACGACTGCGAATCCCTTGCCATGTTCGCCAGCTCGTGCGGCCTCAACGGCGGCATTCAAAGCCAATAGGTCGGTCTTGCGGGCGATTTCTTCGATGACGCTGATTCTCGAAGCGATCTCCTTCATCGAAGCCACCGTCCGCATCACCGATTCGCCGCTCTGGCGCGCATCTTCGGCTGCTTTGCTTGCGATTTTGTCGGTCTGCCGCGCGTTGTCGGCGTTCTGTTGAATGCTAGCCGCCATCTCCTCGATTGACGCCGTACTCTGCTCAGCGGCCGCCGATTGTTCCGAAGCGCCTTCCGCTACCTGCTGGGAGGCGGAGCTCATCTCCTGGCTGCCGCTGGCCACTTGGTCAGACGCCGCCGTCACCTCGGCTACCGTAGCGGAAAGCCTCTCCACCATCGCTGCAAGAGCTTTGCCGAGGGCATCCTTCTCGCTCAGCACCTTTACCCGGACAGTGAGGTCTCCTTCAGAAATCAGGAGCGCCGCCTTCGCCGTGTCCTGGAGTGTCTCGACCATGGTATTCATGGAGCCAATCATCTGCCCAAGCTCGTCGCGGCTCCGGACATCAAGCTTGGCCGAGAGGTCTCCCTGACTCACCTTTTGAACCATCTCCATCGCCAACGCCAAGGGATGGGTGATGCTGCGCGTAACAAACAGGGCGACGATGATCCCGGAAACAAGGGCGAGACCCAGCACAACTAGGATTGCGTTCGTGGCACCCGATACCGTGTCGAGAATGGACTTGCTCGCAACTTCGCCGTTGGTGCGGTTCAGGCCAACCATCGAGGCAGCAACGTCCTGATACTGAGAATATGCAGGCGTCACTAGCTTCTCAAAGTAGTCCAACGCCTCGTCCCTCTTGTTGGCCGTGCTCAGCCGGAGTAGCTCCTCTGAGATTTGGAAGAAACTGGCGCGGTTCTTTTTGAGCGTCACGAACAGGTCCCGACTCCGGGGGTCCGTGATGGTCTTCTCATACTGGTCCATCGCTTCGGAGTTTCGAGTACGGATCCCCTTCATCACGGCATCCAATTCGGCCATTTTCGCGGGATTCTTGGCCAGGATGTGCTGAAAGAGCAGGGCATAGGTCCCCGCGGAGTTGATTTGAACCTGCGAGGACAACAGCGCGCCAGGCATTACATCATTGGCGATCGTTTTGGCGCTAGCGTCGATGGTTTGCAACCTGAGGTAGGCAAAGACGCCGAGTGCGGCCGCGAGAGTCAGCACCAAGCCGAATCCGGCCGCGATGCGAATTCCAATTTTCCAGTTAGACATGAAATGGGTTCCTTAGGGTTAGTTCTTCTATCGCAAGTTAATGCGTTGCCAGTGAGGTATTGATGTTTCCAGCCGATGGCGGTGGGGCCAGACGAACCGGGGGGCGCATTGGAGAAGGATCGGTCCGGCTGGTAAAACGTACCAATCCTGCAATGTCGAGAATTAGAGCCACCCGGCCGTCGCCGGTGATTGTGGCTCCCGAAACCACGTCCGTGCCCTTGTAGAAGCGACCAAGACTTTGGATTACAGTTTGGTGGCTGCCCAGCACGCGGTCGACGGTAAGTCCCACGCGATGCTCCTGGTGACGGACGATAACGATTTTTTCGATTTCGGGCGGCTCACCGCCGATTCGAAAGTGGGTGCGCAGATCGATGTATGGAATCAGATCCCCGCGAACGGCGAAGACATTTCGACCGTTGTTTCGGCCGCGGTCGCTCCGGGTGAGCTCCACGTTTTCAGTCACCGCCGACATCGGAACGATGAATTGATCGCCGGCGACTTGAATCAGCAGCCCGTCGATGATCGCCAGTGTCAAGGGAAGGGTCAGGGAAATCGTGGTGCCCTGCCCTGGCGTACTGTTCACGTCGATCGTGCCCCGCAACGCTTCAATCTGGCGCTTGACGACATCCATACCGACGCCGCGTCCTGAAATGTTGGTGACCTCCTTGGCCGTCGACAATCCGGGTAGAAAGATCAGGCCCAACACTTCGGACTCGGTCAAGGAAGCGTCCGGCGCGATCAACTGCCTCTCGATCGCTTTGGCCCGCAGGACGGCCGGATCGATTCCTTTACCGTCGTCGGAAACGCTGACGACGACGTTCGAGCCCACGTGAGCAGCGGTGAGGCGGACCGTGCCCCGGCGCGGCTTACCCAGGGCGGCCCGCGTCTCCAGCGTCTCGACCCCGTGGTCAAGACTATTTCGAATCAAGTGAACCAGCGGGTCGCCCAACTGGTCCAAGACGGTTTTGTCGAGCTCGGTCTCGGCACCCTCAGTAATCAGATCAATCTCCTTGCCGAGTTCGGCGGACAGGTCGTGCACCAATCGCTTGAAGCGATTGAAGGTGGCGCCAATCGGAGTCATCCGAATCCCCAGAATGCTGTCGCGGAGCTCGGATACCAACCGCTCGATCTCCTCCACCGGCACCGCCAAATCCTGATCGCTATGCCGGGCGGCGGCCTGCGTCAGACGGGACTGGTTGATCACGAGTTCACCGACCAGGTTCACCAGACGGTCGAGCTTGTCCGCGGCAACGCGGACCGTCGCCGCATTGCGCTCCGCCATCGCCTTCTCCCGGGGAACCTCGGCGGAAGCCGCCGGGCCAGGCATCTCCGCCGGCGTCTCACTCAGCTGGGGCCGAGCCGTTTCGCCGGAGAGAGGCAGAATCTTGATGTCGCTGTCATCTTCGACGAAGATGAATACGTCCTTCACGGCTTCAATCGCGCACTCCGACAGCAATGTGATATGCCACTGCAGATACAGTTCGTTGGGGTCGAGCTCTTCGAGAGATGGAATCCCTGTGGCGATTCCCCGAATGACCACGGCACCGAGCTCCCGCAACTCGGCAAACAAAATTTCGGGATCCATACCGCGCTGGACCAGATCCCGCGACGGGCGGAACTGAATCTCCCAACCGGCTATCAGTTGCAACTCTGACGCCCGAGTTGCGGCCGGCGCGCCAGCCACTCCGGAACACAACCGTTCCAACGCCACAATTACCGTCCCCGCATTCGGGAGCTTGGCTTGGACGCCGTTGATGGCGGCCGTCAGAAGGTCCCGGATCACGTCCCTTGCTTCGAGCACCAGACCGGCCAGGGCCGGCGAAAGGTCCAGTTGGCCCGTACGCACGCGATCGAGAGCCGATTCCAAATGGTGCGTGAAAGTGGCGATGTCGTCCAGCCCGAACATGGAGCTCGACCCCTTGATCGTATGAAATGCTCGAAAGAGATGGTTGACGGCATCGGCCGAGGGGGCAACCGATTGCTCCGGATTGCAAAGCCCGAGGGCTATCTCTTCGATCTGCTGAAGCAGATCTTCGGCTTCGTGAAAAAACGTGTCGAGAGGGTTAGGGAAGCTCATGGTGGGGATTCAGGGACGGCCTAGAAGACGGTGTACAACAGAAACAAGTTGTTCGGCGGCAAAGGGCTTGGTAATCCAGCCGCTGGCGCCGGCGGCCCTCCCGGTCTGCTTCAGGTCGGGATGGGATTCAGTTTTGCTCACAAGGTAGCCTGATTCCCGTCGTTCGGGTGGATTTCAAAATGCGGCACCGGAAGTCCCAAAGCGGCACATCGTTCCATAAGGCACGCTGGCATCGTCCCGGCCAACTCAGCCCGTCCACGCATGGCGAACAAGAGTTGGAGTGACAGGGCGTCGCAACTGGCCAGGCAGCTAAGATCAATAGCCGGCCTTTCAGCTTCAGCCACATAGCGGCACAGCTGCGAGTGGAGTTCTGCGGTTTGATAGGCGTTGGCGTGCCCGGAGAGGCGGAGCGGCTCTCCGGGTTCGCAGGGATCGATTTTGAGGGATAGGTCGCTTTGCGGCATTGGTTTAGATGAGTTCGATGTTGCAGTCGGCCGGACTAACCGGCCAAGAAAGTAAGGACGGCCGAACCACTCGGCAGCCGATCCGGTTGTCGGACAGTGACTTTCCGGCCTGACCACTCCGTGGACGGTGCGACCGATCGGCGGATTTCACCCCCCGGCGGGCGGTCGGCCGATGCTGCGATGGGGTCGAGTGCAATCCGGCAATATCGGGCATCGAAGCAGCGAGCCAGCTTTCAACCCCAGTGATTCGTCCGAGGACAACCCTTCGAGGATAGATTTCGGCCTCACCGCCTAAAACGGAAAGCAACGTCTCGCGAACTGCAAGAGTCCCTTCCACCGGTTGGCTTATCGCGTTCGACGCCAGAAGTGGGATACTGCTACTGATGGAGCGCTTGGCTTCGGCGATCATCTCGGCGGGTGCCTGTTCGAACTTGTCCATGGCGGAGTCAATCACTTGGGCGACCTCCTCCAATTGGCATGAAACAGGGCGATGCCGGACCTGTTCTGGAGCGCACAAGTTCTGGAGCGCACAAGCCGTCGAACTTGGCTTGCTTCGGTCAGTACAGCAGCCTTGCCGGAGTTGCCGCCGATTCCAGATGGGAGAAACCCGAATATCCTTGCCCGCCAACCGACGGGGCCGTCGGAGACCTCTTCCAAAGACCGTGGTCCGGCAGTCGTTGAAACGGCGGCCGAGGCCAGGAAGTTCCTGCCCCTTCTTTTGCCGCGCAGACTCGGTGAGAGCGCCACTCGCCCGGACGACAAATCCGCTGCCCTTCTTGAACTCCGCGCCAACAAGTGTCTCGCTCCGCCGTCCCATCTTGATGTCCTGCCGTTGGTGGGCCAGACCCACGCCTTGCCGTCCGGGATCGAGGATCCTTGAGGGCGGAGCCGATTGGTGGAAGCGAGGACCAAATCCATTTAGCATTACTTCTCTCATCGGGGTTCGAGACCGAAACGTGAGGTGGAACGTCGGCTTTCCAGTGCGGCTCAGGCAAAACTGAAAGTGGTGCAAACAGTTCGCCGACGGAACTGTAAAACGAAACGCCGCCTTGCGGAAGCGTTCATCACACGCATCAAGCCATCGGGTTCGGGCCGTTAGTGCCGGAACGAAAACCCCTCTGGCCAGATGGGCAGATTGCCGGCCAGGAGAACCGGCGGCGCTATCGTCCACCGTCCATCCGCCAGCACGAGCCGGCGCGCGTCCGCGTCGCGTCGATCCGACGATGTAGCATGCCAGGTCATATCGTCCACGCCACGCCACCGTGTGCTTCATCGATTCTTCAGGCCGGAAACCACGGGGCCACGAATAGCACAGCGCGGCCGCCACAAAGGCCATGGCGAATCCCCAAATCGTCAACCGGGTTAAGAGTTGGCGCTTGTTGACGCCTTACGGAGCCACCGCGATGCAGAGGCTTCCGATAGTCGACAGCGGCGAAACATCCACCATCGCCGACCCGAAGTTCACCGAGATTGCCAACGCCAACGGATCCGTACCCGGCAAGCGCGCCGCCAAGCCCCCGCCGACGGCCAGCGGACAGCGGCCGATTGAAACCAATCCAATCCGCCGGCCTGCTCAATCATCCCGACCGCGGTGCTGATCGAAATTACCACCGCAATCACCCGCCATGGCATTTTGCTGAGCGCGATCTTACAGCGGGCCTGCGCAAACACCAGCAGCAGCACCGCCACTCCGAGCGCGGATCATCCTAGCGGCCAGCGGAAGAGGGTCACCGCGAAGCATCCAGCCGATTAGCGCGGCGAGCGAAACGCCCTGCGCCCGGCTGAGCGGTGGGCAGCCTGATTATATCCGGCGGCAGCGCTTCACGAAAGCTTCAGACCGCCAAATAGAAGATAAGCAGCCAACGTCACGGCCAGATGCGCCACGGCATGGAAGAACCAGACGCGGAGTTCGTGACCACCCAACCCATCGCGGGAGATCAGGCCATGGACAATCACGCCGATTGACGAAAACGGCGACAGATTGCCCGCCTTAACCGGCGGGAACTGCTGTCCCCATGGCGAGCGGGACCATCAGCGCCAAGCTGAGAATAGCGCCCCGTCCGGCCATGGCCAACAGTGCCGCTAAGAGAAAGAACACGAGCCGCCTGCAGGCACGCAAACAGAAGGCTGACTCCGGCCAGAGTCAGAAGAAACTGGCCCGCGGAGCAAACATCAGGGCTCCCAACGGGGCAGCAGGTGTTTCTGCACCTTCCCCAAGGCGGTGCGCGGCAGCTTTTCTATCGAAACGAACCCACGGGGAATTTTGAACGAGGCCAGACTCTGCCGGCACGCTTCGGCCAGTTGGCCCGCATCGAACTCACCGGCCACATAGGCCACTGGCACCTCGCCACGGCGCGCGTCCGGCGTGCCGGCGACGGCCACCTCCGTCACGCCGGGCTGCTCGGCGAGGAACTCTTCGATCTCGCGAGGATAAATATTGAAGCCGCCGGAAATGATCAGGTCGCTGCGGCGTCCCTGCAGCGTGTAGTAGCCATCGGCGGAGCGAACGGCGATATCGCCGGTTTGGAACCAGTCACCGGCGTTGAACAACTCGGGTTTACGCCAATAGCCGGCGAAAAGGTTGGGGCCGCGGAGGAAGAGTTCGCCGACCTCCCCATCGGCGGCGATGCTGCCGTCCGGCCGCCGATTCTGCACGGCGACACCCGGGAACGGCAGGCCGACGGAGCCGGGGCGACGTTCGCCGTAGAGCGGGTTCGAGATGTTCATGAGCGTTTCGCTCATGCCGTAGCGTTCGAGAATCGTGTGGCCGTAGAGAGCGCGGAAATCTTCGAGCACCTTCGCCTGTAAGGGCGCGGAGCCGGAGACGAAAAGGCGCATGCCTTGGCCAATGGCGGACGCCTCCGCCGCGGGCCAAGCGAGCATGCGGACGTACATCGTCGGCACACCGAAGAAGACCGTCGGCGCGAACTCGCGCATCCAGGAACCGGCCTGTTCGTGAGCGAACCGCTCGGTGAGGCGTAAGCGGCAGCCGCTTAGCAGCCAGGCATGGAGGCCATTGCCGAGGCCGTGGACGTGGAAGAGCGGGAGCGTCAGGAGTAGACGGTCGGCGGCCGTGATCTGCCAGCACGTGACAACGTTAATCGCATTGGCGATGAAGTTGTTGTGCGTAAGCACCGCGCCCTTCGACGCGCCCGTCGTCCCGGAAGTGTAAATGATGGCCGCAGGAGTTTCGCCGTCTGTAACGGCTACTTGCCGGGTGGCTGGGAAAACATCGACCGCCGTGCGAATTTCTTCGAGCGTCCAAACGGGAGCTCCCGGTGGAACATGCACCTGTAGCTCCGCCGTGGTGATCACGGCCACCGGATCCGCATCCGCCAGAATGTGCCGGATTTCCCGATCCCGATAGAGCACGTTCACCGGCACGAAAATAACGCCCAAGCGGGTGGCCGCCAGGAAAAGATCAACGAACTCGAGACAATTAGGCAGGTAGACGCAGAGAAGATCTCCGATGGCCAAGCCCCGAGCGGCCAGCAGATTCGCCATCCGGGAAGCCCGGTCGTCGATTTCGCCAAACGTGTACTCCCTATCCCATTCGAGCGCTACTTCGGGGCTACGGCCGGCAAAGGAGAGCTCGAACAGGTCAGGGAGAGTCACGAGATGACTAGGAGATCACCCGCAGGGGATCGTTCGAAAGCTGAGGCTGCGTCTTGGGGCGGCGGACCGGAGTCTGCAGCTCCGGCATGGGTTTGGCCTGGAACAGCTTCTGCGTGGGCTTAGCCAACCAGCGCGCCCAGTTGTTCGCTTTCGAACGGCGCGCGCTGTCGGTGGCGATACCGGTGGAGGCGTACATCTGGCGGTACAGCTTCGAAATGAAGATGAACGCCAGGCGAGCGTGCAGGTTCGGCGTACAAGCTGACCGTTCCCAGATGGCTTTGAAGCTGTAGAACTCGTCCCACACGCCCTGTGTCCGTTGCCGGAGTTCTTCCGAACTCATGGTGGGATGCGGCATGAACATCTTCGGCCGCTTGTGGGCCGGGATGAGCCAGTAACGGGTGATCGGGATGCCGTCAACAGTTGGCGGATTGTCGCCCAGCCCCTTTTCCCACTTGTCAAAGTCGACCGTGCCCGGGAAGGGAGTCAACATAACGAACTGAGCGAAGGTGAGATTGGCGCGGCGGGCCAAAGCCTGGGTGGCTTCGAATGTGAGTTCCCGATCGGAAGCAAGACCGAAGATAAACGACCCCAGAACGTGGACGCCGTTTTCGCGGAAAGCTTTCAGCCGCTCGACAAGCTCCTCACCGGCGTAGTTAAAGTCTTTGTAGACCTCTTTCAGCCCTTCGGGAGTAACCGCTTCTACGCCGACCAGAGCGCCGCGGATGCGGGCTTTCTTCATGGCGGCGAGGAATTCGAGATCCTCAGCGGCCTCCATGGTGATCTGCGTGAAAAAGTTCATGTCACTGGGCAGTTCGGCCAAGCGCGCCATCAGTTCGAACCGCTCTTCGCGGATCGCATGATAATTGGCGACCTTCTCGGCGTTACCCTGGCGTTCGGCCAGCTTGATGTCGGTGAAGCTGACGGGGTAGAAATTGTCGTCAGCGAGCGCGATGAAGCGGAAGCCCAATCGGCGGAGTTGCACGACTTCGTCCAGGACGACGTCGGAGGTACGTTGCCGGGGCTTCTGACCGTCGGTCCGCCAAACGGAGCAGAAAGAGCAGTGCTTCGGACAGCCACGGACCGTCTGCACGGAAGCCCACATGTAGGCACCCTTCGGCAGCAGGTCCCAGCGAGCAGCCATAAAGTGTTCCGGCGGTACCTTGCCACCGTCGTAAATCCGGTCCGGACTGCCTTTGACGCAATCCCGGATGGCTTTCGCCCACACCTGGTCGCCATCGCCTTTTACAGCGACGTGCGCGTGACC
>JBBQRA010000005.1:0-54407 GCA_038215275.1 Bryobacterales bacterium | reverse complement strand
GAGCAGGATCGCCGCGGCGAACTCGGCGGCCGTGGCGGCGAGGGCGAAGGCCACGGGCTAGGGGAAACCGAGCAGGACGACTTCAGGAAGCAGATCCCAGTCCGCCCCGGTGCGGAAGTACGCCCAGGCTCCAGCAACTTTCTCCGCGCCATGGAGCCACGCCATACCGACGCCGAACCCCAACCGGAGCAAAAGTAAGCCCAAGTCAATCACCGCTCTTTGAGTCTACCGAATTGGGGCGAGCCAGGAAGCCAGGGTGCGCCGATTCTTCAGGAGAGTTTGAGCCGGCAGCGTGGAACCCGACGGAATAAGGCCCCGGGGTTCCAGTGACGTCGGCCCACTTGAAGAAGCCTTGGCCCATGGCTTTGCCGACGCGGAAGCCCTCTCGGAAGAACGTCCAATCGCTATAGGTGGCTGTGCTTTCGATAAGGCCGATCTGCGCCCCGGCGCGGAGCAGGTGGACGGAGAACGGCCCGTGCTTGTCGACGGCGTAACCAGGGAGTTCGCGGGTGCTGACAAACATGCCGATGGCGGCGAGGGGCACGTTGACGTCGGTGAGGGCGTTGGAGACGACCTAGGCGCAAGCCGGGATGGGGCCGAGCGAATCCTGGTTTCCGGCGGTGAAAGCTCCGTGGGGCACCCAGGGGCGGATGACAATGTCTTTGGTGACGACGGCAGCGGGGCCGGCCTTTTTTGATGGGCAGGCGACCGGTGGACTCGCCGGGCGGGGGAAACAGGACAGGGATGTGGCTGTCGTCCATGGCGACATGCGTCGGGAAGGACTGGGCGGCGAGCGAGCTCACGGTGGTGAGTAGCATGAGAGATCTGAGTAACATGCTGAGGAGCTCGGAAACGGCGGAGTTAGAAGTCCAAAAAAGTGGCCGGGGAAGGACGCCGCTGCGTGATATCGTTGAGAATTCATGCGTATTCTTCTTGGTGTAACGGTTGCCACGTTGGCGTTTGCTCAGGATTACAAGACTTGGTCCGACTACGGGGGCGGCCCGGATTCGAGCCAATATTCGTCGTTGCGGCAGATTACGCGGGAGAATGTGTCGAAGCTGCGGGTGGCTTGGAGCTACCGGATCGGGGAGAACAAGAAGTACAACTTCAATCCGGTGATTGTCGATGATCTGATGTATGTCATGGGGGCGGGCAACACGATTGTGGCCCTACAGGCGGCGACGGGGAAGCCTATTTGGACGTGGACTCCGCCGGCGGATACGAAGGTGATCACCAACCGCGGCATCAACTACTGGGAGAGCAAGGACCGGAAAGATCGGCGGTTGTTGCTCGCGAGCAACCATGCGCTGCGAGCGATTGATGCGTTGACGGGGAAGAGCATCGAGAACTTCGGATCGGGCGGGAGCGTGGACCTGCGGGAGGGGCTGGATCGGGACCCAAAGCGGCTGACGGTGCTGCAGTCGATGTCGCCGGGGCGGGTGTTTGAAGATCTGATCATTCTAGGATCGGCGACGAATCAGGGCTATGGTTCGGCGCCGGGGGATATTCGGGCGTACAACGTGAGGACGGGCAACCTGGTCTGGACCTTCCACACGATTCCCCGCCCTGGCGAGTTTGGCTACGACGGGTGGCAGAAAAATGCCTGGAAGACTGTAGGTGGGGCGAATGTGTGGTCCGAGATGTCGGTTGACGAGAAACGCGGCATTCTGTTCGCGCCGACCGCTAGCGCGAAGTACAACTTCTATGGCAAGGATCGGGCGGGGCATAACCTGTTTGCGGATTCGCTATTGGCGCTGGACGCTCGGACAGGAAAACGCATTTGGCACTACCAGATGGTGCATCACGACATTTGGGACTATGACGATTCAACAGCGCCAAAGCTCCTGACCGTGAAGCACGAGGGCAAGACGATTGACGCCGTGGCGCAGGTGTCGAAGCAGGGGTTTGTCTGGGTTTTTGACCGGACAAACGGGAAGCCGCTGTGGCCGATTGAAGAGCGGCCGGTGCCGAAGACGGACATGCCGGGGGAGACGACGTGGCCGACACAGCCGTTCCCGACCAAGCCGGAGCCCTTTGCGCGGCAGACGTTTACGGTGGATGATTTGAGCCCGTTTTTGAGTGCGGCGGACCGATCAAAGTTTCGGGATCAGATCCTGAGTGCCAGGAATGAAGGGCTGTTTACGCCGCCGGCGGCGCGAGGCGCGATCCAGATGCCGGGGAACAACGGCGGGGCGAATTGGGGCGGGGCGGCGGTGGATCCGCTCAAGGGGACGCTGGTGGTGGTGAGTAAAGACTTGCCGTGTCTGCTGAAGCTGGACAAGAAGGCCGAGGAAGTCCCGGGAATGACGGCGGAAGAGCGGTATGAGAGCCAGTTTGGATTTATGATCGCGAGCGATGGGCTCGCCGCGATCAAGCCGCCGTGGACATCATTGACGGTGTACGACCTGAACGATGGATCGATCAAATGGAAGATCGCGCTCGGTGAGGTGCCGGAGTTGGCGGCGAAGGGAATTAAGAATACGGGGACTCACTATCCGAAGGTGGGGCCAGTGGTGACGGCGGGCGGGCTGATCTTTACTGGGACGCGGGACCGGAAGGTGCGGGCTTTCGATGTCGACAACGGTAAGCTGCTGTATGAGTGGGAGGTTCCGATGGCGATTGAAGGGATTCCTTCAATTTACGAAGTGAATGGGAAGCAGTACATTGTTTTCTGCGCGTCGGCGCAAGTGGGATTGATTCCGGCAACGCAGAAGCCGATTGATGGTTCGTATATTGCGTTTGCCTTGCCGTAGCGCCCTTAGATCAACCGCGTTCGCCCTTCGCGAGCCAGATGGCCGATAGCCGGAACCATGGGCGGTGGCGCCGGACGTGGGTGCCTTTCATGCCGGCACGGTCGAATAGGTTAGACAATTCGTCCGGCTGAAAGGCGGCGGCGACACTGACGGTACCATCATGGATTGTAACCGGATCCCAACGAAGAATCGGCGCGGTCAACGGCAGGAAGCTCCAGGCCAACCGGCTTCGCTCTAAATCGTTTATGACAACAGCCACGGTCGCCAAGCGGGCGAAATCGGCGAGAAGTTCAACGATTTGGGCATCCTCAAAGTGGTGGAGGAAGAGGTTGGCCATTACGATATCAAACGCCCCGGATCCGAAGGGCATAGCGAAGGCGTCCGCGACGACCCGGTCGCCACGGGCGGTCCGCAAGTGGGCCTCGGAGATATCGATGCTGACCACCTTGGCCTGAGCCAGCGTGGTGGCGTGGTCGCCCGAGGCTGCGCCCACATCCAGGATTCGTATTCCGGGCTTCAGCAGGGGGGAGATGACGGATTGGAGGGTCTGGCGTCCTCCGAAATACCGGTTCAGCCGCCGAAGATCGCGGAGATTCGGCTCAGCCTCCTCTGGGGACAATTGGCCGAGCAGTTCGGGCATGATGTTCCGGTGGGTCAGCGCAGGGGGCCATGGCATCATAAAGCGATATGGATATTTTTACCGGACACACCGGCTGGATCGAGGTGGTGTGCGGGCCTATGTTTTCAGGCAAGAGTGAAGAATTGATCCGCCGTTTGCGGAGGGCTCGCATAGCGAGAAAGCGTGTTCAGGTCTTTAAGCCAAAGATCGACATCCGCTACTCGCATGAAGAGATTGTCTCTCACGCCGACCAGCGAATGGCGTCGGAGGTCGTCGAGGGTGCGCACGAGATTCTCGGGATTCTGGACTGGAGGACGCAGGTGGTTGGCATTGACGAGGCCAACTTCATGGGGCCGGTGCTGGTGGACCTGGCCGAGCAGTTGGCCGATAGCGGCAAGCAGGTGATCATCGCAGGATTGGACACAGACTACCTGGGACGTCCGTTTCCACCGATTCCGGACCTGCTGGCGCGGGCAGAGTCGATCACCAAGACGCTTGCCATATGTATGCGCTGCGGGAATCCAGCCAAGCATACGCAACGGTTGGTGGAGAGCGAGGATCTGATTGTGGTCGGCGCGACGGGGATGTACGAGGCCCGCTGCCGCCGCTGTTTCGAGCCCGGAATATCGAAGCAGGAGCGGTTCGAGTTTGCGACCGCGAAGCCGCTGCGCACCGAATCCTGAAACCCTGCTCCGACCTGTTGCATATAGTTGTTAAGACGAATGTTATTCTAAATTCGACTGCCAGGAGGCTGACCCTTATATGAATCCCAATCCGAACCCCATGTATATGCCCCCCCCGCCCCCGCCCCCGTCGGGTGGTGGCATCAAGATCCCGATTCTGTTTGGATCAGTTCTCGCGCTCTTGGGGGCGAATGTTTACTTGTTTCTGCAGTTGGACAAGACGAAGACCGAAGTGGCCGGACTGCGAGACGCCATGACCCGGGAGATCTCCGGCGTCAAGGAGTCGTCTAACGTCACGACGGCCACCAGCAAGCGGTATATCAGCGAATTGAAGGATGAGCTGGAGGCCGCACGGCGCCAGTCCGCGATGGCAGCCGGCCAAGCGAAGGTCGATGCGGAAAAGAAGGCAGTGGAGCTGACGGCGAAATTGGAGCGTGAGACCAAAGCGGTGCAGCAGCAGATGGCAAACCAGATCACTGAGGTGAAGCAGGAGGCCAGTTCAGCAAATACCAAGATCGCGGCTGTCTCGACCGAAGTGGGAACCGTCAGAACGGACGTGGCCAACACCAAGACCGAGCTTGACAAGACGATCTCCGACCTCAAGCGGACGAGGGGCGACTTGGGCGAACAAAGCGGGCTGATCGCTACGAACCATAAGGAGTTCCAAGCGCTGAAAGCGTTGGGCGACCGCAACTATTTCGAGTTCACGCTTCCGAAGGAAAAGACCGCTCGACGGGTTGGCGATATTATGTTGCAGCTCAAGAAGTCGGACGTCAAGAGGAATCGATTCACCATCGACCTGACGTTTGACGACAAGAAAATGGAAAAGAAGGACAAGACTTTGAACGAGCCCCTTCAGTTCTATACGTCAAAAGCCAGACAGCCTTACGAGCTTGTGATTAACTCGATCGGAAAAGACACGATAAGCGGCTATCTGGCCACGCCGAAAGTTCAGACTGCTCGCTAATCCTCGGGCGGCGAAGCCTTCTCGGGCATCGCCGCCTCACTGTCCGGCAGTCTTCTTCGGCGTTTCGGCAGCCAGTTTCACCTGGCTTCCCGTGTCCAGGCGGGCCAACTGACTGGTCGCAACCCGATCCCCCTCCGCCAGCCCTTCCAAAACTTCCACATCCTGATCGATCCGATCGCCAAGCCGCACATCGCGGGCATCAATGACACCGTCCTTCACGACATAGGCCTTATTGGATCCAAGTACGTAGTAGATCGCTCGCTGCGGGACCACCATGATCCGTTCGGTCTTGCTTGTCGGAATCCGTGCTTTCGCGTATGAGCCCGGCTTCAACTCACCGTTCTTGTTGTCGATTAGCGCCTCGGCTACGAACGTCCGCTTGCTCTGGTCAACCGTCGGCGAGATACGCCAAATTTTGCCCTGAAACTTCCTTTCTCCGAACGCTTCCAAGAACACATCGGCCAGTTGGTTCACTTTAATCCAAGGCGCCATCCGTTCGGGAATCTCAATTCGCAGCCGAATTGGGTCGATCTTCACCAGCACGAACAGGGGAGTATTCGTCCGAACAAACTGGCCAAGGCTGACCTGACGTTCTTTGACGATCGCCCGGAAGGGGGCCTTCACGGTCGTATCGCGAAGCTTCTTCCGCTGGATCTCCAGATTCGCCCGGAAACGCTCCACTTCTTGCACCAAGTTCCGGGTCTGGTTGATCGTCGAGTCGTATGCTGCCAGCGCGGCCTGATACCTGGAACTGGCTTGATCCAATTCTGACTTGGCGCCAATGTTCTGATCCACTAACTGGCGGGTCCGTTTAAACCGCTGTTCCGCCTCGGTTAAGTCAGCTTTGGCCCTTCGCACGTCTGGGGTTTCGCGGATGTCGGCGACTTTCTCGTTATCGGTTTTTAGGCCAAGCCGCTCCAGCGATTGACGCATTTGGGCTTCGCTTTGCTGAACCTGATACCTTTGTTCCTCATCGTTGATGCGGACCAAAACTTGCCCTTTTTCGACGACATCTCCAAGATCGAAACGAACATCCTCGGCCTTTCCATCAATCTCGGCGCTGATCACCGCTTCTTCGAAAGGGAATAGGGTCCCGGTGGTTTCGACAACGCGGGTGATCTCCCGAACTTTTACGTCGGTCATCCGGACGGCAAGTGGTCCCGAGTCTTGCTTGGCTTGAACAGGACCCGTTTGCTTGTTGCATCCAATGAGGACGGTGAGCAAGAGGGGAAGAGTTAGGGAGACGACGCTAGAGTTCATGGGTTAATCTAGGGATGGCGTGCAGATCGCCTTAATGGTTACGAGAGAGAGGGGATGGGAGCGACAGAGACATCAGTTGAACAGAGCTACTCCTTCAAGGCTAGCCCATGGAGCAGCCATTCCCAAATCCTTGCGTTGATTCCACAGAATGGCGCCGGACGCTCCTTGCTCGATGTTGGCTGTTGGGACGGGCTTCTGGCCGCCCGGTTTGCCGATCGGGGCTATCGCGTTACGGGTATCGAACGGCAATCGTGGCCGGCGGAACAGTTCCCCACCAACGTCAATTTGATCGTTGCCGACCTCCACCACGGGATTCCGCACTTTTCTGATCGGTTCGATTACATTCTCTGTGCGGATGTAATTGAGCATCTTCTTGAAGACTCCAAGGTGTTGGTCCAGTTGAGATCACTTCTAAAGCCGGGCGGGCGCCTGATCGTCTCTGTCCCCAACAGCGGCAACCTTTATTTCCGGGCTGTCGTTCTGGCGGGCAACTTTCCACAAGATGAAAAGGGGCTGTTTGACCGGACCCACATTCATTTTCGCGTATGGTCAGGCTGGCGGGAACTCTTCATCCATTCCGGCTATAATGTAGCGTCGGTGCTCCTGACGCCGGTGCCTTTCAGCGTCTTCCTGAATTCCCAAAACGGGCTGGCAAGCGGACTGGAGTGGTTATTCTGGAAGTTTGCGTGCCTGTGGAAGACTCTTTTCGCCTATCAATTTGTGGTGATTTTGGAACGTTCCAATGATTGACTCCAAGCCGAAAGTTGTCGTAGTGATGCCGGCCTATAACGCGGCCAAGACACTTCGGATGACGTACCAGGAACTCCCGCATAATGTCGTTGATCTCGTAATCCTGGTCGACGACGGCAGCAAGGACGAAACCATCCAAATCGCTCGTGAACTTGGTCTTGAGATCTTCGTGCACAACCGGAATTATGGCTAGGGCGCGAACCAGAAGACCTGCTATCGAGAGGCGCTCAGGGCGGGAGCGGACATCATCGTCATGGTTCACCCTGATTACCAGTACGACCCCACGTTGCTGCCTCAGATTATTGCTCCGATAGAGTCGGGCGAAGCAGATGTGGTCCTGGGATCGCGTTTGCTGGGTGGGGACGTCATGAAGCAGGGCATGCCTTGGTGGAAATTCATCGCCAACCGCTTTCTAACTGAGTTGGAAAACTCAGTCTTCGGGCTGAAGCTTGCTGAATACCATACGGGTTACCGCGCTTATCGACGCTCCGCCCTTGAGACGGTAAACGTCGACATGAACTCCGATAACTTCGTGTTTGACCAGGAGATCATGGCCCAGTTCGTGGAAGCCCGACTTCGGGTTGCGGAAGTGCCGGTTCCCACCCGATACTTTCCGCAGGCCTCGTCCGCGTCGTTCGTGCAGAGCACCCGGTACGGACTTTCCATTATCTGGGTACTCTTCCGATATCTGCTGCATCGTGGGGGCCTGCGCCGCTCACTTCAGTTCGATAGTATCCTGGGCCGATATCAAAACACTCCGCCCAAGGCCCAGGACCGGCGGATTTGAAGTCTCGTCTCTCGTCGCCGGCGCTTCATTTTTCTCTGGTTTTGCTCGTGGCCATGGTTCTCATCTGGCCACTGTTTAAGACCAAGTACCTGGAGAACTGGACCTCGATTGACGCCACGTTTATCGCAGACGCCCGGTACTTGTCTGAGAACTGGCCCCATCCAGGGTGGCAACCACTTTGGTATGGCGGGACCCGGTTCGACTACATCTATCCACCCGCGCTGCGGTACGGTTCGGCGGCGCTCTCCAAGTACGCGGGGCTAACTCCAGCCCGCGGCTATCACCTCTATACGGCGATCCTGTATGTGCTGGGGATTGCCGGGGTCTGGCTGTTCGTCTGGGTGGCCACGCAATCGCGCGCCCGAGCCTGGCTGGCGACGGCTGGGGTGGCGGTACTCTCGCCGAGTTTCCTGTTTATGGCCCACATCCGCGGCGACGTGATGCCGTACATGCCGCAGCGATTCAACGTACTGATCCGCTACGGAGAAGGCCCTCATATGTCGGCCCTGGCCGTACTTCCTTTCGTATTCGCGGCGGCTTGGTGGGGCCTGCGGAAAGGGTATCCGGCGCGGTTGGCCCTCGCCAGCCTTGGCGCCGCGCTGGTGGTTTCGAACAATTTCTATGGCGCCACGGCGCTGGCGATTTTCTTCCCGGTTCTGACCTGGGCCATCTTCGTCGTCACGCGAGACTGGATGGTGTGGGCCCGTGCCGCGGCGGTTGCCCTGCTCGCCTATGGCTTAACCGCTCTCTGGCTGACGCCGTCCTACATTGCCATTACCAACCGGAATCTGGCAATCGTTTCGCAACCTGGGAACCTATGGTCGTTGGGACTGGCCATCCTCCTCGCCTTCACCGTGGCGGTGGTCACCTGGCGGAAGGCTGCCGGTGAACCCGCCCATGCGTGGTCGATTTTTGTCTGGGGCGGGGCGGCCATCATCAGTCTGAACGTGCTTGGGCACCACTTCACCGACCGCGCGTTTCGAATCGCCGGAGAGCCCGAACGTCTGGTTCCGGAACTGGACATGTTCCTGGTCCTGGCGGGGGCGGAGCTCATCCGCCGTGTCTGGCAGCGCGAACGACTGGCGGCGGCGCTTCTTGTCCTAGCTTGTTTCATTCCCGCTTGGGGCTATGTTACCTACCCTTGGCGGCACATCCACCGAACCCCAGCATGGACCGATCGAATCGAGTATCGAACGGCGGAATGGGTGGCCAAGAATCGTCCCGGCGAGCGATCGTTCACAGTGGGTACGGTGCGCTTCTGGTGGAACGGCTGGTTTAACGAGGCTCAGATCGGCGGCGGAAGCGAGCAGGGATTGATCAATTTTGATCTGATGAATCTTTATTGGTCTCTTCTCCTTGGAGACGAACCAGAACCCGCCATTCTGTGGCTCCAGGCTACGGGCAACGATCTGATCGTAATGAACGACGCCACCTCCGCCCTGCCGATTCAGGACTACCAATTCCCCAACCGCTTTCGGAATCGGTTGCCTGTAGTGTTCGACGACGGGAAGGGAAATTGGATCCATGAGGTGCCTCGGAGGTGGAGGTCCCTCGCACGGGTCGTTCGTTTGTCCGAAGTCGAGTCGCTTCAGCCCGCCCGAAACGGCGACGATGTCGAACGGCTGACCCCATACGTCAAGGCTTTGGAAGAAGGCCCGGACTCGCCTGCGACTACTCGATGGTTGAATTCGCGGACATTGGGCATTGATGCGGCGCTCGAATCGGGCCAAGCCTTAGCCGTATTGGTCACTTACGACCCTTCATGGCGGGCGAAGTCGGGCGACAGGGAGTTTCCGGTGGTCCGCGATGCGTTCGGACAGACGCGGATCCTAGCGCCACCAGGCTCCCAACACATCGAACTTTATTGGGAAACACCACGTGAAAACCAGATTGGCCGAGGTCTGTTCGGATTGGCCAGTTTGCTGTTTGCTTGGCTCTGTTGGAGAGGCCGACGCTCATGATTCGGGCGCATGCGCCGTGGGCCATCCTGCTGCTGCTCCTGAACCTAGTCTTGAATTGGCGCATATTTCTGCCCGGAGTTACGCCTTACCGGGGCTCGATCGAACGCGGCTATGCCTTCATGGCGAAATGGGTGGCTCACCAACCGGACCCTTGGGGATGGAATCCACTCCAATACTGTGGACTGCCAACCCATTTTGTTTATCTCCCGCTGCTGCCCTACTGGAGCGCGCTATGGATCCGGATTCTATCTGGCGTCGACCCGACCCAGGTCCATCGGGTCACCTGCGCCGCCGCGGTTTGCCTTGGAGTAGTCTCGGTCTTTCTGTTCGCTCGCTACTTCGGCTCTTCTCGGTGGACTGCATTCTGCGCTGGGCTGGCGATCACCTTTTGCAGCCCCCTCTATCGATTGATCGAGACGATTCAGAACGATCAAGGGCTCTTCCAGGTTCCTTGGCGAATCCAGGTTCTGATCAAGTATGGAGAGGGGCCGCATACGGTGGGACTCGCGCTGCTGCCACTGGCATTGATCGCGGTTCACCGGTGCGCGGTGCGCCGCTCGTTTGGTTCGCTGTGGCTGGCCGCTGCGGCGCTGGCCGCGGTTGTGCTGACCAACTGGGTTGCGGGACTCGCCTTGGCGCTGCTCGTAGTTATTCTGCTGTTGACGTATTTCCGAGCTCCAGGGTTCTCCATTCGACGGGTGTTGGCCGCGGGAGTTCTTGGATATCTGCTGGCCGCTTTTTGGTTGACCCCGTCTTTCGTCTTGCGAATGCTCGGTAATTGGCCTCAGGACGCCTTCGGCTATCAGTTGCAAAGCCAGGAACGCCTGGCGCTGATGTTCTGGATCGGGGGGCTCATCTTTCTTTGGCTTTTGTGCCGCTGGCGGTTCCGCGAATACTGTTACTTCTCGATGCTCGTGCTGGCTACATACTGTTTTGGATTCCTCGTTACCTGCTTCTATGCATACGGCTTGAACGCACTACCCGAGTCCCGGCGATATGCACTGGAATACGAGCTGTTTCTGCTGTTGTTATCGGTCGAATCAATTCGACTTCTTATGGAGCGACGACCGTGGATTGCCCGGGTGTGCTTACTTCTCTTTCTCCTGCAAGCGACCCCGCTGTTTACCAGGTTCCTCCTCCATGGGTATCAACAGTGGGTTCCCGTCCCTCGCGAGCAGACATCGGAGTTTCGAGTTGCGTCCGCGTTGGCCGCTCGAGAGCCCAAGGGGCGGCTGTTGCTCTCGGGCGGAAGCCGCTTTCGTTTTAACTCCTGGTTTCTCTATCCTCAGATCGGCGGCGTGTTTGAGACGGGTCTTCGCAATCGCATTCCCGTGGACATTGCCTATCAGGTGCGCACGGATCTCGGGTCGAAGCGCGGCGAAGAGGCCGCCAACTCCGTCCTGCAGCTGCGGGCGCTCGGCGTTGAATACATCGTCATTCATGGCCCTAATTCCGAAGAATACTATCGCGATACCAAGTACCCCGATAAGTTTGAAGGGGTGCTCGAGAAAGTGTGGGCGGAGGATGATGATCGGATTTACCGTCTCGAGCCAGTTCGCTATGCGCACTTGATCGTGCCGAGCGAACTCCCCATCCACCCGCCCAGAGGGGGACATTTTCAGGTGCTTGGCCCCTATGTCGCGGCGATGAGCGATAGCACACGACCCACGCTCGAGTTCGGTTGGCAAGGGCCATCGGCAGCTACGATTTCTGGATCAATACCCGCGGGGCACCTGGTGGCGGTCGCCATCAGTTATGAGGAGGGGTGGCAAGCCTGGCAGGACGGCGCCCCCGTTCCAGTTCAAGCGAATGAGCTGGGATTCTTCACCGTCGCGCCCCGGACGGCGGCCCAAGCAACGATTCAGTTGCGCTATCAAGCACCTCTTGAAACACGATTGGCCGCTGGAGTAAGCGCGATATGCTGGTTAGGTTGCCTGCTCTTCTGGCTGCGTTCCCGGCGAACCCATGAATGAGTTTCTGCTTCTCCTCCGCCGCGCCTTCTTCAACGCGATGATGGACGGATGTTTCGGAATCGCGAAAGCCGCCGCCTACTCTGGCTTACTCAGTCTATTCCCCTTCATGTCGTCTCTGGCGGCCATCCTTGTGCAGGCGAATGCCGAAGCGGTTAGCGAGTACCTGGCCCGCTTTCTTTTGCAGGTGGTTCCGCCGGGCACGGCGGACATGGTGCAATACCAGTTCACCGCGCGGGGCCAACGACCCTTCTGGCTCATCATCGGCGCCACGCTCCTCTCTGTTTGGGCCGCCGCGTCGCTGATGGAATCGCTAATGGAGGGCTTTCGGGCGGCTTACCGTCTCCCCACTGGCCGGGGAATTGTCAAGGATCGACTGGTGGCCATGATCCTTGTCTTCGTCGCGGCCGTACCCGCCGTGGCGGCATCGGTCCTGATTCTGTCCGGCAGCCGGCTGCAGTCCTTTCTATTCCCGGCTGGCGGATGGGTGCAGATCGTTGCACAAGCGCTAACGTTCGCGATTTCCTTTTGCACTGTCGTCCTCGTCGTCGCACTCCTCTACTTCATTGCGCCCAATCGACCCATGCGTTGGCGCGATGTCTGGCCGGGCGCCTGGATTGCCTCCATTCTCTGGTTCATCGTTACGCTGGTCTTCAGTTGGTACGTTCAGAATCTGGCTGACTACAACGTCATGTACGGAACCGTAGGAGGTGTGATTGCAATGCTCGTGTGGATGTACCTGCTGGCGGCGATCGCGCTTTTTGGCTGCGAGTACAACGCCGAGCGGGAACGTCTCGTCCGCGCCCGATAAACTGGAAAGATGTCTTTTCATGTCGCGGTCCCATACTCTCCCAAAGGCGATCAGCAACAAGCGATTGATGCCCTCTCGCAGGGTGTGATGGATGGGGCCCGGCATCAGGTGCTGTTGGGCGTCACCGGTTCCGGCAAGACCTATACGATGGCCAAAGTTATCGAGCGGTGCAACCGTCCCGCTCTGGTGCTGGCCCATAACAAGACCCTCGCCGCTCAGCTCTACCACGAGTTCAAGACCTTCTTTCCAACCCACGCCGTCGAGTACTTCGTCAGCTACTACGATTACTACCAGCCGGAAGCATATATCCCCGCCGGCGATACCTATATCGAGAAGGAAGCCACGGTCAATGATGAGCTGGACCGGCTCCGCCTGGCCGCCACCCGCTCTCTGTTTGAACGCCGGGATGTCGTTATCATCGCTAGCGTCAGTTGCATCTACGGCATCGGCTCGCCGGAAGCCTATTACGGCATGTTGCTGCTGCTCGAAAAGGGCCAGCAGATCCCGCGAAAGGAGCTTCTTGGCAAACTGGTCGAACTGCTCTATGAGCGAAACGACCACGAGTTCAGCCGCGGCAAGTTCCGAGTGCGAGGCGATGTCGTAGAGGTCTTCCCTTCCTACGACGAATATGCCTATCGTATCGAGCTATGGGGTGATGAGATCGATGGCCTCTTCCAGATCGATCCGTTGACCGGCCAGGTACACCAAGCGCTCTCTCGGCTGCCGATCTATCCCAAGACGCACTATGTGATGAGCGTCGACATGAAAGAGCGGGCCATGGCGACGATCCAGGAGGAGCTTGATTGGTGGAAGGTTGAGCTCGAAAAGCAGGGCAAACTGATCGAGGCCCAGCGCCTTTGGCAACGGACGAAGTTCGACTTGGAGATGATGAAGACCATTGGCTACTGCCATGGTGTTGAGAACTACTCCCGCCACTTCTCCGGTCGCTTGCCCGGCGAGGCGCCGCCTACTCTGCTTGACTATCTCCCGGCTGACCATTTGATTTTCGCGGACGAGAGCCACCAGACCATGCCCCAACTGCGCGGCATGTGGGGGGGCGACCGATCGCGGAAAGAGACGCTGGTGAATTTCGGATTCCGGCTCCCCAGCGCCCTCGATAATCGGCCGCTGACGTTCGAAGAGTTCGAGAACCGAGTGAACCAAGTGATCTATGTGAGCGCCACGCCGGGACCGTATGAGCTCCAAAAGACGCAGGGCGAATTCGTCGAGCAGATCATTCGCCCCACTGGCCTGATCGATCCGCCGGTTGAGATCCGGCCGATCAAAGGCCAAGTGGACGACCTGCTCAACGAGATCCGCAAACGCACGGCGAGCAATGAGCGAACGCTCGTGACAACCCTGACCAAGCGGATGGCCGAAGATCTGTCGAGTTACTACTCGGAGGTTGGCGTGAAGTGTGCGTGGCTGCACTCCGAGGTCACTACGCTGGATCGGATTAAGATCCTGCGCGACCTGCGGCGGGGGGAGCACGATGTCCTGATCGGGGTGAATCTGCTCCGTGAAGGTCTCGACCTGCCGGAAGTTTCCTTGGTCGCGATTCTGGATGCGGATAAGGAAGGGTTCCTCCGCTCCACTGGATCGTTGATTCAGACGATAGGCCGCGCCGCCCGCAACCTAAACGGACGGGCTATCTTATACGCCGACGTCCTCACCGACTCGATGAAGAACGCGATAGAGGAAACGTCGCGCCGCCGCCGGATTCAGCAGGACTATAACGAGGCCAACGGCATCACCCCCCAAAGTATTTCGAAGCCGATCGATATGACCCTCATCCGCATCGCTGCCGCCGACTACGTGGATATTCCAATCGAGCCAGAGGATCCCACCGATACCCTCGATCCCGCGCAAAAGCTTCAACTGATTGCGAGCCTTGAAGAAAAGATGAAAGAAGCCGCTCGTCATTTTGAGTTCGAAAAAGCGGCTCAATATCGAGACCGCATCAAAGCGTTAAAATCACCACAAGCATGAAATTCCCGCTCTGGGTCGGCCTGATCGCCGCTGGACCAGTGAGTCCGGCGCTTGCCCGTATGCCGGGCCTGCATACTCAACTAGGCCCTGTTACGGCCGCCAGTCTCCGCGTCGCCAGTCGCATCGCAAATCAACTCAAGGCCGGACAACCCGCGAGAATCAATGAGATGGGGGCCGCCTCGTTGCTCCTCGTCTCTGGTCCCGACTCGTCGTTTCCGTCTCTGCTGGATCTTGCTCGCAGTTCCGATTTAGGCTGGAAGAAGCGGTCGCTGGTCCTGCTCGATTCCCGGCTCGACAGCAAGGACTTGACGGACTTGGCAGCGCTAGGCGCCGAGGTGGCCACACTGGACTCGGTGGACGGCTTCGGGGATGTGCGGTTCTGCGCCGAAGGGGATCCTGCGGCGCTCCGCAAGCTCAAGAAGTTTCTGGCCTCGGTCCGGACGCCCTTCTTCACCGTCGAGCGAGGGAAGAAACAGGTGTTTTCCGCGGGATTGGCTTTCACCGGGACGCTGGCAACCCCGCTGCTTGCCGCGGCCGTGGACTGCTTCCGAAAAGCGGGACTGGATCCAAAGGTGTCAGCGACTATCGCCGAACGCACGCTGCTCCACACCATTCGCGCTTGGCAGAAGGCCGGCCGGCAAGGCTGGACTGGCGTACTCCCGCAGCGGGATTTGGAATCCGTCCGGCGGCAACTGGCCGCACTCGAAGAGGAGAACACCATTCTGGGAGCCTATTTTGCCGAAACAGCCCATATGGCGCTCGAACTGTTCGGCCACGATGCGGGTTGGCTTCGTGCGCTTGAAGATGAGGCGAGAGGAGAGGAGCCCCCGGCGAAGGCGGCGGCAGCTAGGGCCGGCGATTCCTGAGCGTGAGGAGCGCTGCCATGCTCCAAGCCTGTGCTGGCGCGCCGCGCCGAGTGTGGGGCGCGTCGCCATCATAAATTTCAGCGACGGAGCCTAAACAACCTTCCCCCAGTTCCTGCTCCAGTTCGGGAAACGGGCACGACTCCCCGAACTCTCGCGTCCAGGCGAGAGAGAAAGGAGCCGCAAGCCATGGCCAGACCGTACCCTGATGGTAGGCCGCATCCCGAGCGGCTGGCCCTCCGGAATAGCTTCCTTGGTACGACGGATCTTGCGGGGACAAGGTACGCAACCCGAATGGGGTAAGTAAGTGTTGCCGCACCGTCTGCAACATCGCGCGGCGCCGCTCCGGGTCGAGCAGCGAATAGGTCAACGCCGCCGCGAATATCTGATTGGGGCGAATCTCGCCACACCCCGGAAGGTCGTAGAGGCAGTCCGCCTCCGCATTCCAGTAGACGGCAGCGAAACTGCGTTCCGCCCAGTCCGCCAATGCCGCGTACTTCATCTTCCTCGATTCGTCGCCTCGTTTGCCCGCCCATTTGGCCATTAATCGGAGCGCGTTGTACCAGAGAGCATTCACTTCCACCGGTTTGCCGTGGCGCGGCGTCACGGGTTTGCCATCGCTCCTGGCATCCATCCAAGTCAACTGCGTTTGCTCATCGCCACAGCGGAGCAACCCGTCGGTGACATCCATTCCGATGGCGTAGAGCGTGCCACGCTCGTGCCATCGGATGATCTCTACGCCCGCGGGATAGAACTCCGAGAGGACCCAGTCCAATTGGCCGGCCTCAGCCAGGTGACTGGCTGCTTCGAACGCCCAGAGGGTCCCGTCGGCGGTGTTGTACTCCGGTTCGTTGCCTTGGTCAGGAAACCGGTTAGGAAGAAGTCCCTGCCGCAGGTGCGACAAGAACCCGGAGAAAATCTCCTTGGCCTCGTCAATCCGGCCGGTCTCGATTAGCAGCCCCGGCATGGCGATGAACGTATCGCGGCCCCAATCAGTAAACCAAGGATACCCCGCCAGCAACGTCAATCGTTCGTCTTTGCGGCACAAAAAGACATCGACGCCAGTCTGTGTCTCCAGTTGCCCCGCTTCACCGAGCGAAGCGGTGAACTGTGTGTTGGAGGTGCCCTGAAACGTGCCGGGGCACCAAAGGTCCTCTTGAAACGGAAAGCCCCGGTCCAGCTCTTCGAGATACTCAATTTTGCGGTACCACTGGTTGCACGCCTCCCAAGTCGCCCCAGTCATGGCGAACTGCAAAGGAGAATAGGCACCTGTTCCCAGTCCGTGGTAACTTCGCGTAGCCGTGAAGATGCGAACGCGAAAGGGGCATTCGACGCTGGAAGTATAGGTGAGTTGCACTCCGGCCGGCCGCTTCAGCAATTGCAGCCGGCGCGTCACCCGCACTCCCGCAACCTCCCAGGTCCAGACGGGCTCGGCCTCGGCGGCGAACTCGACCAGATGCTCGAATCCTCGGGGTGTCACGACTCCCGGATATTGGCAGGCGCCCAACTCCATCCAACGCCCGCCGACGAAGATCTCCTCCTCCACTCGCGGCAACAAGACATGCCGCTCGCCGCTTTCTCCCCAGGGCGCTACGAGAAGGCCATGATAGCGACGCGTGTTAGAACCGGCGACGGCGCCCATCGCGTAGGCGCCTTCCGCATTCGATGCCAGCCATTCCAACCGGGAAGATTTCAGGTACTCCCGCAGAGACTCAGGACCCAATTGGCTATTGGACATACACTGCTTGTAGTATAGGTCCAATGGGCGCTACCGTAACCGCGGAACATCAGGAAAAGCTCCTCCTGCTTGGGCTACAGACTGCACACCTGGTTCACGACTGGAATAACGTTCTAACGCTGCTCCAGGCCCAGTGCGCCGAACTCCCTGCCAGCGATGCAGCCAGCACTCTGGCGACCTCACTCGCCGAGGCAGCGGCGCTGCCTCGCCAGCTGCTTGGCTACTTGCGCCAAACGACTCCAGCCGTGGAGCGAGTGGTGATTGACGATTGGCTTCGTTTCGTCGAATCGGCACTTCGTCAATTGCTGGGAGCGCGCATTCGATTCCTTGTGCATGACTCCGCTCCCGGCGCCTCGATCTACGTGGATCCCCATCAGCTCCGCAACGCACTCCTGAATCTCGTCTTGAACGCCCGCGCTGCGATCGACGAATCGGGCCGGATCGTTGTAGCGACGTCCTCGGACGATACAACCGTGGCGCTGCGGGTTCGGGATAATGGCCGAGGCATGGACGAGTCGGTCCGGGGCCGGCTGTTTGAACCATTTTTCTCGACTGGAAGCGATTTGCAGCGGACAGGACTCGGACTCTCCAGCGTGAGAGCGTTCGTCGAATCTCATAACGGGAGTCTTTACGTCGAATCGGGTCTAGAACAAGGGACTACATTCACCCTTCGATTTCCGTTGGCAACTTAGTGAAGTTCGAGCGGAAATATCTGGCCCTGAAGCTTGGCTTCCCGGTCCTCGTTGGTTAGCTCCACTACCAGTTTTCCCTCGTATTGCGTACGGCCTTTGCCAATCCAGGTTCCTTCCGACGTCTCGGCTTCAATGCCGTCGAGGTCGAGAAGCAAATTGCCGGATTCCGCCCGTAACCCGAATTTGGTGCGGAACCGGCGTGCCATCCAATCGCCGATTTGAGCCTGTTCGCCGGTGGCTACGCCGCTCACTCTAGCATTCCGTACGATCTCCATCCCCATCCCGCGAGATTCCGCCTTCCACTGCAAGTCCACTTTGCCGCCTTGCCAAGGAATTCCTGTGGCGCGACCGTTAGCGGTGTAGATTGGCTTTGCCCGCTGCAGATCGATTCCCAGCTCACCCTCCATTTCCCCCTCCCCCCACCCGAAGCGCAGCTTGCTCAAGGTGACTCGCGAGGCGTCCCATCGCACCGCGGCTTCGAGGTCGCGGAGGGCTTCAGGCCCAACATCCATTCGACCGATGGACAATTTCCCTTCCGCCCGCCTCGATGCCAACCAGTCCGGCACCGAACCTTCGCCCATGCCAAGTGTTCGAGCGAGGAACCCGCGTTCCCGGATGAGTGCGGGGGCCAACAGCCGTTCCAACTCCGCCGCGCTCACCTCTTCAACGCGCACATTGAACCGGTGTTGCCGTAGCTGAGCCGGGTCATACTGATAGTCTCCGGTCCATTCCACTTTTCCGGCCCGCGCCTTGATTCCGCGCGCCGAGAGCCGCTCCCCGCGCAAATCCACCGACGCCTGGCTGACTTGTAAGGGTTCGGTGAACTCCGGCACGGTGACGACCGAGTCACTCAAGTAGAAAGTGCCGTTCCACTCTGGAGGCGCCTCCTCCAAGCGGCGAACGCGGATCTGTCCCCGGATTTGCCCACGTTTCAATTCGCTCACCAGCGGCGGTTTCTCCACCGCCAACGCCGCCAACTGGTTCAGCTGTTCCACGCTGACGGACTTCGCCTGCAACGCACCAGAGACTTCCCGACCAGCCCAATTCCACTCGTAGTCGAGGGCCGCAGTCCCGCGCGGACCCATCTCGATGGCCGGAACGTGCATATGCATCTTGCCGCCCCCAATCTCAATCGCCAAACTCGCGGCCTTCAAGAACTCACTCCCCTTGTCGGCTAACGAGATTCCCTCCACTTGCAGCCGGCCTCCCGCCGCGCGGTCGTGGGCCACCGCGACCTTGCCGGTAATGAATCCCTCGAATTGAAGATCGACGAAATGTTCGCCGCCCGGACGAAGCCAACCAACGGCCAAAGCCAGCGGTAATCGCTTCGGCTCCAACTCCACTTGCCATCGGGGGGAAGAGAGATAAGACTGCGACTGGATGGACGCTCGGAACGGCAGCGGGCTTTCCGCCTTATCTTCGGTCGAGACTCGAAACTCCTGGTTCGACAGGTTCCATAGACCCTTATAACCAACCTGTAGTTTTCCTGGCCGCGGCGGCTGGTTCCAGTAGTGGAGGTCATTCAGCTCCAATTGCCCTGTCAATTCCATCGCCGATACCGGGCCGGCCAGACGCCCGCGCGACTCCACCATCCCATGAAGACCAACGTCGCGGCTGGCGACGAGAGTCGTCAACTCCTCAACGGCCGACGGCTCCAGCCGATAGTCGATCTCCAGCTTAGGTTCACCAAATTCGGGCCGTAACCATCGGCCCCGGCCAGTCAATTGCCCGAATCCTTGCGCTGGCCGATCCGTCCGCGCCGGCTCGCCCCGAAACCAGATTTCGAACGATTGCCCGCCTGTTTGGGCCGAGAAATCTAGGTCGGTGCTCGTGAAATAGTAGACGGACTTGGTCCCGTCTATCTTGATGTTCAATCGCCCGCCCCGAACTTCCAGGTCGGGCAGATCCCCACCCGTAGTCTGTGAAGAGTTCCGCAGCAGCGCTTCTACATTCCACATTCCATTGCCGGCCTGCATGAGATTTACGGATGGTTCTTCGAGCCGAAGTGCGGAAAATTCAAGCGCCCCCCGCAGCAGAGCCGCAATGCGCAGGCGTACTACCAGCGACGTGACATACGCCAGTGGCTCGGCCGAAACCGACGGGTCTTCGTGGATGACCACATCGCTCAGCGTGAACCCCGGCCCCGTCAGCAGATGAAGGCGGACGGACCCCACCTCGACCTTCCGCTGCAAGGCCCGTTCCAGGCTCGCCGCCAATGCGGGCGAAAACCGGTCCGCCTTCCAGAAGGGCGCCGCAACGATGACGACCAGCAGCGTCAGAAGACCCAACCATAGCCTTCGCTTCGTCATAGCTCCGCTACCACCCGGCGGTAGGCCTCCGGATCGTCTACGTCCCGCAGAACGCCTGGATCCTCGCATTCAAACCAACCGGGAGGCAGCATCTTCAGGAGGTCCTTCGGGTTGCCGGTTGGCGGCATCGACAGAAGACCCCTGGCCGTCTCGTTGCTGATAATCGTGGGGTGGCCGCGCCGGCCATCGAATCGAGGATTGAAGACTGGCTCTCCCTGGTACGCACTTACCAATCCGTGGACCGTTTCCTCCCGCACATGGCCGAAGTCAACCGGCGTGAAGATAATGGGTCCCTCGGCGTCCGCCATCCCGAGTTGAAGTGAGCTCAGCATACCCCGCTCCGGGTCCGGATTCACCACGACCTGCGCCTCGGGCACCACCGAATTTTCCCGGAGCACGACGACCACTCGCGAGCATATGCCGAAAAGACGAACGAGGCGCGCTAGATACGTCTCCCCTTTCCAGAGCAACTGCGTCTTCGGGAAACCCATCCGCCGGGACGCCCCGGCAGCAAGAACCACGCCAGTAAGGGTCACCGTGCTATCTCTTGAACCTTTTGATGCCCCGCGACGGACTTCGAGAGCGCTCTCCAACCGGATTCAGGATTTCGCCGCACTGCGATCATCTCGGCGACCACCGAGATCGCAATCTCCTCGGGCGTAATTGCTCCGATATCAAAGCCCATTGGAGCATAGAGCCGCTCCAGTGCGCTCGCCGGGAAGCCTTCCTTGGCTAACTCTTCGACAACGCCGATCACTTTTCGCTTGCTGCCGATCATTGCCAGATACCGAGCGTTCGATTGCGCCGCCCACTCGAGGACCCGCATATCGTCTCGATGGCCGCGCGTCACGATGATGATATACGTCGTGTCGGTCACCGCCAGCGTCGGAAATACTTCTTCGTACTCCGAGGCGATCACCTCCTCCACATCCGGGAAGCGCTCCCGATTGGCGTAGGTTTCACGGTTGTCGATCACGGTGACGGCGAAGCCCGCCATGCCCGCGGCCTTGGCTAAACTCTTGGAGATGTGTCCGGCTCCGAACACGTAGGCCTTCGGCTGCGGAACGATCGCCTCAACAAAAACTTCCAATTGTCCCCCACAAATCAAGCCATTGTCGTAGGCTGCGTCCTGGCCCAGCGAAAACTTCATCTGACGCGGTTTCTCGGTCGCGATGACTTCGCGGGCGGCGTTCCAGACCTCTGCTTCGACGCAGCCTCCACCGATCGTGCCGGCCATCGAGCCATCCTCGCGGACGAGGAGTTTGGCGCTCTCGTAGCTGGGGATAGAGCCGTTCACTTGCACAATGGTAGCCAGCGCACACTTCTGCCCCAGCTTGCGCAACCTTACGATCTCGTCAAATAAATCCACGTTTCGAATTTTAACACTCTAAAGCTTTTCCCCTATGAAGCCGATCTCCTGGATCATGGGAGAATCTCACCTGCCTACTCCGGAAGCAGCCAGCTACGAGCTGGCGCTCGCGAACCGCAAACTGGTCACTGTGGTCATGGGCATGACGTTGTTGATGGGATTGGTCGCCTGCTTGGCCTACTTGGCTGGCCGATCGGTTACCGGGATCCGCGCGGAGCAGGCGGCCCCGGCCGTTCTGCCACCTCCGGTGATCGTAGATCGAACCGTGGCCTCTTCTTCTCCTGCACCGGCTGTGCCGGTCGACACAACGGCGCCTGTCGCCACTCCTCTACCTGTTGCCAGCCCGGCCGAAGCGTCCTCTCCCGCTATCGCCACGAGCGCGCCGAACGCGCAACGCCTTTTCCTTCAAGTTGCAGCAGGCGAGATACCCGATTTTCAACCCCTGCGTTTGACTCTCGAACAGGCCGGCTTTCCGCTTGTGGTAGTCCTCATTGACGACAAGCACCGCCTGCTGGTCGGACCGGTGAGGGACCAGGCCCAGAAGCAGGAGTTCGAGACGCGGCTTACGGACGGCGGTCACCAGTACTTCGCCCGACGCTTGTAGACGACGGCCATGAGGCGCAGCGAATCTCGCCGCCCCCCCGCCGATGTCTGAATGCAGGCCGAATGGTCCCTGGATCTTGTTCCTTGAAACCGCTACTTGGGCAGGGCGTCCGAAATTCGCGGGAACGCATCGCTAACGAAGCGCCGGGTCACTTCGATCGCGGCCTCCAAGTCGTCGTTAACGACCGGGGCAATCACCTTCACGAGAGAGGTGTCGGTCCGGTTGCTGGTGATTGCGTCAGCCATGACATACGCTTTTGCCTTATACTCGCTGGCCACAACCCGTCCGCGCGACTGGTACCAGTAGACAACAACGTTCTTTACTTCGCCCTTTTGCACGACATATTGGTTCACTTCAACTCCATCCGCTAGGCCTGGTACCGGGTACCGAAGGATCTCGCTCCGCTCAGGGACCCAGCCGTTGCCGGGCAGGCAGTTCTTGGGAGAGTGAGGAGCGACGCCGCTTCTCTGGCTCTTAAAAAAAGCAATGAAGAGGCTCACACCGACTTGCGATTTTGCGTCCTGGTAAACCCGGCTCAGGGTATCCGACGCCCGCAATACGTCCTGAACTTCTTTTTCAATCGGATATTCGCCGACCGTGCTCCACGAACCAAACTGGTTTGCCAAGCTGGTAAGGGGGGGAGGACTGGGCTGGTATTCTTGCCGATTGGTGAGGAAATAGGCACCCAAGGCCTGCAAACCGATGAAACAGGAAAAGAGCGTAACTAAGGTCGTTGAGTAAGATTTCAAGCTGGCACCCTGCGGGAAGAAAAATATCTGGCGATCTGCACAACCAAACGATGGCAACCGACGAGAAGGACCAAGGCAAAAACAAAGATGACCCATCCTTCAAGACTATGAAAGAAACCCTGAGCGAGTTCCGGATTGTACTCGCTAATGATTCCGGTGAGCGAGACACGGAGAGAGTTGGCGGCGATGGCAATGGGGACCGTCGAGAGGAGTAACACCCAGCGAACGCCAACTCGATGTTCTTCAAAAAAATAGCCGTATACCAGCGAAAGAAACGAAAGGGAAAGTAGCGACCGGATGCCACTACAGGCTTCGACGACCGACAGTTTCTGGCTGGCGAGTTCAAGGACATTCCCGTCTCGCAGTACCGGTATTCCGATTGCGGTGAGTGCAATCTCCGCCACGCGGCTCGCCAGCAATTGGAGCGGAAACGTAATTTGATTGTAGATCACGGCCGGGATGGGAATCATGAACAAAAGCATGCAAAGTGGAAACTGCAAAGCACGGAGCATTGGCCATCCGCCAAGAAACACAATCGACCCGACGATGGAAACCAGAAAGGCGGTTCGCTGCAAGAAAAGTTCTGCACCTAACATCCCAACAGCCATTTGCGCGGCACCCCAGAGAAGCAGAACGACTCCAAACCAATTGGGCTGCGGCTTAATCGCGAGAAGTCCGTCGCGCATCTGCCATACCACGTAGAGGGCCACTAGCGGCACGAAGAACCCATGCCCCATGTCATCATCATTGTTCCATTGGGATGCCATGCTCATTAAGATGGGCAAGTACGTAAGGACCAGCAAAACGGAACACCATGCCAGCACCAGCCACGGAATGGAGGAAGGGGGCGCCGCTAATTGCGCTTCAGGGATTTTCTCGGCAGGCAACGGCATACGCTAATCCATAGTTAACCACAGTCCCACGCCTCTGGGCAGTCGCGCCAAGGAGTTTAGCCCTAAGCCCGGATTTCTCCGACGCGATGCAGGATCATCATGTTTGTCGTTCCGGAACGCCACATTGGCTGGCCCGCGACAAGGATCACAGTGTCCCGCGGCTTTAGTAATCCTCGATCCAGCAAAGTGCGATCCATCACCGCCAGCATTTGTTCGGTGGACGGTTCGGTCGGCGTAACCAGTACACGAACGCCGTAGATCAACGACAGTTGGCGTGCGACGATCTCTGAATTGGTGAACGCATAGATGGGCACAGGCGGGCGGTACCGCGCGATGAGCCTAGCGGTCGACCCCGACGTGGTCATGACAACAATGGCGGCTACGTTGGCCGACCTCGCCGAGTGGTAGGCCGCATCGGCCAAGATTTCCGCGATTGTGGGATTCGTTCGGGGCGGGAGATCCTTGTACCCACTGGGCCTGATGGAGGATTCCGCTTCGACAGCGATACGGGCCATTGTGGAGGCGGATTCGACTGGAAACTTGCCGACCGACGTTTCGGCGGACAGCATCACGGCGTCGGTTCCGTCGAAGATCGCATTGGCGACGTCGCTGACTTCCGCGCGAGTCGGAACCGAGCTTTCAACCATCGACTCCAGCATCTGCGTGGCCGTGATGACAAATTTTCCCGTCTGGCGGGCGCGCTCAATGATCGACTTCTGAATGAACGGAACCTTTTCGAACGCCATCTCGACACCAAGGTCACCACGGGCGACCATGACGCCATCCGACTCAGCAAGGATTTCGTTCAACTGCTCCCAGGCCTCGGGCTTTTCGATCTTGGCGATGATCGGAAGCATGTGTTCCTTCTCCTCGAGGTAGAGGCGGAGGCGAATGACGTCGGTGGGCTTGCGCACGAAGGAAAGCGCAACGAAATCGACGCGATTATCGATTCCCCATTGGAGATCGGCCATATCCTTTCGCGTAAGCGAAGGAGTGGAAACGTTGACACCGGGTAAATTGATGCCTTTCCTATCACCAATCCAGCCCCCCGCATGCACGACGCAACGGGCGGAAACGCCATCCGTCGAGAGGACACGAAGTTCCACAGTGCCGTCGGCGATCAAAACGCGATCTCCGGGGCTCACATCCCGAGCGAAGTTCTGGTAGACCGTTGACGCCCGCTCGTTTGTCCCCAGGCACTCCTCGGTCGTGATTTCGAAGCTCGACCCGTTCTCCAGCAATACCTTGCCGCCATCGAAAAGGCCAAGACGTATCTTTGGCCCCTGCAAGTCGAGCAGGACGCCGACCCGAACATTCAACTCTTGGCTAAGTTCCCGCACATGCCGCAAGCAACGGGCGTGGTCCTCATGAACTCCATGGGAGGCGTTGAGCCGAAAGACATCGACTCCAGCCGCGAACAACTTCGCAATAATCTCTTTGCTGTCACTCGCTGGCCCGAGCGTTGCTACGATCTTGGTTGTTCTCATGCTTGATGGTTTTGGAATAGAAGTGGGATCTACGCTACTCTGTTCTTTCCATTATGCCGATTTACCAAGCTCTCGTCCTGGCGATCCTCCAGGGTTTGACCGAGTTTTTGCCAGTATCGAGTTCCGCCCACCTCGCCATGGCGCCCTGGCTGCTGGGGTGGAAGGACCAAGGGCTGGAATTTGACGTCGCCCTCCATATCGGCACGCTGTTCTCAGTGGTGGTTTATTTTTTCAAAGATTGGGTGCAGATCCTGGCGCAGGCGGCTGGAGTTAAGGCCGGAAACGATATTCAATTGAACAAGAATCCTCGGCTTCTCTGGTATCTGGCGGCAGGTAGCGTACCGGTTGCCGTGGCCGGCCTTCTGTTTAAAGATGCGGTGGAAACTACGCTGCGCAGCCCGTACGTGGTGGGTGTGATGGCTATTGCTATTGGATTGGTCATGTACGCGGCGGAGAAGTATTCGAGCGCGAAGCGGGATTTGGGCGAGGTGACTTTGACGGACTGCCTGGTGATTGGTACGGCGCAGGCGCTAGCTATCGTACCGGGCACCTCGCGGAGCGGCGTCACGTTGGCGGCTGGTCTTTTTCGGAATCTGGACCGAGCGGCAGCAGCGCGATTCAGCTTTCTCCTGTCGACTCCCGCGGTCGGGGCGGCGGCCGTAAAGGCGGTGCTCGACCTCCGGAAGCACGGCATGGCGGAGGACATGCAGGCCCCCATGCTGATTGGAATCGCCGTCAGCGCCGTCACGGGATTGGCCGTAATTGCATTCTTTCTACGATTCCTACGGACAAATTCCATTCGCCCCTTCGTGATCTACCGGGTAGCGTTCGGCGCTCTGGTAATTGCATTGGCCTTGTCGCGCAGGTAACGCCTATGGTCGACGGTTCTGTCATACTAGAGAGGCTCTGGCAATGACGCGGCCATAACGCGCATGGACATCTTGAAACCCTCGGCCAACAATCGGCTGAACGAATTCACCGGCGTGGTCTTTCTTGCGGCGGGAGCATTTCTCCTGCTAAGTCTGGTGACCTATCAACCGGGCGACCCGTCATGGAACACGGCAACCGGCGTTGAACGGGCGGGCAACTGGACGGGCCGATTTGGCTCTACACTTGCCGATCTCGTCTACAGCGCGCTTGGACTCGCTGCGCTGAGTCTGCCGATCCTGGTAGTGGCGGCGGGGATCCAAAGGCTCCGCCATCGTCCGATCGGTGCCCCCGCAGTGCGGATGGTTGGTTCGATTCTGCTCGTCGGTGGGATTTGCACGCTCTTTTCCCTGTTCCCGGTTTGGCGTCCTTTCGAAGGTACGGTTCCGGCGGGAGGGGTTGCTGGTTTGGCGCTCGCCAACTATTTGATCGCCAATTTCAATGTGGCGGGTGCTGCGATGATCAGCCTCACCACGATCTTCTTGTCGCTGTATCTGGTGTCCCGTTTCTCCATGGAAATGGTCTATGGATGGATGGAAGGTCCCATGGATTGGTGGCGGGCACGGATGGACGCGTGGCAGGACTGGAGAGAGCAGAGACGCCGGGTCCGGGCCGCAAAGGCTAAAACAGCCAAAGTTCGACCCGAGGGGCGCGCGGCTGAAAAACGAAGCGTCCAAACCGAAGTGGAAGGTATTCCGGTGGTGCCGCTTCACGATGAGGCGCCGCCCTGGACGGCCAAGCGCACTGCGCTGGACAAGGATGAGCGGGTGGACGAATCGGCGGAAGAGGAACCGGAAGACGGAGAGATTCCGATCCGCGCGCTGGAAGAGCCGCCGTGGGAGATGCCCCTGGCGCCGAAGCCGGTACAGGAACAAGAGACCGGGCGCCGGCGTAAGGAGCGCTCGGGCCGCGCCTACATCATGCCGGCCACCTCGTTATTGAATGAAGTCCCGGCGCGCAATCCGTACGACGAACAGGAACTGAAGGAAACCGCGTCAAAAATCAAATCGAAGTTTGAGGAGTTCAACGTCCTCGGATCTGTAGTGCAAATCAACCCCGGTCCGGTGGTGACGACCTTCGAATTCAAGCCCGATGCGGGAATCAAGTACAACAGAATAACGAATCTGGCGGAGGACCTGTGTCTCGGCCTCCAGTGCGAGAGCGTGCTGATCGAGCGGATTCCTGGAAAGCCCACGGTTGGAATCGAGGTACCGAATAAACGCCGCGAATTGATCAGCCTTCGACAGGTTCTAGAGAGTGAAGAGTTCCAGAGTTCAGCATCGAAACTGACGATCACGATGGGCAAGGACATCAGCGGCCGCATCAAAGTGGCGACGCTGGAGACGATGCCGCACGTCCTGATAGCCGGATCGACCGGAGCCGGCAAGAGCGTGATGTTGAATACGCTGATCATGTCGTTGCTGTACAAATCAACGCCGGAAGAGGTCCGGCTGATCATGGTCGATCCGAAGCGGGTAGAGCTCGGAATTTACGAAGGAATTCCGCACCTGCTGACCCCGGTGATCACGGAACCGAAGAAGGCGACGTATGCCTTGCGAAACGCTGTGCTCGAAATGGAGCGCCGGCTGAAACTCCTGGCGGCTCAGAGCGTTCGCAACATTGATCAATACAATAGGAAAGTTCGCCAGTTGATGGCGACTCCCCGGAGCCTTTTCGATCAAGAGGAGGCGAATCCAGAAGTGGAAGAACTGCGGCCACTTCCCTTCCTCGTCATCATCATTGACGAGTTGGCCGACCTGATGATGTTGGAACGGGCGGGCGTCGAGGAAAGCGTCACTCGTTTGGCGCAGATGGCCCGCGCGGTGGGCATCCACCTGGTGCTGGCGACGCAGCGTCCGAGCGTAGACGTGATCACCGGGCTGATCAAAGCCAACTTCCCGACGCGCATCAGTTTCCGGGTCGCGACCCGGGTGGACTCGCGCACGATTCTGGACAACATGGGGGCTCATTCGCTGCTCGGCAAGGGCGACATGCTCTTTCTACCGCCGGGGACGGCGCGGCTGATCCGCGTCCATGGGGCGTACGTCAGTGAAACGGAGACATCGACGGTAGTCGATTACTGGAAGCAGCAGGCGGAGCCGGACTACGATCAAAGCTTCCTGATGGCGCCTCCCAACGAAGACGGAGAGACCGAGGGCGGAGAGGAGATAGCCGATGGCAGCGAAGATCCACAATACCGGGAAGCAGTCCGCGTAGTTTGCGAACTCGGCAAGGCGTCCACGTCAGTTCTGCAGCGGCGGCTTCGATTGGGCTACGGGAGAGCAGCGAGGATTCTGGACATGATGCACCGCGACGGGATCATCGGCCCTCCGGATGGCAGCCGCCCCCGCGAAGTCCTCAAGAGCCCGGCGTGGCTCGATGAAGTCGACGATCAACTCCGGTAGAATGCCGGTATGCGTTCCTTTTCCCTTTGCCTTCTGGTGGCCGGCAGCCTGCTGGGCGCCGACCCCATCGTGTCGTCGTTTAAGACTCGCTACGAGACTGCGAAACTGAATTTCATCGAGTCGGCCGAGGCTATGCCCGCCGAAGCGATGGACTACAAGCTGACATCGGTTCAGCGCAGCTTTGGCGACTGGATCAGTCACACAGCGGGGATGAACTACAGCACTTGCGCCGGTATGGCGGGCAAGCCCACGCCAGCCCACGAAGCAGCTAAAGCGACGACCAAGCCTGCGATTGAGAAGGTAATCCGGGAATCCTTTGCCTATTGCGACTCCGTGATTCAAACGATGACGGATGCCCAGGCCCTCACAGAGGTGACGATTGGGAACCGTAAGGTGCTGCCGGTGGACTCTATGATTGGATACATCGGCAATTTGAATGCCCACTACGGCAACATGGTTGGATACATGCGGATGAAGGGCGTGGTTCCGCCCTCCACCGCACGAGCCGCCAAGAAGAAGTGAACTGAGCCCGGTCGGGCTTCAGTTCACTTGCGCCGGATGCCGGATAATTGTCAGGTTTCGGACGACCACGTTGGCCCCGGCAGCCGTCGAATTCAACCAAGCCGAAACCGCTAGGGACAGGCCCGCTTGAAACGGATCGCTCGCCGGGGCAATGCTCGTGAGCATTGCCCCATTGGCGTTAAAGTGTTGTGTGGACAACCTGGTTCCATTGCTATAGAGCGACGCTTGCCCGCGCACGGCCAAGCTGACATCTCCCGCACCCATAGCGCGCTGCATCAACTCCGTCGATCCCCATTGGACACGAAGGTTCCACGGTACAAAGGCTCCTACCTGCTCGGCGTCGACCAGGACCTCGATGCGATCGCCGACTTGCAGAAAGCCCGGCGGGATCGCACAGGCCGCAATAACCTGCGCCGACGTCGTGCTGTTCGCGGCACCCTCTTCAGCGCAAATTACCTGGGAGACAGTATGGGTCTGACCCGATTCATGGGTCTTCCTTGCCTTCATTCCCGAGTTATACCAGCCGTCACCATCCACTCGCGACGCAGGATCCACCGGGAGTCCAGCATCCCGCCACGGCGCCCGGGCAGTTGTCGGGCTCACCTGAACCGCCAGGCCGGTCATCGCGCCATCGGACTGAACGGTGGCCAGATCGACGCCCGACGGGTTCTGCCATCGTGTCAGCGGCTCAATGCCCTGCGCCGTGCCGGATCGCACGATCAGGCCAGTGGCCCCAGACTGATCATGGATGTTCACCGTCGACTCGGCCAAAGTGGAACCCACCGAGAACCGACGATTGGAAGTATCCCAACGAAGCTGGGTGATATTTTCGCTCAGATTCCCGCTGGCGTTAACGATCGGAATTGTTCCCGGCTGAAAGCCAGTGTAGAGACAAGTGTTCCAAATCGCATCGACGCCATTCGAGGTCAAACATCGCCCGGCGGTGCCGAGGCTGAGTTTGGCCCAGGATGGCGAGGCTCCTTGTCCGACGATCAGATCACCTCGCGCTACCATTCCGGCGGTTGTGTCACTATGACTCGTATTGAGTAGCGGGTGTGCCAAGGCTGTTCGGGCATCAGTTAACCGGCCATCACTGGTCGTGACGTACTTGTTCGTCGCCGACGGCGACCCCGCGGTGCCCGATAGCGCAGCCTTCTCAGCGGCATTCGGATCATTAGCACTCGTATGAGTGGGAAAGTTGAGCGCCAGTTTACTCTCAACGATTCCCGCCACCGCGGCAATATTGGAGTTTGAGATCACACCAGCCGCGATCTGCGGATTCGGATAGTTTCCGGTGAGAGCTCCGCCCGCCGCTGAGGTAGGATTCCCGGCGGCAGCCGTTCGATACCGAGCCGTCAAAACGTCACCCAATGTTGGGGTGGCAGCAGAAACCATCGTAATCGAGTTGGCACTGAGACTATAATCAATTCCCTGCGTGAGATAGACGCCATTCCGATAGAGTTCCAGGCTCAATGCCGGGGACGGCTGGCTGCTTAGCGAGAAGACGGTATTGGATCCATTGGCCAAGCCAGCCGGCGTCTCGCCGTCGACAAATCCTAGCGCAATATAGGATCCGCCGCCGCTCTCACATGGCGCGCTGGTTCCATCGACCCGAACGCAGTCCGTCAGGTTGCCAGTTACCGCTTCCAGCGCTCCCGATGCCCCGGTGCGAACCGCGCGGTTAGAAGCATAGCCCAACCCACTCACCGGACGCGCCGCCAGCTCCTGAGCTAAACCGGTGACTTCACCGATGCTCAGGGCCGCGGGGCCCAGAACACCTCCTCCCGTCTGCTGCAAGGCTGCCGCCCGCACCGTAGCCAAGCTAATTGAGGACGTAGTCGGCGGTACGGCCCACATCTCGGAGAACTGAATTCTCCCGTCGCTGTGAAACCGCACATGATAATAACCGGCCGTTGAACTGTTCGTCGTTGGTACGAGCCTAACCCGAAGGTTGCCATCGACGATGGGGACGGTCAAACTCTGGGTCCCGATTGAGACCTGGTTCGGCGTCTGAAACGATTTCCATTCAATATAGGCCACCCCGTTGAAACGAGTGCCATCGGCTTTGTAAATAACATCCTGAATCGTGGTTAGCGGCGGACCGGCGATTGCACGCTCCGCGATCAAACCAAATAGCATGAAGTGGAACACGCAAGTCCACAGCTTCCAACCTCGCATTGTCGGGGCCTCCCATAAATGAAAAGCCCGCCAGCGGATATTTATCCGGGCGGGCCGCAAACGTTACGTTCGCTGACTTAAACCTATCTATGCTTGTCAAGTATCCCGGTCGACAGCGATATCGCTCTTCAAGATAAGATATTTATTTTCATAGAGTTATGGAGACTTCAAAAAAGTCGGATTACTCGTGAACGCGTAAGGTCTCCTCCGTCTTGGTGGCCGATTTGGCCCCTGACGCAAGGGTATATCCGCCATTGCGTTGCGACTTTGGCTCGGCCAAAGTTGGGGCGTGCCGTCCTGACCCGGGCGCATCAGTAGACGCGATGCCGGTGCGAATGGCGGCGCGGTAGGCGAAGATGACAGGAGTGCCAGGACAATTGCCGAAGGGTACGAGATTAGTGCGATGAAAACACGGGGCGGCGCGGGCCTTTTGCTGTTGCTGGTGGGCACGGCGGCATGGTGGTGGTGGAACCGGGCGGGCGAACCGGCCGGGGTGCAGCGGGTATCGCGGACTCTAATGGGGACACTTTGGTCAGTAGACGTCGTGGACCATGGACGTCCCGGCGCGGCGCGGGCCGCGGCGCATGCGGCCTTGGCTGAGGTCAGCCGGATCGAGAATCTTATGAGCGAATGGCTTCCGGACTCGCCGATTTCGCAGGTCAACGCGGCCGCCGGGCGGGAGGCCGTGGAGGTGCCGCCGGAGGCGAGCGCGCTGTTGCGCCGGGCGCTCGAATACGGGGCGCGAAGTGGCGGTGCGTTTGATGTGACGTGGCGCGGCATGGGCGGTATATGGCGCTTCGACGAACGGTTCCGGGTCCCTACCTCCGGCGAAGTGGAGGCAGGCCGCAAGAACGTGGACTACCGGGCGGTGCGCGTGGAGGGTAACAGCGTGGCCTTGAACCGGCCTGGGATGGCGATCGGGCTGGGCGGCATTGCCAAAGGCTACGCCGTGGACCGGGCATCGGCTGTGTTGCTAAGGGCCGGCTTCCCCAACTCGCTGGTGGCGGGTGCGGGCGACATCCTGGCATCTGGGACCAAGTACGGCGTGCCGTGGCGGCTGGCCGTGCAGGACCCGCGCGGCGAACGGGGCCAAGCCTTGGGGACGCTGGCGCTGAGCGGCGCGGCCATTTCCACCTCCGGCGACTACGAGCGCTTCCGGCTAGTGAATGGCGTCCGGTACCACCACATCATGGACCCGCGGACGGGATGGCCGGCGCGGGAGTGCAGCTCCGTAAGCGTGATGGCGCCGACGGCCGAACAGACGGACGCCCTGGCGACAACCATCTTCGTGCTAGGCCCGGAGAAGGGATTGGCGTTGGCGCGGGAGTTGGGAGTGGACACGTTGATCGTCGCCGCGGATGGCCAGAGATATGCAACCGAGGGTTTCGCGGCTTTCCGTTAGACCTGCGGTCTATAATCTAGACCTGCGGGCTATAATGAGGAATGGCGACGGTTCTGCTCAGCATTGCAATCTTGGGCGTTTGCTTCGCCCTTTTGGCGATCCGACTGCTGTTCGTGAAGGACAGTAAATTTCCAGGGATCTGCGGACGAACCGGAGCGGCGGACGAGGATCCGTGTATGGCTTGCCCGCGGGCGAAAGAGCAAGGTGGCGTCCGAGTCTGTCAGGAGCCGAAGTCGTCGAACGCGATATTTTCCTGGGGAACGCCCAAGTCGTCAAGCGTCGTCAAAGCAGAATGCAGCAAGGCCGGCGGGCCGCAGAGGTAGTATTCGACCTCTTCGGGATTGGGGTGTTTGCTGAGGTACGACGTGAGCAGCAGGGTGTGGATGTAGCCCACCGGGCCTGCCCATGCGTCGATTTTCCGGGGCCGCGAGAGGATGACGTTTAGGTTGAAGTTCGGATGGTCGCGCGCCAGTTCTTCGAATACATCCATGTAGAAAAGCTCCTGGCGAGAGCGCCCGGCGTACCAGAAGGAAACTTTTCGTTTGGTCTTCTCGGTATGGAACAGATGCAGGATATGCGAGCGGAGAGGCGCCATGCCGGCGCCCCCGCCGATGTAGATCATCTCGCGCTCAGTCCGCTTAATATGGAAATCGCCGAAGGGGCCGGAGATGGTGACCGTATCGCCGGGGCGGCGCGAGAAGGCGTAGGAGGACGCAATTCCAGGGTTGACGTTGACCCACCGATTGCCATCCTTGTCAAAGGGTGGCGGGGAGATGCGGACGTTGAGCGTGATGATGTTGCCTTCGGCCGGATGGTTGGCCATGGAATAGGCACGGAAGATGGGCTCTTCATTGACCATGCGGAGCTCCCACATCCGGGCTTGGTCCCAGTCCGGGCGGAACCGCTCTTCGACGTCGATGTCCTTGAAATCAACCACACAGGGGGGGACGTCGAGTTGAATGTAGCCGCCGGGCTCGAAATCGAGGGTCTCGCCGGGCGGCAACTGAACCACGAACTCCTTGATGAATGTTGCCACGTTGCGGTTGCTCAGCACCGTGCAGACTCGCTTCCGGGCCCCGAAGACTTCCACGGGGACTTTGATGTGCAGGTCGCCGGTTACCTTCACCTGACAAGCGAGCCGCCACCCTTCACGGACCTCGCGGCGGGACAAATGGTTAGTTTCGGTGGCCAGCACCTCGCCGCCGCCTTCCTCGACAATGCAGCGGCACATGGCGCAGGTACCCCCGCCGCCGCAGGCCGAAGGGAGATAAACGGATTTGGAGGAGAGCGCCGTCAATAGCGTGGCGCCGCGGTTGGCCTTGAGGGGATTCTCCGAGTCGCCATTGACGATGACGGCCAGATCTCCGGCGGAGAATAGGCGCTGTTTCGCCAGAATCAACAGTCCCACCATGCCGAGAACGACAATGCCCATGGCGGCCAGGCTGGCCGCCACTGCCCATACGATGTCTTGTGATTCCGTCATGGTTGTCTATAGGGTGATTCCTGCGAAGCTCATGAATGCCAGCCCCATCAGGCCGGTGATGATGAAAGCGATCCCGAGACCCCGGAGCGGGGCCGGGACGTTTGAATAGCGCAACTTTTCCCGGATGGCAGCGAAGGCGACAATCGCCAGCAGGAAGCCGACTCCGGAGCCGACGCCATAGACGACGGACTCATCGAGGCTGAGTTGGCGCTCGATCATGAACAGCGAGCCGCCAAGGATGGCGCAGTTCACCGTAATCAGCGGCAGGAAGATGCCCAGAGCTGAGTACAGCGGCGGGAAGAAGCGCTCCATGATCATTTCGAGTAGTTGGACCATTGAGGCGATGACCGCGATGAAGAGGATGAACTGGAGGAACGTGAGATCGACATCGGCGAGGGCAGGGGAGATCCAGGCAAACGAGCCCTTTACGAGCAGGTAGTTATTGATGAGCCAGTTCAGTGGCGCGGTTACGCTGAGCATGAAGACTACGGCGAGGCCCAGGCCGGTAGCGGTCTTTACGGACTTCGACACGGCCAGAAAGGAGCACATGCCAAGGAAGTAGGCGAGCACCATGTTCTCGATGAAGACGGACCGAATGAAGATATTGACAAGTTCCATACGCAGTCCTATGAGATATCGACGAGTTTCGGTTTGCGCGCGCGGTGGATCCAGATGATGATGCCGATGACGAACATGGCCGCGGCGGGTGTAAGCATGATGCCGTTGTTGCGATAGCCGGCATCGTAGAAAGCCTGCGGAACGACCTGATATCCAAACAAAGTCCCGGCGCCAAACACCTCCCGGAAGAACGCAACAACCATAAGAATGGCTCCATAGCCGACGCCGTTGCCGATGCCGTCGAGCAGCGCGTCCCACGGCCGGTTACTCAAGGCAAACGCTTCGAGCCGGCCCATCACGATGCAGTTCGTGATGATGAGGCCAATGTAAACCGAGAGTTGGCGGCTGATGTCATAGGCGAAGGCCTTCAGGACCTGGTCTACGAGCACGACGAGGCCGGCGACGACCATCAACTGGACGATCATCCGAATACGTTCCGGAATGCCCTTGCGGAGCAGAGAGATGGCGACGTTCGAGCAAGCGAGCACGAAAACCACGGAGAGCGCCATGACCAGAGAGGTCCGCATCTGCGTCGTGATGGCGAGCGCGGAGCAGATACCGAGCACCTGAATTGTGATGGGGTTGTTGTCCCCGATGGGGTCGCTGAGCAGCTTCCGCTGCTTCTTCGAGAATAGAGGTGCGGTGCGATTGGGCGGGATTTGAATTTGCGTGCTCATGAATCTCCTACTGGGATTGCCGAAGGGAAGCGAAGATGCGGTCGTAGCGGGACAGTTCCTCCCGAAACATCTGCGAGACTCCGCTGAGGGTAATGGTGGCGCCGGTCAAACCGTCGACGGCATGGGGCATGCCCGCGGTATTGTTGCCGCTGCCGCGCAGGACGACGACGGGTTCGAGCTTGGCGTCCTCGTCATAGATTTTCTTGCCTTTGTAGCGGTCTTCGAATAAGGGCCGGTCAATTTCCGCGCCCAGGCCAGGCGTTTCCTTTTCGTGGCTGAAGGCGACGCCATAAATGGTGCTGAGATCGGCTTCGAGGGCGAGGTAGGCCCCAATAGGTCCCCAGAGGCCGGCTCCCTGCATGGGGACGATGTATCGCTTGACGCCGTCGCGGGAGAACACGAATAAGGGCAGCCGCTGTTCGGCGCGAGGCTTGTGCGATTCGTCCTTTAGGTTGAGGGAGAAAGCTTCGACGCCGGAGACTTCCTGGCCAGCGAGATCGAAGACCCGCTCGGTGACCAGCGCCGGGTAATCCACTTCGAGGGTTTGCGGGTTGACGTCCATCACAGTCTCGAGGATGGCCCGGCGATTGGCCATGAGAGCGTTGCGCTCCTGCCGGGGCTTCAGACCGCTGACCGCGATGGCCAGTGAGGAGCCGACCACGGCGGTAAGCACGGCGGCATAGGCGACGGTGTACTTATTAGAGTGCACGCGCGTTCCTCCGTTTCATGTTGGCGCTGATGAACCCGTGGTCGATGAGCGGGGCGAACACATTCATCAGAAGGATGGCGAGCATCCAGCCTTCGGGATAGGCGGGGTTTAACACGCGAATGACCATGCCACTGGTGCCGATCAGGAAACCGTAAACGTACTTACCGGGCTGCGTTTGCGCCGCCGTGACCGGATCGGTCGCCATAAACACCGCGGCGAAGAGGACGCTGCCCATGACGAGATGGTAGTGCGGCGGCACGCCGGAGTAGGGTTCAATGCCCGTGACCTGGAAGAGCAGGCCGGTAGCGGCGGCAGCGACGATGACGCTGAGCATGATGCGCCAGCTTCCGATGCCAGTCACGACTAGGATTAGCGCGCCTAGGCCGATAGCGGCGACGGAGGTCTCTCCGATGGAGCCGGGAATGGCGCCCCAGAACAACTGTTCCAGGCTGTACGACTTATCGAGGGCAGCGAGGCCGCCCGAGTAGGCAACCGCGAGCGGGGTGGCTCCGGAGTAGCCGTCGACAAACCGGGAGGGGTCGCCGGCGACCCAGACGATGTCGCCGGCCATGTACGGCGGGTAGGCGAAGAAGAGGAACACCCGCGCCATCAAAGCGACGTTCAGGATGTTCATGCCGGTGCCGCCGAAGGCCTCCTTGCCGATGACGACGGCAAAGGCGGTGGCGAGGCCGACCATCCAGAGAGGAACCGTGGGCGGCATGATGAGTGGGATCAACATGCCGGTTACGAGGAAGCCTTCATTGACCGGATGATCCCGGAAAATAGCAAAGGCGAACTCAATGCCGAGCCCGACGGAATAGGAGACGACGACCATCGGCAGTACAACAATGAGGCCCAGCAGGACCTTTTCAACCAAGCCGGCCGCCAGCGCTGGAAACTCCCCGGTGGCGGAGTAATGCTGGTGCCCGACGTTCCAGATGCCAAACAGCAGGCAAGGGAGCAGGGCGACCACGACGGTGAACATTGTGCGTTTGAGGTCGATGCCGTCCTTGATGTGGGTACCATCGGAACACGTTTCGCCGGGCACAAAGAGGAAGGTCTCAAAGGCGTCATAGGCGTAGTGGAACTTTTCGAGTTTCCCGCCCTTGGTGAAATGTGGCTTCGCCTGATTGAGCAGGCCGCGGAACACTTTCATCTACCGGCACCTCGCAGGGCATCAACGAGCCGTGGCATCCTCATGCTTCCCCCCTCATCCAATCGAGGCCTTCGCGGAGGATACGTTGCACGGGCTGCTTGGAGGTGCAGGCGAACTCGCACAGCGCTAAATCCTCTTCGACCACTTCATAGATTCCCAAGCCCTCTATCTGGTCGTAGTCACGGAATAAGATGGCCTTGATGAGGTGCTGAGGATAGAGATCCATAGGGACGACCCGTTCATACTCACCGGTCATGACGAGAGCCCGCTGCTCTCCGTGCGGATTGGAGTTGACGGCGAATTTCCGGTTGGGCAGAAAGTACGAGAGGAATGTCCGGGAGAGCGTCGGACGGGGATAGGAGGGGAGGAGCCAGCCGAGGAACTCCGGTTGATCGCCTTCCTCGATGACCGTGAACTGATCGTCGAATTGGCCGAGATGTCCAACGGGCTGAACCTTTTTTCCGGTCAGCACATTGCCACTGATCAGGCGCACCAGTTCGGACTTGAGATTTCCAGCAAGGAACGGCGCGACGGCCGCGCCCAGGCGCGTATCCACATAGCCGGTGCGGATGAATTCCGAGCCGGTGAGAGCGACGGTTCGGCGGGCATCGAAGATGCCGTCGGTGACGAGCGTGCCAATGATGGCGACGTCCTGCGCCTTGATGGTCCAGACGACGTCGCCTTTGGCGATGGGGGCGATGTGATGGATCTGCACGCCGACGGCGCCGGCAGGGTGAGGGCCGTCGAAGGTGTGCACCTTCGCATCGCCCGCCCGCCGAAACAGGTCAATCGAATTGGGCTTCACACCAAGATGAACGTTGCCAGCGGTGAGCGCGCCGAGAGCCCGCAATCCCGTCAGAAAAGCCTCTTCCCTGCCGTGCATAAGGAAGCCGGTATCCGGGGCCAGGGGCGCCGAGTCGAAACAGGAGACGAAGATATCGCGGGGCGTAACGGAGGGGTCGGCGAAAGTATTGAACGGGCGTTGGCGGAGGAGGGCCCACGCGCCGCTGGTGAGCAGGATTTGGCGGATCTCGTCGCGAGATTCGAGGCGAGGCTTTGGAAACGAGCGGAAGTCGACGTGCCGTCCGGCTTCGATGACGATCTCGGTAATAGCTCGTTTGTCGCCCCGGCGGACCTCGACGATCTCGCCGCTAACGGGCGCGGATAAGACCACTTCCGGCGTGGCCTTGCTGGCTACGATGGGATCTCCGGCAAGGACGGTATCCCCTACCTGATGAAGTAGGCGGGGAATAGGCTCGAAACCCGGGACGTCGACGGGCTTCAACGCAAAGGTGGCGGAAGGCGGCAGGGCCAGACGTACGGATGGCGCACTGCCGAGCAGCTTCAGACTCAGACCACGAGTGAGTTTGATGATAGCGGAATCACGAACAAGTTGGGACAATGGGATCGCTCCGGAACGGGCCATGATTTCGGACGGCTCATCCTGCTTGTTGCGGCTCAAAACAGTGCAACGTATGAATCTTCAGTCTATCCGATCAGACGTTACAGGCGGTGACGATTTCGGCCAGGTCTTCGCAGTACGCTGTCTAGGTTCGGCTCGCAGTAGGCAGCGAGGTTTGGGGTATTCTGAAAGCAGTGCTGGTTACCATCGAACCCAAGGTTGAACGGCCCAAGTGGCTCCGCGCTCCGGCTCCGGTTGGAGACAACTACCGGGACCTGAAGCAACTGGTGACCGACCTGAAACTGCACACCGTTTGTGAGTCGGCCGCCTGCCCGAATATCGGGGACTGCTGGAACCGGCGCACTGCCACGTTCATGATCCTCGGCAACGTCTGCACTCGCCGGTGCGGCTTCTGCGCGGTGCAAAAAGGCGCTCCGCTGGAAGTCGACATGGATGAGCCGCGGCGCGTCGCCGAAGCCGTTGCTCTAATGGGCCTTCGCTACGCCGTCGTCACCAGCGTCAATCGCGACGACCGGAAGGACGGCGGGGCGCTGCTTTTCAAGATGACGATCGAAGCCATCCGCGAGCGCGTTCCAGGATGCCAGGTGGAAGTGTTGGTACCGGATTTTCAGGGCAGACACGAAGCCATGGAGATCGTGATGGACGCGGCGCCAGACGTGCTCAACCACAACACGGAAACCGTCCCGCGGCTGTACCGGATGGTGCGTCTCGGCGCTCGCTACGAGCGGTCGCTCGATATGTTGGCCTATGCAAAACAGCTAAGGCCGCAGACTCCGACCAAGTCCGGCGTCATGCTGGGCCTGGGCGAGACGCAGGAAGAAGTCATCCAGGTGATGAAGGACCTCCGAGCGCATCACGTCGATATCCTTACGCTCGGGCAGTACTTGCGGCCTTCGCCGAAGCACCTGCCGATTCTCCGTTATATCCCGGTCGAAGAGTTCAACGAGTACCGGAGGCTTGGCTACGAATTGGGCTATGCCCACGTGGAAGCCGGGCCTTTGGTGCGGAGCAGCTATCACGCGGACGAGGGCGTTTCGAGCGCCTTCAAGATAGCCGAGACGAAGTCGCTGACGACGGCGTAATCGGAGTTCGCCAGGACCACGATTGTTAGCTTGGAGTCCGGGTAGAGGACCAGGATCGTCCGTGAACCTTGTTGCGAACCGCTATGGGAAATGGCCGGGCGGCCGGCGATAGGCATGACGTTCCAGCCGAGGCCGTAGCCCGTAAGTTGGCCGTCGAGAAGGCGCTGGCGCTGGGTCATCATGCGCATGGTGGGACGCTTCAGCAGCAGGCCGGAGTCGTAGGCGTTGGCAAAGCCGATGAGGTCAAACACGGTGGCGACGAGACCCCCTCCGGGGATCTTGTTGCTGGTGTCAGCCAAGCCTGTGTTGATGATTCGGCCCTCTTTGCTTCTGGCGTAGCCTCGGGTGCGATGGCGGATAACTTCCGCCTGATGATCGGAACGGATGGTGACCATTCCGGCGGGCTTAAAGACGTTCTCGCGGAGATAGTGCAAAAACGGAATGCCCGCGGCGGCTTCAACGGCGGCGCCGATGAGGTTGTAGCCGTAGGTGGTGTAAAGGTACTTCGTGCGGGGCTGATGCAGCAGCGGATCTTCGGCGAAAATCCTGAGCGGCTCCCTGAGATTGGTATAGTGCGCGGTCGAAGCCAGTTCCCCTCCCCGGTAGTGGCGCACGCCGGCGAGGTGGCTGAGGAGATCGCGGACGGAGACTCCCCATTGTTTCTGCGGGAAGCTGGGGACATAATCTTGAACTGGCGCGTTCAGGTTGAGTTTGCCGCGTTCGTGGAGTTGAAGGGCGGCGACGGCCGTGATGGGTTTCGAGATCGAGGCCAAGCGATAGACGGTATCCTGCGTGGCGTCCACATCGTGTTCCAGGTCGGCCTTGCCGAAGCCATCAACAAAGCGAAGCAGACCGGCTTCCGCGACCGCCACGCTGAGGCCGACGACCTGCTGCCGTTGACGCTCGGCTTCGATTGCCTGCTCTACACGCCGCGCCTTGTCCGCGGACCATTCTTCGGCGCGGAGCAATGCGGTCAACAAAAAAATGAGAGTCCACCGCATAGATTCCGAGTTTAGCCGAACTTCAGACTGGTAAAATGCGTAATTCCAGTTGAAGGGGGTATTCTCATGCTCAAATTTCTGCTGTGGTGCATTTTGCTCATCCTGTGCTGGCCTCTGGCCATCCTGGCTCTGCTGCTCTACCCGGTGATTTGGCTGGTCCTGCTGCCGTTCCGCCTGGTTGGCGTGGCTGTGTCGGGCGTCCTGGAGTTCATCTGGTCGCTCTTCAGTCTCCCCGCGCGCTTGGTCAGGAAGATTGCTTAGCGTCTATCTCCTTCTCAGCATGGCTGTGGGCGCGGCGGTGGGGTTGGTGTGGCCGGAGTTCGGGCAGAGCTTGGCGCCGGTTGGGCGGATGTTCTTGAAGCTGATCCAATCGGTGATTGCGCCGGTGCTCTTCGGGTCGCTGGTAGCGGGATGTGCGCGGGGATCGGGGATTGGGCGGCTGGGAGGCCGCGCAGTCCTGCTGTTCGAGATTGCGACCTCGATCGCGCTGCTGCTGGGCTGGGCGATGGTGTGGTGCCTGCAGCCGGGAGTCGGGGTGACTCTGCGGGCGGAACCGGTGGCGGCGGCGCCGCCGGTAGGATTCGGGCAGGTGCTGGAGAACCTGTTTCCGACCAGCATCTTCGACGCGATGGCGAAGGGGAACGTGCTGCAGATTGTGATCTTCAGCGTGATGGTGGGGGTGGCGGCGCAAGGGCAGGAGCGATTCGTGCGGTTCGCCGAGTCAGTGGCGGCGGTTTCTTATGAGTACATCCGGTATGTGATGCTGCTGGCGCCCGCGGGAGTTGCGGCCTCGATGGCGGCGACGGTGGGGGCAGGCGGGTTCTCCGTAATCCAAGGGCTAAGCTACTTCGCGTTGGTGGCTTGGTTGGCGCAGGGGATCTTCGTGGGGGTGATTGTGCTGGGGCTGTGGTGGGCGCGGGTTCCGCTGCGGCGATTCGCCGTGGCGGTGCGGGAGCCGTTTTTGATTGCGCTCGGGACGACATCGAGCGCGGCGGCGCTGCCGAAGGCCATGGAGGCGATGGAGGGTTTTGGGGTGCGGCGGTCGGTCGTGAGTCTGGCGCTGCCGCTCGGGTTGAGCTTCAACCTATGCGGCAGCACGATTCACTTGGCGATGGCGACTCTGTTTGTGGCGCAGGCGGCGGGGATCGATCTGAGCTTCGGGCAGCAGGTGATGATCCTGGCAACGCTGAAATTAACGAGCAAGGGCGTGGCAGGAATTCCGCGGGCCAACTTCGTGATCCTGTCGAGTCTGTTCTCGGGGTTTGGGCTGCCCCTGGAGGGGCTGGCGATGTTGTTGGGCGTGGATGCAGTGATCGACATGATTCGAACAGGCGTGAATGTGCTGGGCAACTGCGCGGCCACAGCGATGCTCGGGAGCGATCAGAACGCGCGGAGGTACTGATTCGGCGTGCGCGGCGTGGCGCGGAGGGCCTTGGCCGCGTGGAGGGCCCACGTTGGATTCCGCAAGAGTTCGCGGGCGAGAAGGACGATGTCGGCCTGGCCGGTGCGGATAATGGTATCGGCCTGTTCGGGCGAGGTGATCATGCCGACGGCGCCGGTGGCAAGTCCGGACTCGCGGCGCACCCGCTCGGCGAAAGTCACCTGATAACCAGGGCCGAGAACGATCTTCTGCAGCGGGCTGTTGCCCCCGGAGGAGCAATCGAGCAGGTCGACTCCGTGTTCCTTGACGAGCGTGGCGAGGGCGACGGTATCGTCGATCGTCCAGCCGCCCTCAACCCAGTCGGAGGCTGAGACGCGGAGGAACAGGGGGCCGGACCATTCCGAGCGGACGGCGGCGATCACTTCGAGAAGAAGGACGCGGCCATCGGCGTAACGGTCCGTGCGGCGATTCGAGAGCGGGGAGAGGAAGGAGTTGAGAAGATAGCCGTGGGCGGCATGGATTTCGACGAGGGCGAAACCGGCTGATTTGACGCGGCGAGTGGCGGCAGCGTACGAGTCGGCCAGGTCGGCGATCTCGTCCGTCGTAAGTTCGTGGGGGGTGGAATAACCATCGTCGAAGGGGATGGCGCTGGGGGCAACGGTGGTCCAGGCGCCCTCCGTTAGCGGATTGCCTCCGAGCCAAGGGACTGATGTGGAGGCCTTGCGTCCGGCATGGGCGATCTGAAGGCCGGCGACGGCGCCTTGAGAGCGGATGAAGTCCGCGATGCGCGCCCAGGGGGCGATGTGGGCGTCGGACCAGATGCCGGTGCAGCCAGAGGTGATGCGGCCTTCGGGACGGACGGCGGTGGCTTCGGCAATCACGGCGCCGACACCGAGGGACCGGCCGCCGAGGTGGACCAGATGCCAATCCGTAGGGAAGCCGCCGGTGGCCGAGTATTGGCACATGGACGAGACGAAGATGCGGTTGGGAAAGGTGACGCCGCGGAGGTCGAGAGGGGAGAAGAGGGATGTGCTCACTGTCGAGAGATGCTCGCCAGGGCCGCGGCGATCCAAGGTTCGCGTTCGGCTTCCACCTTGTCGCCCTCTTCAACACCAAGGCTTAGGTTGACAATCTCCTGGCGGAGACGGTACTCGATCCATTCGGCGCTCGCAAACCAGTCAGAGATGCTCGGCTGGATTTTGTTCTGGCTGAGCCAGGATCGGAAGCGGTCGAGGAGGGGCTTGGGTATCTGCCAGCCGGGAACTATGGTGGGGCGCTCAGCACGGAGATACTCAGTGCCGAAGGCGGCGTAGGCGCCGGTGGCGTCGAGCACCATTTCGAGGCGCTTGTAGGGCGGGGGGTTGACGGGTTGATCGGGGTCAATGCCGCCGCCGCCGCGGACGATCCGGCCGGAGTCGGTCTTGTACTCCTGACGGGGTGCGGCAGTGACATGTTCCAGCTGCATGTCGAGCAGGGGCTTCTGGATGCTGCGGCCGCTGGGCGTATAGTAGAAAGCCATCGTAAGAGCCAGGCCCGTCGATTGCGAAATGGGCAGCACGTTCTGGACGAGGCCCTTACCAAAAGTGGGTTCGCCGAGGATGGTCGCCCGGTCATGGTCCTGCAACGCTCCGGCGACAATCTCGGAGGCGCTGGCGCTCTTGGCGTTGACCAGGACGGCGAGACGAAACCGGTACGGGCTCGCCGTGGCAGGCACTTTCTCTTCGCCGTTCATGCGGCGGCCCTTGGCGCTAAGAATGGTTTGCCCGGGTTGGAGGAAGAGAGAAGCGGTGTCAATGGCGCTAGCGACGACGCCGCCGGGGTTGTTGCGAAGATCGAGCACCAGGCCCTGAAGGCTGTGGCCTCCAATCTTCTCGATGCCGGCCTTGATGTCGGTGGCCGTCTTGTCGTCGAAACTGGTGACCCGGAGGTAGCCGTAACCGGGCTTGAGCAGAAACGCCCGCTCGACGGAGCTGGACTGCATCTCCTCCGGAATGAGAGTGAATTGGATGGGCCGGGCATTACCGGGCTTGCGGACGTGGACGACGGCCGGAGCCTGACGCGCCTGGCTGAGGACCTGAGTCAACTGCTCGGTGGTCAAGGGTCCGAGAGCGATGTTGTTGATAGCAAGAATCTCGTCACCAGCAGAGATGCCGGCTTTGGCGATCGGCGCACCAGGAATCGCCTGGAGCACCTGGACGCGTCCAGGGAGGATGCTGACGACACTGCCGAAACCCTTTGACTCACTTCGCTGCATGCGCTTGAGCTGGTCAAATTGGCCCGGATCGAGGAAGACCGAATGGGGGTCGAGCTTCCGGAGCAGGCCAGGGATAATGCCTTCGTAAAAGAGCTTGGTCGAGTCAGTAGGGTCGGCGTGATTCTCCCGGGCGATCTCGTAGACGTCGAGGATCTTCTTGACCGAGGCCGCCAGGTCGTCCGGCTCTTGGGCCGGCAGGAGGCTCGTGGCGAACAGGGCCAGGATGCAGCGAGACTTCATCGGGTGAATTGCGTCGCCTTCTTGCGCTCGTGGCGGGCGAGCGCAAGTTGAATAAGCTGTTCAACGAGAGCGTTGAGCGGGACGCCGCTGTGCTCCCACATCTTCGGATACATGCTGATGGAGGTGAAGCCGGGGATGGTGTTGATCTCGTTGAGATAGAGGCGGCCGGTGGATCTTTCCATCAGAAAATCGACGCGGCTCATGCCTTCGCAGTTGCAGGCCAAGTAGGCAGCCACGGCGAGACGTTGGAGCTCACTGGTAGTTAAAGGGTCGAGGTCGGCGGGGAGTTCCGTCTTTGCGGCGTCGAGCAGATACTTGTCTTCGTAATCGTAGAATTCGCGCGAGGGCAGGATTTCGCAGGGCGCGGACGCGCGAGCACTATCGTAGTTGCCGAGAACGGCGCATTCCAGTTCCCGCCCGACGATGGTCCGTTCGATGAGAATTTTCCAGTCGTAGCGGGCGGCGAACTCAAGGGCGGCGACCAGTTCCGGATGGTTGTGCGCCTTCGAGATGCCGACGGAGCTGCCGAGGTTGGCTGGCTTGACGAAGACGGGGTAGGCGAAAACGGCTTCAATGGCGTATGGGTCAAGGGTGCCGCGGTACTGGGTGAGATACTCCGTGACCGGGAGGCCCCGCTCGGCGCAGACGCGTTTGAGCAGCTCCTTGTCCATGGCCAGGGAAGAGGCCATCACGCCGGGCCCGACATACGGGAGGTCGGCCAGTTCGAGCAGACCCTGCACGGTGCCATCTTCGCCAAACGTGCCGTGGAGTACCGGGAAGACGACGTCGATGCCGGGGTTGGCGCCGGGTTCGGGCAGCAGCGGAGCCGGGCTCCACTTCCCTTCGAGGGAGATCACGTAGGGGACGACCTCATAGGCATTGGCTTCAAGGGCTGCGGAGACGGACTTGGCGGAGCGGAGCGAGATGTCATGTTCGCCGCTTCGGCCGCCTTGGAGAACTGCAACGCGCATTTTCACAGAATTTTCTTTCCTAAGGCCGAAGTCACTACTTCGACGGCCAGGTCGGCCGTTCGGTTAGCAACGTCCAGCACGGGGTTTACTTCGACGACTTCTAGGCTTACAAGACGGCCGCAATCGGCAAGGATCTCCATGGCCAGATGGGTCTCGCGGTAGCTGAGGCCGCCGCGGACGGGGGTGCCGACGCCAGGGGCTTCGTCGGGGTCGATGGAGTCCATGTCAAAGCTGAGATGGATGCCGGCCGTGCCGGCGCTGGCGAGGGCTATGGCTTCGTGCATGACGGCGGGCATGCCGCGTTCGTCGATGTCGCGCATGGTGAACGTCCGGACGCCGGTGGCCCTGACATGCTCGGCTTCGAGCGAATCGACATCACGGAGGCCGATGATGGCGACGTTGCGGGGATTCACCTTGGGGGAAAAGCCGCAGAGATTGACCAGCGCGGCAGGGCCATCGCCAAGCAATGACGCCAGGGGCATGCCGTGGACGTTGCCGCTAGGGGTGGTGGCTGGCGTGTTCATGTCGGCGTGGGCATCCACCCAGATGATCCCAATGGCTTCGTTTCGTCGCTGATAGTAATTTGCCACTCCACTGACGGAGCCGGCCGAGATGGAATGGTCGCCGCCGAGGATGAGCGGCAACTTCCCTTGGTCGAGCGCCGTGCCCACGAGTTCGGCGATGCGCGCGCAGGAGGCGGCGATCTCCGGCAGATGATGCGAACTGGCAGGGCCAGCCGGGATGGCTTCGGCCTGCTCGACGGCGACGTTGCCGCGATCTTCAATCGTGTAGCCGAGAGCGGCGAGACGTCTGCCGAGGCCGGCCACCCGGATGGCGGATGGGCCCATGTCGACGCCACGGCGGCCGGCGCCGAGGTCCATGGGCGCACCGATGATGGCGATGGTGGATTTCGAATGCACTACGGCCTCGTACGGTAGAGCATGCGGGGGTAGGCGATCGTTTCCCGAATATGTTCGAGGCCGCACATCCAGGCGACGCACCGTTCAATGCCCATGCCGAATCCGGCGTGCGGGACGCTGCCGTAGCGACGGAGATCGAGATACCACTCGAAGGCTTCCTTCGGGAGGTGATGGTCTTCGATGCGCTTGAGCAGGAGGTCGTAATCGTGAATGCGCTGGCCGCCGCCGATGATTTCGCCGTAGCCTTCCGGGGCCAACATGTCGACGCCGAGGGCGAGTTCGGGACGTTCGTCGTCGGGCTGAAAGTAGAAGGCCTTCACTTGTGCCGGGTACTTTTCGACGAGTACCGGCTTGTCGAACTCTTCAGCAAGGAGGGTTTCATCGGTGCCGCCGAAGTCGCTGCCCCATTGGATCTCGCTGCCCTTGCGCTGGAGAATCTGGACGGCTTCATCGTAGGTAATGCGAGGGAAGGGGCCTGTGATCGCCTCAAGCTTGGTGACATCGCGTTCGAGGATAGTGAGTTCCGCCCGGCGGTTGGCGAGCACGCGCTGAGCGATGAAGCACACGAGGCCTTCGGCGAGAGTCTTGACGTCTTCGAGCGTGGCATAGGCCATCTCCGGCTCTACCATCCAGAACTCGGTGAGATGCCGGCGGGTTTTCGATTTCTCGGCCCGGAAGGTGGGTCCGAAGCAGTAAACGTTACCGAAGGCCATCGCGTTGGCTTCGTTATAGAGCTGGCCGGACTGGGTGAGATAGACCTTTTCATCTTCGAAGTAATCGACTTCAAACAGGGTCGTCGTACCTTCGCAGGCGGCGGGGGTGAAGATGGGGCAATCGACGAGCGTGAAGCCGTTCGAGTCGAAGTAGTCGCGCGTGGCTTTTATCACTTCGTGACGCACCTTGCCGATGGCGAACTGACGGCGGGAGCGGAGCCAGAGGTGCCGGTGGTCCATCAGGAAGTCGATGCCGTGATCCTTGGGCGTAATGGGATAGGGGACTTCTTCGGGAACGCGTTGGATGATTTCGCAAGACTCGACGTCGAGTTCGAATCCGCCGGTGGCCCGTTGTTCGGCGCGGACCTTGCCGGTTATCTTGATCGAGGATTCCTGGGTGAGGTTCTTGAGCGCCTCAAAAGTCTCTTCGGGCAGACTGGCTTTGACGGCGACGCATTGAATGATGCCGGAGCCATCACGCAGGATGGGGAAGCAGATCTTGCCACTCTTGCGCAGGTTATACAGCCAGCCGGCGAGGGTCACGGTTTGACCGTCGTGCTGGGCGATGTCCGCAATTCGGACGTGGGCGAGGGACATTTACAGTTTCTCCAGGTTGTCGAAAATCCGCTGAATGGCTTCGAGCGGTTGCGCGAAGTCCGGGCTCTCTTTGAGCTCGAGTAACAAGGGATACTGATGCTCGCGGGAGCGGAGGAGGCCCATCGTTTCAGCCCAGTTGACCGTGCCGCCCTCCGCCAAGGTGGGGAAGAGGTGCTTGTCGTTCTTACCGTCGTTGTCGTGGACGTGGGTCGACTTGATGCGGTCTTTCATCAGTTCGAAAGTGGGGGCGACACCGTCCATGAGATTGGCGTGGCCAACGTCAAGGCAGTAGCCGAGGTTGAGATGGGTAATGCCGAGAAAATAGTTGAGCTTTTCGGCCGAGCTAAGGCCGTTCGGGATGTTTTCAAGCAGCACTTCGACGCCGCGATGGCGGGCGAAGAGGCTGATCTCTTCGAGCGAACTGAAGGCTAGTTCGAGTTTGGCTTCGTCAAAGTCGTCAACAGGGGCGCCCAGATGCTGGATGAGATAGCGGCAGGGAATGCGGTCGGCAATTTCGAGCGTCCGCTTGATTTCGTCGACCGCGGCGATGCGGCGGGGCTTGTTGAGATCGGCGATGTTGATGATGGAAGAGGGACCGGTGCGGCCCCAGACCTCATCGTTGAACATTGGCGAATGGAGCGAATGCAGCTTCAACGGCGCATCGGAGAACCAGTGTGCAAGTTCGTTGATCTGCGCCTTGTTGTGCCAGTCGAGATGCTGCTTGGCGCAGAAGATTTCGACGGCGGGGATGCCGGCTTCATAGATCTTGTCGAGCCAGACGTTGTTCAACCGGTGGTTGACGAAGAAGTGGGTGGAGACGGCGTGATTCATTTAGGTTAGTATCCGGCGGCCTTGCCCTCAACGCGGGGATCCGATGCTCCGGCGAGCCAGCCATTGGGTTCAACCTGGATGGCGGCAATCTCGCAGATGTTGGCGGCGGTTTCGAGCGTATGGCCCTTCTGTTCGAGCAAGCGTCGCGTGTCCGGCGAGAAGCCGGGTTCAAGGTAGAGCTTGTCGGGGCGCCACTGATGGTGGAAGCGAGGAAAATTCACTGCGTTCTGGATCGTCATCTGGAAGTCGATGACGTTCTGGATGACCTGCATGACGCTCGTCAAGATACGAGTGCCGCCGGGGGTGCCGACCACCAAAGCCAGCTTGCCATCCTTCAGCACGATACTGGGGCTCATCGAGCTCAGCGGGCGTTTTCCGGGTTGGATGGCGTTGGCTTCGCCGCCAATAGCGCCGTACATATTCGGAGCACCAGGCTTAACGGAGAAGTCGTCCATCTCATTGTTCAGCAGGAAGCCAAGGCCGGGCGCCGTCGCACCGGAGCCGTAGCCTCCGTTTAAGGTATAGGTCACGGCGACGGCGTTGCCGGTCGAGTCGACGATGGAGTAGTGAGTGGTTTCGGTGGACTCATAGGCGGCCAGTTCGCCGGGTTTGATCTTGTCTGAATTGGTAGCGGTGTTGGGGTCGATGGAGTCGCGGAGTTTGGTCAGATATCGGGGATCGAGGAGCTTCTTCGTGGGCACCTGAAAGAAGTCCGGGTCGCCGAGATGCTCGGAGCGATCGGCGTAGTAGCGGCGCATGGCTTCCGCGGTGTAATGGATCGCTTGCGCAGAGCCGGCGCCGAAGGAGGCGTACTTGGTCTTTTCGAGAACACCGAGCATTTGCAGAATGCCGATGCCGCCTGAGCTGGGCGGCGGGGCTGTGATGATCTCGTAGCCGCGGTAGCTGCCCGAAAGCGGCGCGCGTTCGACGGCAGCGTAGTTCTTCAAGTCGTTGAGCGTGAAGAGGCCGCCCACCTTCTCCATTGCCGCAACCAGCTTACGGGCGGTTTGGCCTTCGTAGAAATCTTTGGGGCCCACCTTTTGAATGCGCTCGAGGACGGTGCCGAGTTCGGGCTGGACCAGCCGGTCTCCTGGTTCGTAGAAGTTACCATCACGCTGAAAAATCCGTCTCGAGTCGGGAAATTGCGGCAGGTTCTTCGCATTCTTGAGCGTGTTGGCCAGGCCGTAGCTGACGGGGAACCCTTGTTTGGCCAGCTTCACGGCGGGCGCGACGAGGTCCGCCCACTTGGCCTTGCCGTACTTCTTGTGGGCGAGTTCGAAGCCGCGAACGGTCCCTGGGATGCCTGCGGCGCGCCACCCAAGGAGCGAATCGCGGGTAGGCTTGCCGTCCTTGTCCAGATACATGTCGCGAGTGGCCTTTTCTGGGGCGCGTTCCCGGAAGTCGATGAACGTGCTGCGTCCGTCGGCGAAGCGGACGAGCATGAAGCCGCCCCCGCCAAGATTGCCGGCCGAGGGATGCGTAACTGCCAGCGCCAGCCCGACGGCGACGGCGGCGTCGACGGCGTTGCCGCCAGCTTGCAGAGCAGACACGCCGGCATCCGTGGCATGGGCCTCGCGAGAGACCACCATCGCCTTACGGGCGCGAACCGGAACAGCTGCTTGGAGTGGAGCGAGTAGAGTAACTACCGCGAGGGACAGCGCGAGGAGTTGGCGCATTGCTTCTATGGTATCGCTCTACCGTGTGGTTGCAGCGCGGCGCCGCCATTCAAATAAAGCGACGCCAGTGGCAACACTTACATTGAGCGATCCGATCTTTCCATGCATCGGGATGTTCACGAGCACGTCGCAGTTCTTGGCCACCAAGTCGTGCAGGCCAGCTCCTTCGGCCCCGACGACGAGGACGGTGGGCAAATGAAACGCAACCTTGTCGTAAGTCTCGGTTCCGCGTTCGGTGAGGCCGTAGATCCAGTAACCTTGCTGCTTGAGTTTTTCGAGGGTCTGGGCAACATTACCGATGCGGACGATGGGCATATGGGCCAGGGCGCCCGCGGCGGCCTTGGCGGCGACTTCGGTGACGGGGGCGGCGCGGCGATCCGGTAGGAGGACAGCGTCGGCGCCGGCGGCGTGGGCGGAACGGATAATGGCTCCAAGATTATGGGGATCTTCGACGCCGTCGAGGAGGACGAGGAGTTGAGCCTTCTCCGGAATCTCGGTGAACTGGGCGTAGCGCTGGCCGGTAGTGAAGGCGACGACGCCCTGGTGGGTGGCTGCTTTGCTCGAGCGGTCGAGGGCTTCGCGGGGTTCGTAGCGGAGGGGAACCTTGGCCTTTTTGGCGAGGTCGATGATGAGTTGGAGCTTGGGACCGCCTGCGCCTTTGGCGATGAGGATGCGCTCGATGGGTTGGCCGGCGCGGAGGGCTTCCGTGACGGGATGGATTCCGGAGAGGACTTGCATGGAAACTCCATGGTAACGCCGGAGGAAGCTAAGGCAGCGCCGGAGGGATTTGGGGTAGCGCCAGTATCGCCGTCGGGTGCATACTATGCACAAGGTGTCTGCGCGCAACCAGCCAGAATCGACTTCCGAAAGTGAACTCCTTTCGGAGACCCAAGAGATCCCCAATAAGCTCTACTTCCGCATCGGCGATGTAAGCAAGTTGGCGGGCGTGAAGCCATACGTGTTGCGGTATTGGGAGACCGAGTTCTCGCAACTGCGGCCGAAAAAGAGCGGCACGAATCAGCGGCTGTATCCGCGCAAGGAAGTGGAGCTGATTCTTGAGATTAAGCGACTGCTCTACGATAAGCGATTCACGATTGAAGGAGCGCGTAAGGCGCTCGACCAGCGGGGCAAAGCAATCGTCGTGGCGAAACCGGCGGTGAAGCCGCGGAAGCAGCAGGCGGCCCTGTTTGCGATGGAAGAAGAGATTCCGCGCGAAAGCTGGAGTGAAGTTCAGGCGGAGTTGAGGGAAATCCTAAAGCTAATGAAATAGGCTCAAGAATTGGGTGGGGGGGGACGAAAAGCAAAAAGAGGCCCCAACTCAAATGATTGCTCTGACTCGCATTAACGGTTTACCGATGGTGCTCAATGACGATTTGATTGAGCAGATCGAATCGATCCCGGACACGATCGTTCGTTTGACGAACGGCCAGAAAGTAGTCGTGCGCGAAACGCCGGCTGAGGTCATCGACCGGGTTGTTGCCTTCCGCCAGCGCGTCAACCAGACTGTTCCGCTGCTGACGGTTGCCCATGGCAGGTAGGAGCAACTTCCGGCCGGATTTGGCGACACTGGGCGGGTTGTTGCTCGCGTTTTTTGCGATCGTGGGAGGACTGTTGCTCGAGGGCGGTTCGCTGCACGATGTGGCGCAACACACCGCGCTCTTGATTGTGCTCGGTGGAACGATGGGCGCCGTGATGGTGCACTATCCGATGAGGACGCTGCGCGGCGGCATCCTGCGGCTGCGCGATGTGTTGTTTGAATCGCCGCGGTCAAAGCCGGATATCGTCGAGGAGATCGTCAGTTTGGCGACGCGGGCCCGCCGGATGGGGCTGATCTCGCTCGAAGACGAGTTCGACAACATCCAGGATCCGTTTCTGCTGAAGGCCCTGAAACTGGCTGTGGACGGTGTCGATACGAACGAGTTGCGGCGGATGATGGAGCTCGAGATCATGGTCCGCGAAGCGCGAGCCGAGCAGGAAGCCAAAATCTGGGAGAGCGCCGGTAGCTACTCACCGACGGTGGGGATCATCGGCGCGGTCATGGGCTTAATTCAAGTGATGAAGAATCTGGCCGACATTGACCGGGTAGGACATGGGATCGCCGTTTCTTTTGTCGCGACGGTATATGGAGTGGCGCTGGCGAATCTGCTGTTCCTGCCAGCGGGAAACAAGATCAAGGCGCGGGCGCGCCTAGAAAGTGAGGCGCGCGAAATGATGATTGAAGGGGTGCTGGCGATTGTGGACGGTTTAAATCCGAAGCTGATCAAGGACAAGCTGGAAACGTATCTGGACGTGGATCCGGTCGCTCCGGCGCGGTCTTCGCGGCAGAGGGTGGCGTGAGGAACGGAAGGCGGCGGTCGCAAGATCCGGAGAACCACGATCGGTGGCTGGTTTCCTACGCCGACTTCATTACGCTGCTATTCGCCTTCTTCGTCGTACTATTCGCCAGTTCGCAGGCGGACAAGGGCAGGCAGCAGATGATCTCCGACTCAGTGAAGCGCGCGCTGGAGAGCGACCGGCTGGTGGCGAAAATTGCTGGCATTCTGGGTGGAACGGTAGATGACAAAGGCAAGGGAAACGCGCAGTGGCGCGGCCCTGGCGGCAGTCAGCCGGATTTGAAGCCGACGCTGGAGAAGCTGCTCACCGAGCTCAAGAAAGAAGTGAGCGATGGGTCCATGCAGGTACAGATGACGCAGAGGGGGCTGGTGGTAAGCCTTCGGCAGGCCGGGTTCTTCCCGTCCGGCGATGACGGAGTGTATGAGACTGCGCTCCCGAGCATCGAGAAAGTGGCCCGAAGTCTGGAGAAGTTGCCAAACCCGATCCGGCTCGAAGGCCACACCGACGCCATCCCGATTCAAACCGAGCGGTTCCGGAGCAACTGGGACCTGTCGGCGGCAAGGGCAATCTCAGTAATGGCTTTGTTTGAAGAACGGTACGGGATTGAGCGGGGAAGAATGGCGGTGATGGGCTACGGCGATACGGTCCCGCTAGCGCATAACGGGACCGAGGAAGGCAGGGCGAAGAACCGGCGAGTGGACATCGTGATTCTGAATGCGACGGCCGCCCAGCTAGAGCCGAAAAAGTGAGAGTGGCCGCTCTTAGGGCCTGTCACAAAACAAGTAGAACATTTAGCGACAGAAATGTTCTATGCTGGGAGCAGTGGCGCAGGCAGACGAAATCCGCACTCGCTTTCAGAAGTTGACGCCGTTTCTGGACGAGCGGATGCGAAGGCTGGTTGCGTCCAGCGAGAGTGTCGCTTTGGGCTTCGGAGGCACATCGTTGGTGGCGGCTGCGACTGGGGTGTCGCGCCGGGCTATTATTCAGGGCATTAAGGAATTGGACGAGCCTGTTCCCGCAACTACGGCCGGAGCGGCGAGGATTCGCCGCCCGGGCGGCGGACGAAAAAAGACAGTCGATACGGACAGTACGCTGAAAAGGGATCTGGAATGGCTGGTGGATCCGGTGAATCGGGGCGATCCGGAACCGCCGTTGCGCTGGACCTGCAAAAGCGTGCGGAAGTTGGCGGCCGAACTGCGGGCGCAAGGCCATCAAACCAGTCACCGCATGATTGCGGAGCTATTGCATGAGTTAGGCTACAGCCTGCAAGCCAACAAGAAGACGCAAGAAGGAACCAGCCACGCCGACCGTAATGAACAGTTCCAGCATATCCACGAAGAAGTGGGACGGATGTTGACCGAACACCAACCTGTCATTTCGGTGGATACGAAAAAGAAAGAACTGGTAGGACACTTCAAGAATCGGGGGGAAGAACTGCGCCCCAACGGTGATCCCGAACCGGTGAGTGTGCATGAATTCCTGATCAAGGAGTTGGGGCGTGCTGCACCGTATGGGGTGTACGACGTGGGCAACAATACGGGGTGGGTGAGTGTAGGCGTCGATCATGATACGGCCGCCTTCGCCGTGGAGACTATCCGGCGCTGGTGGCACGGGATGGGACAACCCGCTTATCCCGAGGCCCGTCAACTACTG